>NZ_SLXV01000001.1 GCF_004341445.1 Baia soyae
GACAAGTTAGCCACCTCTTTTTTGGCGTTTGTATATCTGGCTTCCATTTTTAGACTGGCTCAGTGAGATAGAAAATAGTTTTAAGACACACCCTAATGTCTGAATACCAGCAAAGAAGAGTGGGATGTAGAAGAGAAGCGCGATTTGCTTGGTTGCTACGTTTCGCATTTCTTTATTGCTTAGTCCCATTCTGGATAAGCCATGGTAATACCGTTGATCATGTCGCAAGTCTGTAAATAGCTTGAAGTAGAGGAAGCTTGCTGTGAAAATGAGAAAGATGGCAACGTTAAATAATCCGATTAACATTGTAAAATTGATTCCTTGTTTAAAGAGTTGGAAATCCGCGGCCCGTGTTGAGAAGTCGCTATCCAGTTGCTTGTTTCCATAAGTGGATTGGTACCAGCTTTTTAATTCCATCCCGATTTTAGCTTCGATTGAGTTGGATGAGATGATGTCCTTCGGATTGGACCAACTAGGGATCGCATATTGGTACGTAACCACTTCATCTGCAAGCAATGATAAAGTGGGTTTTACTTGTGCATAGGTTTGATCGCTTACTATGACAAGATTATAGGTCCCGAATATAGTTTGTTCTATTTGTTTTTTAATCTGGAGGGTAGGGAGTCCAGATTCTTTAAATGATAGATGCTGTAAATCTTTTTCGGGCTTATTTTTGCTCACCGTGGAGCTGATTAATAGTGCTTCATTTGGCTGTAGGGAGATGCTCGGTAGAGAAAGTGATTTCGCTAAGTTTACATAGTCAGATTGTCTTGTGAGAAAGAAGATTCCTTTTGTGTTTGTAAACGGAGTGATCATTCTCTTGTTCGAAATTTTTTGGTGCTCTGTTTTTTGTTGATGGAGAGTTTGTTCTATTTTTTGCATGAGTTGTGTAGTCTTCTGCCCATTTTCCCCATGATAGTCAGAGTTAACCGTGAAAGCAAATGGCATTTTAGTAAATTCTTGATGACTCTGTTTCTGTACCCCTAAGATCAACCCGGCAGAGGTACATGACATAACCGTTACAACGGTAACGATGAAGAACATGCGAGCATTATCTTTTAATTTGTAGGCCATTTCGGATATCCATAGTAAGTTAAGTCCGCGCCAGTAGTAGTGACGATTCTTTTTCAATTGACGAACGATGAGTACCGTTAGTTGAGTGAAGAAGAAGTAGAGCCCGATAATATCAAATGGGATTGCTAAGAGTGGCAGGGATCCCTGTAGAAGGAAAACCGATATCAAAAGGGTGACTACGGATAGTAGTGCTAGCCAGATCGATACTTTTGGCTCTTTTTTTGGTTTAATCGTTCCTTTTATTATTTCGATTGCTTTGCTCTGACGGATGAAGACGTTTGTCATAATGGAAATGATGACAAAGAGACTCATGAAGGCAGTAGCTGTGATCCAGATGGCTTTCATGGATAGATATGTGTGTAGTGGTTTCATATCTAAGATATGGGAAGCGATCATGAAAAATAGTTTAGAAAATAGGAATCCTGTTGATATTCCCGTGATAACAGCGGCTGTACCGATGATCAAGTTTTCTAGAAAGATTAAATAGTTTAGTTGTTTTCTCTGTGCTCCTAAGATGGTTAGGACTCCGAATTCCTTAAGACGTGCTTTGAGAAAATCGCTTAGAGAAAACATGACAAATAAGATGGAAAAGGTGAAGATTACATAGGAGGAAAGCTTCATTCCAATTGATACAAATCCACCTAATGGAGCATTGGAGATTTCGGGGTGGAAGATGAACATAAGGTATGTAAAAAAGGTCATGACCGCAAATGAGCTACTGAGAAAATAGGCGATGTAGGTGTATATATTTCTACGTACGTTATAAAAAGCGAACTGTCGAAAATTCATGATGTGTACTTACTCCCCTCTAGGATGACTGACTAGTTGATGTTTGTTTCTAGTCTTAAATATAGAGGGAAATGAGGAGAGCTACTATGTAATTAGATTAATATTTGCTTACTTTTCTGTAAGATGATGTGGAATAGAACCCCCTCCAGTTTGAAAGGGGTTCTATTCCACATTATCAGACACGATCAAAGATAAGGAGCACCGTTGTCCCTACTCCGACTTCTGATTCAATTACCACTCTATGATTTAGTTTTTTACAGATTTCCCGTACTAAGTACAAGCCCATTCCTGTAGATTCTTGATACTCCCTACCATGTTCTCCAGTGAAATAAGGATCAAACACACGACGTAAATCTTGCTGGGGAATCCCGATACCCTGATCGCATACTTCCAACATTAAAGTGCTCTCCGCTTGTTTTACCTGAAAGGCAATTTTTTGCCCTTTTCCAGCGGAGTATCGAACTGCATTGGTTAATAATTGATTTAAGATAAAGCCCAGCCATTTTTCATCACTATAAACGGTGAGATCATCTGGAACTTGAATGTCAGGATATACTTTATTCCGGATAAAGAGGCGTCGATTCTCTGAGATCACTTTTTTGACCAAGGATGCTAAGGAGATCGATTTTACATGGAAATCATGCTCAAATTCATCTAGGCGAGAAGCGTATAGTACCATGTCGAGGCCTTTTCGGAGACGGTCTAACTCTTCTTGGATGCTTTTACTCTGCGGGTTATCATCATCCTGAACCGTTAGATGGATTACAGAGATGGGTGTTTTCATCTGATGAACCCATTGGTTAATAAACGTAATGTGATCCTGTAATTTTTTCTTATAGTGAATGATTTCATCTTGATAGCATTGGAATTGCCTCTCCATTAAATGATCCAATGCTTCTGGAAGCGGTGAGTCCCCCGATTTTTGCATTGCATCATCTAAGGCATCGATCGTTTGGGACATACGGCGATAAAATGTTTTGTGATTGATAAAGCGTTGCAGTAAATAAGCCGTTAAGAAAAATAGGCTTAATCCCATGGAGTAAAAGATGATCGGCAAATGCTTATAGCCATCTAGCCAGTAGAGTAGTGGAAATAAAGCCATCTGGATAAAGTAGAAGACCAACAACGGGATATGTTCACGAAAAAATAACCTCATGCTTCCTTGCTCCATGTTACTTTTAGCATGTAACCAGAGCCCCTTACTGTTTCAACTGCTTCTTGGATACCTAGATCCCGAAACTTCTTGCGCACACGGGTTACGTAAACATTTAATGTATTATCATCAATAAAGTGTTGGTCATTCCACAGCCGATCTAATAGTTGATCTCGACTCACCACACGCATCTTCTTTTCCATGAGTGCTTCTATTAAAATGGCTTCTTTTTGGCTTAACTCAACACTTTGATCTTTTAGTGTAAGTAACATTCGTTCAGGATATAAAACTAGACCCTCTACCTCTACGGTTCGCTCCCCTTGATTCGCATACGTTCCATATGCTCTACGCAGGGCACTGCGGATTTTTGCTAGTACGATTTCATAGTGAAATGGCTTTGTAATATAATCATCGGCTCCATTTTCTAAAGCCATCACTTGCTCCATACTCCCTTCACGAGCACTGATGAAGAGAATAGGGCATTTGGAGGTCTGACGAATCTGTCTGCACCAATAGAATCCGTCAAAGCTTGGCAGATTTAAATCCATCAGTACGAGATGAGGCTGCATTCTCATAAATTCTTCGGTAATTTGGTTAAATTGAGTTGCAATTTCTACTTGAAATTCATAGCGAGTTAGGTGGTCTTGTAAGAGTTGAGCAATTTTCGGATCGTCTTCTACAACCATAATTTTGTACATCAAGTTCGTTCCCTCTTTTCTGTTCATGGTACAATCAATAAAAATATTTGACTTGAGAATATAAAGAAACCAACATGTAAATTATTAAGAAAAATAGGGGTGTATAGGAATGATATTGGAACGTAATGAGTATAACACATGTTATCAAACCAGTGATTATGAGCGCCGTGGTCCTTCTAGTATGAGTAGTATACCCGATGCCCGAGATCCGTTTGAAAAAGATTATGGCCGAATTGTTCACAGTGCAGCATTTCGGCGATTACAAGCGAAAACGCAAGTAATCGGCTTAGATGTAGGTGATATTCATCGGACTCGATTAACACACTCGATGGAAGTGGCACAAATTGCCCGGGGAATTGTGATTCATCTCAATGAGAATAATGCTGTATTCCAAGAAAAGAAAAGTTTAGATGCTTCACTCGTAGAAGCGGCCGCCCTTGCTCATGATTTGGGGCATCCTCCTTTTGGACATCATGGAGAATACGCCTTGCATGAATGCATGAAACCTTATGGTGGCTTTGAGGGGAATGCTCAAACCTTTCGTATCTTAACCCGATTAGAAGGAGATAAAAAGCTAGGATTGAATCCGACTCGGGGCTTACTGATGTCTATTTTAAAGTATCCAATCCTGCTTAACAAAGCGATGGCAGATGTTACAGATCCAGCGCTAACCCAGCATCCTCCCAAAGCAAGTGCCTACCAGAGTGATCAAGAAGCCTTTGATTGGATGTTAGCTCCTTTTACTACGGAAGAACGTGCTTTTCTAACTCGTACCAAGGAACTGCCGAATGGATATCTAAAAACAGTACATAAACCATTAGAATGTTCCATTATCGAACTTGCCGATGATATCGCCTATGCGACTCACGACCTCGAAGATGCTATTAATCTCGGCTTTTTGCGGGTGGAGGAATTAGTTGATCTAGTACAAGTATTCCTCAAATACAATAAAGAACCCGTTCTTCAGCAAGCCATTTCTGATTTAAAGCAATTGGAATCAGATCGAGACAGTTTAAAATACCAACTAAATCGAGTCTTTGGTGCTATTATTTCCACATTTATTCAAAATTTAGAAGTGCATCAGCTTTTTTCTGCGGACCAAGTTCCTTCGATGAGAATTTCTCATATCGTTTCGATGCCAGAAGATTTACAAGCTATCTTGGAGAGCTTCAGCCAAGTTGTCATGGATCGGGTTATTCATTCACAGAAAGTGCAGATGGTTGCCTTTAAAGGCCAGCGCATGATCCATCAACTTTTTGAAGCGATGATGAATAATCATCTACTCCTTTCTGAAAATGATCGCATCTTGTATCAACAAGTTTCTTCCGATTCCGATCGCGCCAGGGTGGTTTGTGATTATATCGCAGGGATGACGGATTCGTTTGCTACTAAGATGCATGCACGCCTATTTGGTCATAGTCGAAGCTTTTTTGATCACTAGAGTTGACAGCTATTCGAAAGGGGCGTAAGATTGTTCTTTGTAAAACCTTAAATTCATATTAATATACTAGGGATTAGCTTTTTAGGAGGATACGAGAATGAAGAAGTGGCTTTTAGGTGTAGTGTTGAGTTTTTCAATGGTGGTTACCGGTTGTGGTGGTGGCCAAGGAGAAAAAGCAACAGGCACTGACCTTTACGATACAATTAAAAAACAAGGGTTTATTACGATTGGAACAGAAGGCACCTATAAACCTTTTAGTTATCATGAAGAGAAAACAAATGAACTAACAGGTTATGATGTAGAAGTAGCCAAAGAAGTGGCCAAACGTTTAGGCGTTCAAGCGAAGTTTCAAGAGATTCCTTGGGATGGTATGTTGACAAGCCTTCAAACGAAAAAGATAGATCTTGCTGCGAATCAAGTAGGGATTAAGCCGGAACGAAAAGAAAAATTTGATTTTAGCCAAGCGTATACGATTTCATTTGCCCAAATGGTGGTTGCGCAAGATAACAATACGATTAAAGCAATTGCCGATGTAAAAGGGAAAAAAGCAGGTCAGACGCCAACTAGTAACTATGGAAAGATGGCAACGGATGCTGGAGCAGAGATTAAGGCATATGAAGATATGATGACGGCTATGCGTGACGTGGCGGCGAAACGAATTGACTTTAGTATGAATGATCGTTTGGCGATTGCTGAGATGATGAAGACAAATAAGTTGCCGGTTAAAACAGTGGGTGAACCGATGGAACGTGCAGAAAGTGCGTTTCCAATTCCGAAAGGGAATTCTAAGTTGTTAGAAGCGGTGAATAAGGCGATTGATGAGATGAAGAAAGATGGTACGTTGGAGAAGATTTCGAAGAAGTATTTTGGTGAGGATGTATCGAAGGGGTAAGAACATCTATAGCTTAACTACAATAGGATGCACCGGGGCATGTATCTGCCCACAACTCAAATAGTGAGCCTGCAAGGATGTGGAAAAGCAAGTCCGCTCCGTCCTTCTTCGCTTCGGGCAAGTGGCAAAACTCGCAAAGAACGCTCAAACATTGCCACAAAACGCCCTAGCTACGAAGGACTGCGCTAAGCAGGCTCACTAACATCGCAGTGGTCAGATACATTGCCCCTAGTCCATTCTAATTTACTGGTTAACATTAGATTTGTTCTTTAGTAGAGGGTGTAAATAAAGAAACGTGTGCGGGAAGTCGCACACGTTTTTTGTTATTCAAGCTTTGAGTAATTCTAGACATTCCTTTATTTCACTTACTGATTGATTGCCACCATCGCCAACGGGTTGCGTACTTTGCCAAACTCGGATGCATGAGGGCGCTCGGCATCATCGCCGTATCCGTAATCGAGCATCCGATTGCGGTTGAGGCATAGTTTGGTAAACTCAGGTCGCAATAGATCGAAGACTTCAAAGCGCTCTTCTAGTTGTGGGAAGCGTTTTTTATAGGATTCAATTACGCTTCGTACTTCTTTCCAGAAGCATTGCTCACTCCAACCGGTATGTGCTTCTAGTAGTTGCCCTAGATAGCGGAAGTGGCAAACGAATAGCCCGGTAAAGATAAACTGGCATAATCCTTCTGGCTCTTCGCTTCGTAGTACTTGGCGAAGTTCGTCGGAAAGGGTTGCAAGTTCTGGCAATGGGTATTTGCTGACGTTTACATCGTCCACGAAGTCCTTAATGGCTAAGCGGTGTGGACGGTGGTCCTTTAGTACTAGGATCGTGTTTTGTCCGTGTGGGGAGAAGACGACCCCGTATTGATATAGATAATGTAAGAGTGGAGGGAGAAGGACGGCGAATAGTTCTTTCATCCACTCCTCTACGGACAGACCTGATTTCTCGATTAGGGATTGAATGAAGGGTTTCCCGCTCCCATCTACATAGAGAAGGGAAGCTAAGGTAATCGGTTGTTCGCCTTCATCAATCAAGTTATAGATGCTTTCTCGCCAGATACAGCCGAGTAGCTCTAGGTATTGGTAAGGGGAGCCAGCGATTTTTTCAAAGTACGGGTGGCTGAGATTGATACTTGCGTTTTCACCAGGTAGAATTACTCGATGCTCATCATGTAAGAAGGTGTCATGACGATAGATGTTTTGGATATACGTGGTGATCTCAGGCGCTAAGACCGTACGCTCACTTGGGAGCCCGCGGTAAACGAGCGTGTTTAGGATGCTCATTGGCAGTTTTACATGGTAGCGATCTTTTCGGGTTATGTTGACAAAGGTACGTATGGATTGTTGCGGTAGGTACTCGTCTGTACCACGACCCATCGGGATGATGACGTGGGTTGCGATTTGCTCAGCAAACATTTGAATCAGGTATTGATCCCATTGCCATTCATGTACCGGCATAAAAATATAATCATCCGTCAGATGTCCATCTTGAACGAGTTGGTTTTTCCACTCATTAGCAAGCTCTGCTCCTATTTCCTCTTGAATGAGGGCTTCTAAGTCAACCTGTTCGACGAAGCGAAGGTCAGTATGATCTTTGCGAACGGCAATCCATAAAAATGAAGTGGCTTGTTGCTGTTCGGGTGCATATGTGAGGTAATCTTCATAGCTAAAACCAATTCTTCCCTTGTTATAAGTAATCCAAGGATGCCCTTCCATCATGCCTTCTAGATCGGAGTAGTCTAGTGCAGTCAGATCAAGGTCTTGCTTGGTTTTCTTTTTATGAAGAATATGAGCATCTGCGATCAGGGTTTGTTGATATTCACGAATCAAGTGAGCCGCCGTTTCTCCAGACATCGGGATCGTTGGTTGTAGCTCATATAGAAATTGTAATGGGTTGGTAGCTGTAGTGGTGGTATCTCCCTGCACACGTTTGATAGAGGAGGGGATGACTTGATAGCTATCAAATAAATGCTTCGTCGCTTCATAAGTGTAAATGACTTGATTCGCAACTTCTAATTCATATAAATAGGATTTTTGTTTCATATCATAAGAAATTTCTTTTGGTTGAATGATGTCTTCATACATCATTTCGGAAAGCATCTTACTTAGCAATCGTACAGAAACTTCTTCCCAGACGGCTGGGGTTAGGATTTCTTTTATGTTTTGGATAGATGGATTGATTGTCATCGTTTTTCTCACCTCTAAATGTAGCTAGGAACACGAGCTGTGCCGAATTGTTGAAATACATTTTTCTCTTGTACAGGATACACTTCAGAACCAAGCAAAGAATTAATGATGACCGAGTTTCGATATGCTCCTAATCCTAGATCGGGTGCGCCGATACCATGACTATGAAGCTCTCCATTTTGAATATAGATTCGATTGTTTTGACAGCCCTGTGTCGCAATTTGATAATCCTCTTGGATGATGGGACGCTGTTTTTCATCGCGCTGGATGTATTCGCCAAAAGGATGAAGCATGAGATCCACTTGAGAGGCATATCCAGTTGAAAGGATTACCACGTCGCTCTGATGAGTGGAGCTAACTTCCTGTTCGGTATGGGTGAGCTTTAATTCGTATGTTCCGTCAAACCGTGGTTCGATCGATTCTAATGTGGTCATAGCTTGTAAGGTAACAGGAACCGATTGTCCGCCTATGGTGCGTTCGTAATATAGATCATAGATATCTGCAATCGTGGAGGCACTAATTCCTTTATAGAGCAAATCTTGCTTGCTTCTTCGCTCATCCTTTTGTTCTTGGGATAGCGAGTAAAAATAACGAGTGTAATCAGGTGAGAAGTGCTCAAGACCCAGCTTTGAATACTCCATAGGGAAAAATCCATTCGATCGGGTATACCAGCTTAGTTCATAGGAATGATTCGTTTGGTCTTGGAAAAGGGTTAGAAACACTTCTGCCGCACTTTGTCCCGAGCCAATAACCGTAATCTTCTTCGCTTCTTGGCATCGTTTCTGTCTTTCGAGAAACAGGGAAGAATGGAAAATATCTTGATCCGAGAATTGTTGGAAACGCTCATCGATGATCGGAGCGGTTCCGATACCGAGAACGAGGTGCTTACAACGTAGAAGTTCGATCTCTTTACTCTTGGTATCTCGCACACAAACCTCATAGTAGTTTTGCGATGGATCTTTTTGTTGATGAAATTCAAATCCGATTACTTGCTGTCCAAATTGACAGCTGTTTAATTGCTTCGAAACCCATTGACAGTAATGACTATATTCCTTACGAGGCACGTGAAAGTGTTCTAAGAAATAAAAGTGATAAAGACGCTTTTGATGGCGTAGATAATTCAAATACGAATAGGGACTTGTCGGGTCTGCCATGGTAACGAGGTCGGCTAAAAAAGGAACTTGTAAGGTCGTATTTTCGATTAATAAACCAGGATGCCAAGCGAATTCTGGTTTTTGTTCGAGAAATAAAGCATTTACCTCTTTTACAGGGTCTAATAAGGCCGCCAACCCTAAGTTAAAGGGTCCGAGGCCGACTCCAATCACATCATACAGAGTGTTAGATTGCATGGATATCGTGCCACCTTTGTCTAAATTCATTTCGATCACAGAAGAGAAGAGCCGCTTCCTTACCAGGTAGGGGAATTTTCTTCTGAAATTGGAACCCACATTTTTCAAAAACATGAATCATTTTCTTATTTAAAAAGTTGGGTTCCGCAACTACTTTCTCTGTCTCAGCGTTTTCAAACAGGAGTTTGGTAATCGCACGTAATAAGGGAAGCGCGTATCCTTTTCCCAGATACTGAGTATCCCCAATGAGAAGATGGACTCCTTGATCAGCTGGATGATACTCATAGCTATTTTCAAGGATGTCTCCTTTTACCCAGTAAGTCTCCCAATAGCTCGTCGGCACTCCATCGATCAACCCGATATGGAGACTGTGATGGGGGTCTTGGAGAAATTGTGTTAAGTGCGTGTGATACGCTTCGCGTGAGATGTTTAGATTCCAGTAAGGAATCACATGTGGCTCTTGATGCCACTGATAGAGCATCTCGAAATCAGCTTCCAATTCAACAGGGCGAAATGAAATTTCTTTCTCAATTGCCTGATCCCAAATGATTTGACGGGGTAACTGGTGTTTGACCAACGGAACTGTCTCCTTTCCAAAGCGGATTTGGAATCATGGTATAAATGGATTGGGTGTCTAGTGAACCAACAAGCTCGTCCATCTCATAGAAACGGGTTAGGTAATTGGCTTTACAAGGTAGCTTTTCATGCTCCAACAGACTCGTTAAGAATTGAGAAGAAGGGCGATCATGAACACGCCATGCTTGGAGACTTTCACGTAGATCAGAGAGTAGAATCTCTTCTTCGATTAAGCCAGCATTTCCAAATGCTTGAATCAATCCAAACATGTGATTGTAGATGAGATAGTATCGGAAACGTTCATCTGCAACGTCATCGGAACACATGGTTTGGCTTAAGATACTTACGTCTGGAATCAACTTTTGTAATTCTTTAAACATCGATTCTGCGTAATAGTATCCTTGGTTATCGCGATAGAAAAACTTTACAGGATACCCGGCCATGGAAAGTTGTACTAAGCTATTTTGCTGATGAGCCTCTAGTGCGATCCCATGATGCAAATAGAGATCAAGCATCGGTTCGAGCGAGATTCCGAGATAGCGCTGGAACCATTTTCGGCTTACCTCTGCTACCGATCGTTGCTCAATCTTAGCCAGATTTTCGATAATCTGCTTCATTCGGGAGCCTTGACCTGGATAGACGTCTTGTCCTAAACCAGCGATTAAGGTAACTTGTTGGTTACATCCTGAGATAAATGGATTGGAACGTAGTGTGATTTCAAACCCAGATTCTTCTTCAGTTGGATGTTTTACCGTGATGAAAGCTGGATCTGTGATGATGTGGAAGTCTGGATAACGGTCGTGTAAATCACTACCAATAGAGCTTTTTACGATCCTGGAAACTTCTACACCCCGCTCTAATTCTTTATATTTGTTTACTCGCAAGGAGTTTGTAATTTGAATCGGAACAGACCCTTTGATCATAAAGCGAGCTTCTGGATGATACAAAGTGCGTAATGAAGAGGTTGCTTGGTATGCTCTGCCAATGGTTCCTAGATCATGAATCATTCCGTTTAAGATAGCGGACTGCACCCATTCTTGCTTGAGTAGTTGCTCTGCTTGCAATGGATGAATGGGGATAATCGAAAAATCATCATTTTCTTGGCAATACGTATTTTTCCACTCTTCGGAAATCGCTTCATCATTGCGTAATTCTTGTTTGATACAATCGGTTGCGCTTTCGACTAGACTCGATTTTTCGAGTACAAGTGAGTGATGAACACGGAAGTAGTGGAGTGCAAACTCTCCTTTTGTCTCAGGTGCATAACGAACTTGCTCTGATTCATGTAGCCCTTGTCTACTTTTGGGTGTGGGATGGAGGAGATGTCCCACTATGAGTGATTGTTCTGCTTCGATAAAGCTAAAATAGGTCTGTGTAAGCGACTCCTGATCCATCGAACGGTTTTCAATAAACTGGGCCATCAGTTGCTCGCTTTGCAAGATTCGCACAAGTAGATCACTTGGAATGGAGCCAACTCCCTCTAATGCAGCCGCCTCTTTGGCCAGCAAGGTAGCTAACCACACAAAATCTAACTCTTCCATCTTCGAATCCCTTTCCACATAGAGAGGGAACGCGAAGAGATGTCGCCCTGTCTGTGAAACATAGGAGGTAGGCGCGAAAATAGTAAAGCCAATTGATTTTAGTGGAATTTCAAAAATCGTTTCCACGTTTTGATTCATTGCGATGGAAGGAGATAGACAATGACGATCGATAATCGATCCGATTTGGGTCTCACGTAAAAAGCAGTTTAGCAGGTTTTGCATGCTGTGTTGCTGAGCGATTTGTCTATTTGGTGATTGCATGTACGATAAGTCCTCCTTCTAATTTCTTCCCGATCTTCGTTATTTCGGTTAATAGTGCTTGGATGTCAGATCGTTTGGTTCGTGGATTTAATAAGGTAAATTTGAGATAGACATGCCCCAGATACCTCGTTTTTGCTATGACAGCTGAGCCAGATTGCAAGAGTGCTTGTCTAATTTGGTAATTCAATTCATCTAGCTGAAGATCAGAGTAGCTTTGATTGACACCATTATATCGAAAAACAATAGCCGTTATTTCCGGATTTGGATTAATTATTTCAAAGGAAGAATGCTGAGCTATATCGTGTGCTACCTCTTTTGCTAGATCAATCGTGGTTTCAATCATCTTAGGGAACTGATTTTCTCCTAATACCTGCAAGCTAACTAATAACTTACACGCATCAAAGCGGCGAGTGGTCTGTATCGATTTATTTACGAGATTCGGCACGCCCTGCTCTTCGTCATCTTCTGGATTTAAATAGTCCGCATGAAGGCGAATGAATTGGAAATGCTCCTGATTACGTAAAAGAAAAGCTCCACAGCTAATAGGTTGATAAAACAACTTATGAAAATCGACTGTGATGGAATCCGCTTGAGAGATGCCAGCTAGTTTGGTAGATTCTCGCTCGCTTAAGATTAAAGCTCCGCCATATGCGGCATCCACATGAAGCCATATCGAGTGTCGCTTGGCAATCTCAGCAATTTGAGCCAGAGGATCAATGCTACCAAAATCAGTGGTTCCCGCCGTTGCTACGATAGCAAATGGTTCTAAGCCTTCATTAAGTAAGCGTTCAATGGTCTCCTGTAGATGAGGAATTGACATTCGTTGATGCTGATCGACTGGAATCGGGATAACAGATTGAGAACCGAGTCCTAGCAATGCAGCTGATTGTTGAACGGTAAAATGGGCTCTCTCCGAGCATAGAATTCGTAGTTTCGATGCTTCTGGAGGCAACCCTTTTTGTTGGATATTCCATTTCCATCTTGACTCAGCATAGTGATCGCGGGCTAGATGGATGCCCATGAAATTTGATTGGGTTCCTCCGCTTGTAAATACGCCATCGCTTGTTGGGTGGTAGCCGTATCGCCTACATAACCATTCAATCATTCGATTTTCGATAAAGGATCCCACAGAGCTCTGATCCCAAGAATCCATCGACTGGTTAGTGGCCGAGATAAATTGTTCGGCTGCTAAAGCAGGGATCAAAGGTGCACAATGGAGATGGGCAATCGAGCGTGGATGATGAACGGCGATAGAGTGCTTTAGGACGTTTTGTGATAGCTCGAAGAGGGCTTTCGTTAAAGGAAGTCCCTCTTTTGGATAGATCTCAATTTGCTCTACCATTTCCTTTAATTCGGAAATGGTAGCTCCGCTATATGGTTGTGAAAGTTTGGCGAACTGTTCTTCAATGGCGACTCGGGTCGTCTCGGATGCTAAATTTTGATTGATGATGGAACCTACTGAATTATTTAGGAACCAATGATCCCAATTTTGTTCTTTCATGAAATCGTTACCTCCTGACGTGGAGAAAGCGTTTTTTCTGCTGCGAGAACGGCTTCTCCAAAAATGTTCGTAATCTCTTCAATCTGCTCGGAAGTAATGATGAGTGGGGGCAAGAATCGTACAACGCTACCATGACGACCCCCTAACTCTAAGATTAACCCGCGATTGAAACACTCTTGTTGAATGAGACGCGCTAGCTCTGGACGAGCTGGATAGCTTCCTAAATGATCAGGAGACTGATTAAAGTTGACGATTTCTGCTCCAACCATGAGACCTTTTCCACGAACCTCCCCGATTGAATTCGTTACATCTTGGATGAGGTGTAATTTCCCTCGTAGAAGCTCGCCCATCTTCTCGGCATGCTCCGCAAGGTTGTTTTCACGAATAAAGCGAATCGTCGCAAGTCCAGCGGCCATCGCCATCTGATTTCCACGGAATGTACCCGCATGAGCTCCAGGATTCCACTTATCTAGTTCCTCTCGATATACCACCACAGCTAATGGTAAGGAACCTCCGATTGCTTTTGATAAGACGAGTACATCTGGTTCGATTTCAGCATGTTCAAAGGCAAACATTTTACCGGTTCTGCCAAAACCAGTTTGAATTTCGTCCACAATCATGGGAATATGATGCTTCTTTGTTACCTCGCGCACATGTCTAGCCCATTCATCTGGAGCAGGGATCGCGCCACCTTCACCTTGTACCATTTCCAAAATGAGCCCTGCTGGTTGAGTGACGCCCCGTTCAGGATCATCTAAAAAGCGCTCTAGGAAATGTTGATGAACTTCTACGCTTTTGTCTCCTCCGATGCCGAAAGGACAACGATAGGGATAGGGATACGGAAGGAAATGAACATCAGGCATCAGGCCGGGGATATCCTCCTTAGCCCCCAAGTTCCCCATTAAACTAAGTGCTCCATGAGTCATCCCGTGATAGCCACCCTGAAAAGAGAGAATGGAGCGTTTTCCAGTAGCGGTTTTGACAATCTTTAGAGCCGCTTCAACTGCATCCGTCCCAGCTGGGCCACAAAATTGGATTTTGGCATTCTGAGCAAATGAGGGAGGGAGCACAGAATATAGCTCTTCGACAAATTCATCTTTAATCGGTGTCGTAAGATCTAATGTATGTAGGGGATATTCGCATTGAACGGTTTCTAAAATGGCTTCTTGGACAACGGGGTGATTATGACCAAGCGCAAGTGTACCTGCACCTGATAGACAATCATAATAAATTTTTCCTTCTACATCTGTGATCTGAATCCCTACTGCTTTCTGGATCGCAATGGGAATTCGTCTGGGATAGGAGCGAGCATTCGATTCACGAATGGATTGCCGATCTAAATAATGTTGATTGTTATATGTATTAGAACTCATAGAGATGCCTCCTAAAAGGTAGAAAATGATTATGAGAATCATTATCATCGTGGATACGATCTCACTATAGCCTAGGAAAAATTGTTTGTAAATATGTTTTTATTAAAAAAATAAATTGACAGTGATAATCACTATCAATTAGATTAGAGGTAACCGAAATACACCTGAATTCACTCAATCAGAAAGCCCGATTGTTTAATAGGAGGACTAAAACAGTGATTACTACTTCCATTATGCAAATTATACAAGAAAGACGAACAATTCGCCAATTTTCCAATCAACCATTAGAGATCGATACGATTCGAGACATTATTGATGTGGCTCGATGGGCACCTCATCATGCAAAAACGGAGCCTTGGAGACTGATCTTATTCCACGGTGAACAACGCCAGCAGATTATTCATATGGCAGAAAAAACGTACACACATTTATCTGAAACGGCGTTATCCGCTTTTATTTCATACCTTAAAACGGTTCCTGCCTTTTTGGTTGTGGTGATGGAGCAAAGAGAGAATCGGAAACATTGGGAAGATGATTTATGCGCCACTTCTACTTTGATTCAAAACATACAACTGGTCGGTTGGGAGAAGCAAGTAGGAATGGTTTTGAGAACATATGGCGAGCAGATGACGAGTCGGATAAAAGAGTATCTAGGTGTGCATCAAGATGAAAAAATAGTTGGTATTTTGCAAATGGGATATTTTGATGATGCCCCAATAGCGACTCAGCGTAAATCGGTAGATGAACTTTTGACGATCATGTAACACAAACAAATGAGATAGAAAGGCTGTAGACAATGTTTTTTAAGACATTGTCTACAGCCTTTTCTTTGATTAAACTACTTTTAATTCTACTTCGATATTTCCTCTAGTTGCCTTGGAATATGGGCAAACTTGATGAGCTTCTTCCACTAACATTTTTGCTTCATCTAATGATACGCCAGGAACGTGAACTTCTAAAACCACACTTAGGCCAAATCCAGAAGCATCTTTTCCGATTGTTACATGAGAAGTAACCTCTGTAGTGCCTACTTTAACTCGCTTTGTACGAGCAACTAGATTTAGGGCTCCATCGAAGCATGCTGCATATCCTGCGGCAAATAATTGTTCAGGGTTGGTTCCTTCTTTTCCTGATCCGCCTAATGCTCTAGGCATTTCAATTTTTAAATCCAATTGCAAGTCATCCGTTTGAATTTTTCCTTCTCTTCCTCCAGTTGCTTTTGCAACAGCCGTATATAAATTTTGCATATATCTCATCCTTGTCATTTGTATTTTGTGAAATTAAATTTCGTAAAATAAATATAACATAAGCCGTTATTTCGTGTCAACATAATTATGTGTAATTGTATTTTGTATAATTTAGTTGGTTGTTGTAATAAAATGGGTTACAATATAGAGAGAATGAATATGGAGGTACAGTATGAATATAGAAAATCCGTTGCTACTATCCAATCAGATGTGTTTTTCAATATACGCCTGTTCCAGGGAATTTACGAAGCTCTACACACCTATTCTCAAAGAGTTAAAAATCACTTACCCTCAATATCTGGTTATGATTGCCTTGTGGGAACATGAACCTTTATCGGTAAAACAGTTAGGCAACCAACTTTGTCTAGATTCAGGTACATTAACACCACTACTTAAAAGGCTGGAAGAGGCCCAATTAGTTATCCGTAAACGGTCTCAAGAGGATGAGAGAAGTGTGCTTATTTCACTAACAGAGAAAGGGATTGGATTAAAAGAAAAGGCTGAATCCATCCCTTCGCAGATTTTCGAAAAGACAGGCTTAACACCGGAACAATTTGAAGAGTATAGTCATAACTTTAAAGAGTTATTTGCAGCGCTAACCAAAAAGTCATAAAAAAACACCCCCTTCTAAACGCGTTTTAGAAGGAGGTGTTTTTTATGACCATCAGCTAACGTAATATTCTTCAATTCGTTCTCACCCTCGGTTTTGGATCCTTCGCTGTGGCTACTTTTTTATTCATCAACCAAATACCTAAAATAATCACAACGGAGCCCACCAATTGCAGTTGGTTTAAGGATTCATGTAACCAAATGATAGATAGACCAAGACCCGATATTGGGACGAAAAACATAAACATGGCTGTAGAAGTAGGTCCAATGCTTTTTACTCCGTATGAAAAAAAGAAGTTTGCGAGCACAGTAGGGAAGATGGCAGTGTAAAGTTGGACGATCCAAAAGCTTGTATCCACTTGTTCCCACGATACCTGGGAGTATTGAGGGAGTGCAACTAATACTAGCAAGATTCCACCGAAGATAAGTGCGTAGGAAGTGGCAACTAATGGGTGAACTTCCTCAAATACAGTCCGTCCAATCATCGTATAGACAGCCCAAGAAGCTGAAGAACCGATAAACATGAGATCGCCCCATAGACGAGCTTGATCGAGAGAGCCTGAAGCCGTTGAAAAGAAGAAAATGGCCGCTCCGCTTAGGGCTAGGACGAGTCCGAGTATCTGTGAAATCGGTTGCCGCTGTTTTAAGAGAAAATAGGCGAGACAAGCTGTAAGTACGGGGCTCATTGCTGGAATGATAACCGCTCCATCAGAGGCTTGTGTGTGGGATAGTCCAACGAAGAAAAGCCAATTGTAAATGGATATGCCACATATCCCCATGAGGAACAATTTTCCAAGGTTCTTCTTACTTACTTTGCGAGGGTGCTTGGTTTGGATGATGAGGAAAAGTCCACATATAATGGCGGATAATCCAAAACGAATCGAAGCCGAAACAGGTGCTTGTACAGAGTTAATGGCTATTTTGGAGGTTACAAATGAACTTCCCCAAAGAATCATATTTGCGAGTAGCATGAGGTAAATGGTTTGTTTCTTAGATAGCATAATTCCTCCATTGAAAATTTCGTTTTTCGTAATAAACACATTATAAACTACAGAATGTTTTTAGACTAGATAAACATATTTTTATCATTTGTCCCTTTTTCCTGATACAATTACTATTTAGCATGGCTACATATTCCAAATGATCTAACACATAATAAATCCAACGATGAAGTAGTTGTGAGGAGGATTCAAAATGGGGATCGAAAGAAAAACCGAACCTTTTACCCTTGTCATTTTTGGGGCTACTGGTGACTTAGCCAAGAGAAAGCTGTTCCCTGCACTTTATAGTCTTACTCAAAATGGGTTATTACATGAGCAATTTACGGTTGTAGGTACAGGGCGTTCTGAAATATCGACTGAGCAGTTTCGCCAAGATCTTCGCCACTCAATTGAGACTTTTTCACAGAAGGAAATGGACTCAGAATCGGAGTGGGAGAAGTTTGCACAGCGCTTCTTCTATACCACCTCGGATGTGCGAAATCCAGAAGGATACCAATCGATCAAACAGATTGTAGAAGAGGAAGAGTCCAAGTGGAACCTGCCGGGTAACCGCCTATTTTACATGGCAATCGCACCTGACTTCTTTGGAACTGTAGCAATCAACTTAAAAGAGTCGGGATTAACGACGACGCCAGGCTGGAAACGACTCATTATCGAAAAACCAATCGGGCATGATTACGAATCCGCTAAAGAATTAAATGAACAAGTGAAGCAGTCATTTGCCGAAAATGAAACGTATCGAATTGATCACTATCTTGGAAAAGAGATGGTCCAAAATATAGAGGTGATTCGGTTTGCTAATACGTTATTTGAGCCTCTATGGAATCATCAACATATTGAAAACATCCAAATTACCGCCGCGGAAATCGTAGGTGTAGAAGAGCGTGCAAGTTATTACGAGGAGGCGGGGGCTCTTCGAGATATGGTTCAAAATCATATCCTTCAAATGCTCATGATTGTAGCGATGGAGCCCCCAAGCCGCTTAAAAACGGAAGCGATCCATGATGAGAAGGTAAAAGTTCTTCGTTCGCTTCGCCATATACAGCCAGAGGAGGCGGCGAAGTACGTAGTGCGCGGGCAATATGGGGCAGGGATGATAGGAGAGAAAGCGGTTCCGAAGTACCTAGATGAAAAGGGAGTAGACCCTCATTCACAGACAGAGACGTATGTGGGAGCTAAGCTATATGTAGATAATCTTAGATGGGCTGGAGTTCCTTTTTATGTGCGTACGGGAAAGCGAATGTCAGAGAAATCAACAGAGATCATCGTCCAATTTAAAAATATGCCCCCAAATCTCTACTTCAATCGCGAGAATACATTAGAGCCGAACCTGCTTATCATCAAGATTAATCCGCAAGAAGGGATTAGTTTTGTTTTAAATGCGAAGAAATCAGGGGGGATTCAAGGATTAGCTCGTATTGAAATGGAGTACTGTAACAATTGTATTGATGCATCTCCAGAGGCGTATGAATCCTTAATTCACGATGCGATTATGGGAGACTCTACTTACTTTGCTCACTGGGATGAAGTCTCCTTGGCTTGGAAATTTATTGATCCGCTTGAACAAGCATTTAGAGAGGGCCAGGTCTCGTTAGAAACATATGAGAGTGGGTCTTGGGGGCCAAAATTGGCAGATGAGTTGCTCGAAGCAGAGGGTCACCATTGGTGGTCAGTTGGAGCAAATAGAGATACAGAAACGATTCCAGCATATGAAACCAAAACCAAAAAGCGATTGAAATAGGAGGAGAGCTAATATGAAAGTATATGATGTAACGATGGCGATCAGCGAAAACATGCAAGTCTATAAAAACAAACCAGAGAAGAAGCCTTCGATTCGCGTGGTTCAAGATTTTGATAAAGCTACTGCCCGCGAGTCTAGAATCGAGATGGATGTTCATACCGGAACCCATATTGACTCCCCACTACATATGTTGCCTGAAGGTGGGACGATGGAGACATTATCACTCGAAACATTAATCGGATCGTCTAAAGTCCTTGATATGACTCATGTAACAGATGGAGTGCGTAAGCCAGATCTAGAAAAACACGAGATTGGTGAGGGAGATTTTATCCTACTTAAAACGCGTAACTCGATGGAGGAAGAGTTTAACTTTGATTTTATCTATCTGGCAGAATGTGGTGCGAAGTATCTCGCTGAAAAAAAGATTCGTGGCGTAGGGATTGACGCGTTAGGAGTAGAGAGAGCACAACCTGGACACCCCACCCATAAAACGTTGTTTCACGCGGGGGTTCTCATCATAGAGGGGCTTCGTTTAGCAGAAGTACCTGAGGGAGAGTATTTCATGGTTGCCGCACCTCTGAAAGTGATGGAGACGGAAGCAGCACCTGCACGTGTATTATTATTTGAAGGGATTCAAGATTAGATTCGCGATATATGCCGGCAGGACTCGCTCATTCATTGGAGCAGAGGAATGCCGGCATTTTTATCTCTAATGAAAAATAGCTACTAGCCAACCCAGTTTATTCACGTTATGATATTACATAAAAATCTTAGATCAATTCAACCAGAAAGGATTATTCTATCATGTCTAAATTCTCTAGATTACTTATTTCATTTCTTCTTTTTATAGGTACCTTTTTTCCGATTTTTCAGGTACGAGCTGAAGATCGTGTTACATTACCTACTCCTAAAGAAATTGCAGGTTTTCAACTAACAGAGACGCCTGGAACATGGCAACTCGGAGCTGTACCTCCGAATGTAGATTTGAACAAGCCACCTGTTGTATTCGTTCAAGGTAGAAGTAGGCATGCTCAAGACTGGTGGGGCAAGACAGAATATCATGGCATCAACGACATGTATGAGATGGCATATAATGCTGGATATCGAACGGTTTTTGTTCACTTGCACGATTCTGCAGGCAAAGGTACAGCTAGCCCTTATGATAACGGTCAATTGATAGCTAAGTCTTTAAAAGAGATTTCTCAGCATTATGGACAAAAAGTAAATATCGTGGCACATAGTAAAGGTGGGATCGATGCCCAAGCTGCACTTGTTCACTATAATGCGTATCCATATGTGGGTAAAATAGTAACTTTAGGCTCTCCAAACTATGGGTCGCATTTAGCAGACATGGCGTATAGTTGGTATGCTAGTTGGTTAACCAAATTAGTTGGAGAGCAAGATGCTGGAGCTTACTCGCTGCAAACAGGAGAAATGGAGAAGTTTCGTAGGCAAACCGATTATCACCCAAACGTGATGAAAAATGAATACTATACTACAGCAGGAACGAGCTGGGGGCCTTCTGCGACAGCGCTTTGGTTAGCGGGATTTACCTTATCTAGTTATGGAGAAAATGATGGGCTTGTTAATACATCAAGTACATACCTACCATATGGAAACCATTTATTTACCATCCCTGCTGACCACGATAGCATCCGCAAGGGCTCTGTTTCATTTAAGTTGATGGAACCTGTTTTGCGTAATGCTACTCCTATGAAACCACCGAAAATGGCATTCTTCAGTCAAGCAAAACCTGCTCCATCAACTCAAGTAGCTGATCAGTCTCTAGCGGGTGGGGCATTGTTAGCAAATCAACCGGTCGAGAAATCAATTTCGATTGATGCAAAAGAGGCGTCTGTTCAAGTAATGACAAAATCACCTGATGTGAAAGTGACTTTACAATCTCCTTCCGGTAAAACATACGATAAAAATAGCAGTAATTATGTTCTGACTAAAGGTGATGAGATTTTTGGTGATGTGACAGATCAAAGCTTTCAATTAAAAGATGCCGAACCGGGTAATTGGAAAGTTCGAATCCAAAGTCCAAGTAAAGATGCCTATTTCCTTGTTACAACATATAAAGGTTCACAAGGCCTTGCGTTAGATCTTCCTAGTCAGACAAGTACGAAAGAATCCTCGTTGAAGGTAAAAATAGACCAACAGAAGGATTATAATCTTGGATCGATTAATGTAGATGTGAAACTAATGGATTCAGAGGGGAAAGAAGTCAAGCAGCAACCCCACGAAGTAGGCTTACATTCGAGAAAGAAGAGAGATCTTGATTCATTAGATGAATACACAGTACCAGTAGCTACTAATGTAAAGCCAGGTCTATATAATCTCACGGTTCAAGTAAATGGTAAAAAGAAATCAGGAAAATCCTTTGAGCGGACTCTTGTTAAATCTGTTTATATAGGGAAATAATAAATGTATATACGTTTGAAAAAATGGTCATGATCATATTTGACATCACTACCATTTCAAGCTAGGGTGCGTAGTTCGACCCTAGCTCTTTTATTATCACCTCGTTACATCTTTCCAATTTCGCTTTTTTAATCCTTTTCTTTTTAAATAAAATCCGATAAACTTACTATGAATAATTCGTTTGTTTCTTACTTGATCTATAGGAGTCTTCATGATGAATCTTTTATCTACTATTCAATGGGAGCAATTATTTGACTGGCAACTTGCCAAAGAAGCCGCTCCCTATATCTTAAAAAATGGTCTTTGGAATACGATGTGGATTAGTGTGGTCACGATGACATTGGGGCTACTAGTGGCATTAGTTGTTGCGATCGCTCGTATGTCACCGTATCGATTACTTCGCTATCCCGCTAGAGTCTACATCTCGATTATTCGTGGTACACCGTTACTAGTCCAATTATTTATCTTATACTTTGGTCTACCTGTGATTGGAATTACCTTGGAGCCGATTACTGTGGCGATTATTGGACTAACAGCTTCGGTAGGTGGATATGCTTCGGAGACGATTCGTGGTGCGATTCTCTCAATACCTCGTGGACAATGGGAGGCAGCGACGTCATTAAATATGAGTTATCGACAGACGATGCGCCGAGTCATTCTCCCGCAAGCAACTCGGGTCGCGTTGCCTTCCTTGATGAACAGTTTTCTAAGCCTTGTAAAAGATACATCTCTCTTGACGGTCATTACAGTACCAGAGATGCTTTACTATGCGAAGATTGTAGGAGGTAGGTCATACGATTACATGACCGTTTACCTAATCGTAGCTCTTTATTACTGGGTTATTTGTACGGTTTTGAACGCCCTGCAAGAGAGGTTAGAAAAACATTATAATCGCTTTACAAACACATAGGTGGAGGTGAATTCGTTGATTGAAATAAAGAATCTACGCAAAAGTTTTGGTAAATTAGATGTGCTACATGATATTGATCTAACAGTGGAGCAAGGAGAGGTAATCGCCATTATAGGACCGAGTGGGTCTGGTAAATCCACCTTCCTACGTTGTTTAAATAGTTTAGAAACCCCAACTGCTGGTTCAATAAAAATAGGGGCTCATACATTAAAATTTAATGATAAAAAACCAAAAGAAAGAGAAATTCGATCTCTTCGTTCCCAAACGGCAATGGTTTTCCAAAGCTTTAACTTATTCCCACACCTTACTGCATTAGAAAATGTGATGGAAGGACTTGTTACAGTACAGAGGATAAGCAGGGAAACCGCTTCTACTCAAGCGAAAGGGTTGCTTGAAAAAGTAGGTCTAGCTCAAAAGCAAGATGCGTTTCCTATTCAGCTATCGGGTGGACAACAGCAAAGGGTTGCTATAGCGAGAGCACTGGCTATGAATCCGTCTGTTCTTCTGCTAGATGAACCTACTTCTGCACTTGACCCGGAGTTAGTAGGGGGTGTGCTCGCTATTATCCGTGAGCTATCGAAAGATAAGACTCAAACCATGATGATCGTGACGCATGAGATGAATTTTGCCCGAGAGGTGGCCGATCGAGTGATTTTTATGGATGAGGGGAAAATCATCGAGATGGGAACATCAGATGAGGTGTTTGGGCACCCTACTCATGCAAGAACGAAGCAATTTTTAGATCAACTATATGTAGGAATCGAAAAGAACTTAGGGTGGGGACTCTAGTTCTTTTTTCTTTTTCAGACAAGTGTAAAGTCTACTCTGTATCTTATGTGTAAATTTTATATAAAAATAAAATTTTTTATTACTAGACTTAATTTTATAAAAATTATACAATTAAAATGTTGTTAATAAACGAAAAATGGGGAATGAATATGAAGAAATCGATCCGATTAGCAGGGTTGGTTGTAGCAGGTGTGGCGGCTCTTGTTTTCTCTTTTGCGGGGACAAGCTTTGCAAAAGATTCAGTAGCTAGTACCACGGTTGCTCAAGAACAAACAAGTAAACCAGAAGATTACAAATATGTAGGATCTGATTGGCTGAACACCAAAGACCTATTTGTTAAAGAAGGAGAAGTATATCTCCGCCTAGCGCCTGAAGGAGCTATGGATGCTCCAGGTCCTTTGCTTTTGCCTAAGCATCTCGGAGAGAAATATCTCAAGAATCCAAAAGCTTTTTCTGGCTGGATTGTACATAGATATGTGAAGTATCTACAATTCCCAAATCTACAAGAGCTACGTTTTGACTTCCATGATTCGAAGAATCGTTTTCAAGGAACAGCAAGTCAGCCATATTGGCTACCGTAGGTTGTTGAGGGACGAATAAATGAGATGATAAGAAGAGCTGGGGTGAGAGCCTTGGTTCTTTTTTTGTGTGTAGAAAAGGGATTGATGTAAAGTTTCTTTTACATTACAATAGCATCAATGTAAAAGAAACTTTACAAAGGTGGGGCTATTGAAAAACTATCTAAAAGAGAAGCGCCGCGTATTTGATCTTTCACAAGAACAACTAGCTGATAAAGTTCAGGTTTCAAGACAAACCATTATCTCGATTGAAAAGGGAGTGTACAATCCCTCTTTGAAATTGGCCTTTATGCTTGCAAAGTTATTTCAGTGTAGGATCGAGGATTTATTTATATTTGAGGAGGAAGAAGAGTGAGTAAAAGTAGTTGGTTCTTTTTAAAGCTTTTGATGGCTTTAGGAAGGAACTTTCCTAATATATTTATTGGTATGACTATAATAGGCGGGATTTTTCAGTGGGTGTATTATGGTTCTTTTCCTAATATGTTTGTTGTAGGGGCTGTTCTTTTATTGTATAAGTTTTCGAAGCTAGATTTGGATTTGAATGATGAGAGAACACAATTAATCAGGCAAAAAAGCGCTTTGATCGGATATGCTTCGGCACTAGTTCTTTTTTGTACGCTTTATGTGATTGTTGCTTTATATCCATCTTTAGATGTGAAAAATGCATTACTAATTGCTGCATCCATAGTGACTGCCACTTTTCCTTTGTCTATTTTTGTTTATAGTAGATTTATTTATTAAGAAGGGCGATAAATGATGATTAATCATGATGTTGTAAGTGGAGTGAGCACATATTTTCAAAATCTCTCCGAAGATGTATTTCCTGACGATCTAAAAAATCGTGCTACGGTTGTTCTAAGTGGATCTGCGGGGTGGGGGATTGCGGAGGGATTATTTGAATGAGAAAGCAGATTGGGATCTTCATATCTTGTTAGGAAATGAGGATTACCAATCGTTTATTAACCAATATGAAGTAGATTATGTTATTGATGACCATGAGAATAAGCCAATTGTCTTCGGTCAAATCCATGATCATGATTGGCTTCTAGAAAGATTGGAAGGAAATCATCCCGGAAGTTGGCCATTGTATCTATGGATCTATACGAATTGTGCTTTTATCCAAGACCCTCTAGGTATTTCTTCGTTGATTGCAGAGTATCAACTGAAATTTGAACAGGAGCTAGAACAGTTACGGAAAGATCATTTTGTTCTTTTTTCCGTTCGCCGCTTAGATACTAGCTCGTCTGCAAAACGAGGAATTGTCACCGCAACAGGTATCAAAAGTAGCACTCCAGGCCTTTTCTCTCATTCATGCTAAACCCTATGCTTATAATAAGTGGTTAGCCAAACATGCTGAACATCTGTGTCCAGAAGGAGTCAAGTTAGTGGAGCTTTGTAATAGTTGCCTAATGGAGACGAGATTAGAGAGTTTGGTTGGTCTCGCAAAAGAATTACGTGACATGATGGAAGTGGAAATGAAGAAGGTAACAGGGGACCAACGCTGGATTACTCACTGGTGGGAGTTCAATAGAAATTAATGGAGCTAGAGTGAAGATCTCTAGCTCGTTTGGGTGTGCTATTTCAGTGATTGAAAAGCATTCATCAGCTCATTAAATGACTGAAACCTATTCTTACGTTCTTTCTGTAGGCAGGTTAAAAGAATTTGTTCTAATTCGGGAAATGGCTTTGCTTCTGCCTGTTTAAACGATCGTACTCAACCATTTCTTACTGCAAGTAGGTACCCCTGTTTTAGCATAAATCATATGAATGAATGTACATTTTATACATCATCGTCGTCATCGCCCATCCATGATAATGGGAAGTTACGCTTCACAAATGATCACCTCACTTCGGATATGGAGCTCTTTTTGAAGGCGATACATTTTATCCAGACAATCATGCTTCTGTTTCACATCGCCTAGTTTATCAAAACAATCCGTTAATTTCCACAAGGACGTATATGCCCTCTGCTTGTAACCATATTTTTCAGCTATTATTGCTGATTCCTGGTAGTAGACGAGGGCTTCAGAAAATTGATTTTGGAAGAAATGGACGTTACCTCTTACGATGAGTGTCTTAGATAGCCGGTAAGGGTCTGGATTTTCCTTCTCGATCTGAATGGCTTTTTCTAGGTGATAAAGGGATTGCTCCCAATCTTTTGTAGAATTAAACAAGACACCTAAGTAGGTATGGATATCCACATGTCTTCGAGGCGATCGAAAGCTTGCATCTGAGCCAAGTGCCAACTGGAAGCGATCAAATGCTTTAGTTAACTCTTTTTGTTGTAGATAAATACTACCAGAAATGATAAGAAAATCAAGATAGTGACCGATCCTACCATCTGACCGATTCCGAGTGATTTGCATTCCTTGTTTGCAACACTGATGGGCTTCTTCATACATTTTTGAGTCCCTCAATACCATGGCTCTGTGTTTATAAAGATTGATTAAAGCTGTGCCGTCAAATCTACTATCTAGACTTTCTACTTCGGCCCAAACTTGGTCGAGTAATCGGGATGCTTGTTCCTGCTGAGAGGATTTTAGAAGATACATAACCTTATTTCCGGAGAGGATATACTTGATTTCTTTCTTTTCTTTTGTTTCATCATAGCTATCCAGTCCTAAATCTACATACACTAAGGCTTGGTTAAGATCGTTTGTTTCATAGCTACATCGAGCTAACTCTTTGTAGCATATAGCAATAATATTATCTGAAGGATTGTGTTTGTACTTATTCATACATAATTCAAGGGCATGAAGATATTTTTTCTCTGCTCTCTTATAGTCATGTTCTTCATAGCAAATACGACCTTGAATAGAAAGGTAATAAGGTGTTAAAGGAAAGTACTCATCGAATTGAAATCGTTCTAATAGCTCGGTAGCAGTAGATGGGTCACCCCGATTTATAATGTGCTCGATTGCTTCTAGCTGATCATAATATTCCATCACTTCGGCCTTTGATTCTAGAGATTGTGCGACTACTTGGTCCTCGGTTATTTCCAATTTCTCCAGATAGATTTCAATGGTTCGGGAACTAATCTTTCCTTTACCACTTTCGATATTACTAATGGTAGATCTCGAGATTAGGTGATCCTCTAGGTCTCCCATGCTTTTTCCTAATTCTTTGATTCTTCTTCGTCTCAACACATATCGGATGGTATCATCCTCTAGCTGAAAAATCATGTGCACCCACCTTTCATTGCTCTTGTTACCAACATATATAAACATACAGAAAAAATCAAATCGTTTATTTGTTTTGGTAAACAAAACGTGATTTTTACTAGAAAATGAGAGGCGGTAGGCTGGAAATGTTGGTATATGTATTCAGTTGTGCAAAGTGTAAGTTGCACAGTAGATCTATAGAATTCTAACTTCGAATTCCTATATAATTCAATTAATAAAACTGAGAGCGAGGTGATTCCTTTGTTAAAACTTCGATTAGAAGGCCCGAATAATCAAATTCAATCCTTTATGTATGAGTTGGAGCACAATTCAAGTATAGAACTACATGAGTCGGAGGAAAATTGCGAGATCAAGAATGGAGAGGTTGTCTCTTACTCCCAATGTGCTATCAACCATACTCCCCGGAGTAGAGTTGAAATCATCGAGATGGAAACAGTTGATGGCTTGGTAATTCGTCTGCCACTTCTAGACGTGATCAGGGTGAAAATTACGGATGAGATGCAGATCGTAAGTGGTAAGAGCTATGATATCTTTGCAGACAACAAAAAAGGCCACTGCACATGGCCTAAGTGAAAATCTGTTGTTACTCTATTATACTACAATGAAGAAGCGAATGGTGAAAATCTAGGTCGGGTAGGGGTCTGAAATAACGGCCCCTCTTAGATTAGAATCGTTTGTAGAGAAATATCTTAAATTTCCGTGTTGTAATCCCAATCGTTTAGACTATTTTCTACTAGATAAGGTGGAATAGCCAAATGAAAATTCTAGTCGTTGGTGGAGCTGGTTTTATAGGATCACATGTTGTAGATCTCTATATAGACAATGGACATGAAGTACACGTTGTCGATGATCTATCTACAGGAAAGAAAGGTAATATTCATCCAAGAGCAAAGTTTCATCATCTGGATATTTATAACGATCAAGAAGCGTTAACGCATCTGATTCAATCAGAAAAATTTGAAATCATAAACCATCATGCAGCTCAAAAGTCAGTTCCTGCTTCTATGGAAAATCCCATTATAGATGCACAAATTAATATCATGGGAACCTTAAATCTCCTAGAAAGCGCTGTTGAGCATGGTGTAAAGAAATTCATTTTTGCCTCTTCTGGAGGAACTCTTGCTGGTGATATAAGTAAAATTCCTACTAGTGAAGTAGATACTCCCGTATTGGTATCCCCTTATGCGATTAGTAAGTATACATTGGAGAAATATCTAGATTTCTACTATCAGCATCACGGCTTGAACTATACTGTATTACGATACGCAAATGTGTATGGACCTCGCCAAGTTCCAGACGGTGAGTGTGGAGTGGTTTCTATCTTTTTAGAAAATTTTATGCAAGGTAAACCATCCAAAATTTATACGTTTCCACATATGCCTAGTGGTGCAACTCGCGATTACATTTTCGTAAAGGAAGTAGCACGTGTAAACTTATTGGTATTAGACGATGGAGATAACCAAGTCTTTAACATTGGAACAGGGGTAGAAACATCAACAGAGTCTGTCTATCAGATCCTACAGGATGGTTTAAAATGTTATGTTCCATGTATCAAGGAGCCAAAGAGAAAAGGTGATCTAGAAAGAGTCTCTCTGAATTGTGACCAAGCATTTAAACAACTAGGCTGGCGCTATCAAACCTCTTTACAACAAGGATTAATGGAAACGATTTATTCTGTGTTAGAGAGGAAGATAGAATGCAAATAAAAAAGGCGATTATTCCGAACATGCTTTCTCTCGCGACTCAAGCTCAATCGAAAGAATGCTTCCAATCGTGGACAAGCTAGCCATTCAGTATATCGTAGATAATATGTGACAGATTTATCTATAGAAATTGGGGTGAAATGATGGAAACGAATCAACAGAGCGCTGGAATGATTGTATTTTCTATAATAAACTCTACATTTCTCTTAGTTCAGCACAAAGAAGGGCACTGGGGTTTTCCGAAGGGAGGTATCGAGGATGGTGAAACAGAATTAGAGGCGGCATGGAGGGAGTTACAGGAAGAAACGCAAATAGCCTGTAATGGTATTTTAAATCCAAATAAATATCGATTCGTTGAGAAATACGAATTTCTATCAACCAAAGGTGAGCGGATCAAGAAGGATACTATCTATTACGTGGCTTTTACATGCGATACTCAAATTACATTGAATCATAATGAATTAGTAGATGCAAAATGGATGACATTAGATGAGATTGAATCACTCTCTGTGTTCTATTCACGAAATCTTCTGCCGCCACTATATGAAATTGTTCATTCAGAGATCGTTATCAAATTAGATAGCTCTTTAAAGCAAGTAAAATTCCCCATCTCATCAACATCAATCCAAGGTTCTAAGCATGCTTTTTCAAGGATTGCTCCCTTATTTTTTTTGTTCGACTCTTTAGAGGTTATAAATACTCCCGGTACTATCGATACCATTGCGATTCGACAGTTACTCACCTACTCAAAACAGCAAAAAGGATCACCAATCTCAATTCCGAGGTCGATTACGGATCTCTCACGTTCAATAATCAATTGCATTCCCGCTCTTCTTGCTTTGCATCCAATCATTACCTTCCATAATCCACAAGGCTGTCAAATTGGAAATCGGAAAATCGATCTCTACTTAGAGGTGATGAGAGAATTTGGTGCTAGATGGGTAACGCATCCAGATGGAATGGTGGAAGTGAATGCCTGTACTTTACATCCTACATCGATATATCTACCTTTTCCGTCTTTTACAGGGACGTCCACTGCCTTGATTCTTGCTAGTATAGCTAAAGGACAAACTAGAATCCAAAATGCCTCTATAGAGCCTGAGATTCTTGAGATGGTAGAAGTACTCCAAAACTTAGGTGTAGACATCACTTTTCAATCTGAGCGAAATTTGATTGTACAAAACTCAGGAGTTACTACGCCTGTTAGGTGGAAACTATCAGAAGATCGTAATGTATTAATCACTCGAGCGTTGCTTGCGCTTATAACCGGGAATGAGTTTGTACACACATCCCAACGTTCTCTATACCTTGCTCCCTTTATAGATATCTTAGAACGTATGAACATCCCATTTTCTTATACACCTCATACTTTGCACATCCCACCGACATCGTTACAGAGATTACACCCAATTAATATTGTCTGCGGCCATTCACCTCGAGCGTGTTCTGACTGGCATCCCTTGATTGCCCCACTTCTCTGTAAAATTAATGGGGAATCATCTATAAAAGATCGAGTTTTTGAAGACCGCTATCGATACATCGAACAAATTCAACACGTCAATCCTAGATTCTCATACCGAACAGATAATGACCAATTGTGGATACAAGGGAATGAGAAGCAATCCAAAGTGGCTACAGATGCGCAGAGCTTGGATCTCCGAAGCGCCGCGGCTAATATTATTGCCTTAGTGGGCGAGAATAGCCAGACCAGAGTTTGGGGTATTCAGCAACTTCTCCGTGGTTATGAAAATATTTTAGCTGATTTAGAAAGTGTGGGAATTAATTATGTTACATTTGAACTTTCCGATTCAGAATGAAAAAGAAATGTTAAAAGAGGAAGTTACTGGATTTTTACCCCCTCTATTACATGCGAGTGTGTTTATTGGCGGATCATATTTTTTTCCTACCCGGAGAGCTGTATGCTTTCGGAATGGAGCCAGTGATTTAGATATTTTAGTCATATGTAAACGAAATAAACAGAACCAAAAAATACTTGAGGAAATTTGTAATAAAGAGATCGTGGAACAATATATGAATGGTTACTATGATATTGTAAATGTCACACATCAATATGGTTCAGGGCGTAATGCCCTTCACGTCAAGTTTATGACAGTAGAGTTATATGAAAAGATCACCTTGATGCAAGAAATTCAATTTCGTAGTTATAGGCAGTCATCACTGAGCATGAAAACATTAGTCTCCTTTACCCACAGCCGAAATGTTCCGCCTCTTGAGCTCTCATATCATGAAACTGAAAATCCATGGGGGCATACCCTTCACTATGATTTTACACCTATACAAAACCATCGCTTGTTTCTATCAGATATTCATTCTATGGTGCTGTTTAGTGAATGTATTAAAGATCAAGTCGAAGTCCTTCCCATGAGAAAGAAGATGATTGATAACATACAAACATTCACAAAAGGTTGCGATAGTGAAAAAGATGTACTCCACATGTTCGGGTATTTTTATAATAAAAATTTGATGAATCATGAGGTAGAGAAGGTTTTACTCAAATTATTTTGGAACAAGCAAAAAAGAGAGTAGCTTATTCACTACCCTCTTTTTGCTCAAATAGTAATATGAAAATACTTATGCTTTCCAACGCGAACCATTCCAGATTCTATAACTGAATCGTCAATTGATAGAATTTGTTCTTTTTCACCGATGGCTCGTACACCTTGTTGTTGAAACATTCTTCTTAATTCACTTTTGCTGGAAAAGCTCTTGCTATCAAACAAAACTTCAAAGTAGGTTGTTCCTTTGAAGGTAGGGAGTTGAATGCAATCATTTACGGTGACTTCACGTTTAGAATACTTGCGCTCAAAATGCTCTCGTTCTTTTAATCCACCGTCAAGATGTTTTGTTTCTAAAGCAACGAGATAGGTTCCCAATTGCTTTTTTGCCTCGAGTGGGTGACTAGATATGAACGTCTGCAACTCTTCGATCTCTTTCTCATGGACATCAGCAAAGCTAAGGAAATACTCCATGATTAAGTGATCTGGAATGGACATAATCTTGCCGAATTTATCTTCTACTGTAGAGCGGACGGCGATGTAGTTTTCGAAGCTTTTACTCATTTTACGTCCATCTCCAGCAGTTCCTTCTAAGATAGGAGTCGTCAGGATTACCTCTTCCTTCATGCCATAAATCTCCATTACTTTACGGCATTGTTGGAAGTTGAGAAGTTGATCGATACCACCTAGCTCGATATCGGATTTCAGATTAACAGAATCTAGTGCCATTAATACACCGTAGCAAACTTCGGCAAGAGAAACCCCTTGGTGATTTTCAAGTCGTTTGCGGAAATCGTTTCGTTGGGTAGCCTCAGCTAGATTCATTTGTTGAAAAATAGCAAAGATATCAGGCAACGTAGTAGAACTCAACCACGTTGAGTTGTAGTGAACCTGCATTTTATCAACATCAATATATGTACTTACTTGATCAGTGTAGGTTTTAGTATTCTCTGTGATGTCTTCAGTACTTAAAGGTTTACGGCTCGTTTCTCGACCGGATGGATCTCCAATCCGAGCAGTGAAGTCGCCGATAATGAAATCAATGTGATGGCCGGCTCTTGCAAATTGATTAAGCAAAAGAAGGGGGACAATATGCCCTAAATGAATTTCTGCACCTGTTGGGTCAATCCCTAACTTTACTCGCAATTTTCTACCCTCTGAAAGTAACTCTAGGAGTCGATCCTGAGTTAGAATCTCTTGGCATTTGGTACGAACAAAAGATACAAGCTCCTTAGGAGCAATCCCAACCCATGATTCTTGACTTCTTTTAAAGAAATGTTGATCGTATCGCTTTTCCATCAAACATTCACCTCCAAGATGACTAGTTACATTTGTCCTGATAACAGTTTACTTGTTATGAAAGTGGAAAATCAACTTACCAAAGGAGGATTTTTTTGAATAGTATTCAAATTCTGATGGAGAAAGGGTTTATTCTAAAAGTAATCGGTGATTTGAGAGAACCTTTAAATCCGGCTCTTGTTGTCTGGGCTCGTCATCAACCAAAACAGCTTTTCCGTTGCCATGTGGCCCTATCTAGAGCTATAACGTCTAACCCTCTCCAAGTTTATGTAGACGACGTTTGTGCCGCTTTAGTAACAAGGAGAAGTATTTATGATCAAGCCCAAATAAATAAACACTATCAGGAATTTTTTTCATCATTAGGCTGTCATGTTGTTTTTAGTAGCGATCTATTTAATGAAAGATATGATAACCAGCTATTTTCTGCGCTAATGTTATTGGGGAGAACTGTGCCATTTAATGAGTTTAGTCATTGTTTGCCCGAAAAAAAGAGGAGACAGTTGCATGACCTTCATTTTGGGGAAGTTATGCATGCCTTATGTGAGTTGTTGTTATTTGAACATGTCAAGGAACAAGCAAATGTCCTATTGATTGGACAATTTAGTCAAGCAATTATCGCAATGCATAGGAATATTTCTAAGAAGCCATTATCAGGGATTGTCTTTCAAAAGTTTATTCAAGAGCAATGCATCGAGGATTATCTAGAGGGACTGGAAGAGGCTATGAAGACCCATACTCCTTAAGTCTATAAAATTATAGATATAATACATAGATGCAGGATATGTATAATGTATTTGTTAAATGACAAAAGTTATTATTTTCAAATGGATTAAATCTGCATCATCGTTGGGAAAGGATTGAAAACTCATGACCGACCTAGAATATATGCTCATTGCAATAGAGGAGGGACGGAAAGCCCAAGGGAAGACGGGGACGAATCCGCCTGTAGGGGCTATCGTGGTGAAGGATGGCGAGATTGTCGGACGAGGACACACTTCCCATTTGGGCGGACCGCATGCGGAGGTAAATGCGTTAGCGGATGCAGGGGAGAAGGCGGTGGGCGCGACGGTGTATTGTACATTGGAACCTTGTGCTCACTATGGAAGGACAGGCCCTTGTTGTGTGGCTTTGACGGATGCAGGGGTGACACGTGTGGTAATTGGGATTGGTGATCCATATGAGCAGGTAAATGGAAAAGGGATGGATCATCTACGGGATCACGGAGTTGAGGTGAGTCTCGGTTACTGTGAAGACTTGATTCGGGAGGATTTAAAGGACTTCCTGGATCGAGTAAAGAGAGAGAAGAGTAACGGTGGAAAGTGAAAAATGCGAATGAGTATATTACCTACTCATTCGCATTTTCTTTGTAATTAAAATACACACTATAGAAAAATAATAGTTGGAAATGTAAAAATGCAACTTTGTGAAGTGTGAATTTGTCTGGATTCGCTTTACTATAGAAAAGTACTTGAAAGGGAGGTGAAATCAATGTCTAACAATAAATTTGACTTAGATTTACAATTAAGTTCAATTGATACAGGTAATAAAGGTCCACTGGTTACGCAACAAAGAACTTGTGGGTCCGACTGTGGAGCGTCAGGACGATGTGCTAGAACAAACGATTGTTCTTCGGATTGCCCGCCGCCAACACCACATACACAAGGTTTTGGGTGCACCATGTTCTTCTGTGGAGGAGCTGGGAAGACCGCTAAAGTTTGCTAATAGATGAATAATGTTTGGCAATGGAATCGGATTATCCGGTTCCATTGCTATATTATAGGATGGAAATAATTAGGTTATATAAAATCGTGTTTTGATTCAAATTTCCGTTGGTAAAAAAATCCTGTTCTATATCACTTTTATTTTGATAATGTATAATAATTATAGATTGTTTAATTATTATTTTATATATAAGAGATTTTCTTGGAGGTTCGTATGTCTTTGCAAACAGTAGAAAAAGTAGAAAATAAATCGAAAGAGTCATCTCGTTTATATAAACCACTTGATTTTTATATGTTACGAATTCCTGCTCTTCCTTTCGAATTATATTTACATTCATTAGAGAGTTCGTCAACAGAGTGGGAGAGCATGCGGGGAGAGGTTTTATCGAAATTAGTTGCATTATCGCAAAATAAAATCATAAGAGAAGTGGTAGCTGTTGCTAGCCCCTCCCTCCTTCATTCCCTCACGAATCTGACGAATGACGCTCAGCCCCGCAAGCAAGATCAGGCGATAAAAGGGTTTTTACGCTATTTTTTACGGATGACAACGAGATCGACTCCATATGGTTTGTGCTCGGGTGTTACAACGGGTTCTTTTGGAGAAGAGTCCCGGATTGAGATTGATGCTTTATCCACTTATCAGAAACATTCCCGGCCGGATATGGAGTGGTTACTAAAGGTAATACAATCGTTTGAAATGAACATTGAGATCGTAAAACAACTTCAAGTGCAAGTAAATGATGCTACCTATGTAAATAGAGCTAGGGCGAAGTTGCCTTATCAAACGCTTTATGGACAAGAAGATAGAAAGATGGAGATGGCCTCCATTCGATATACAGAAGTTGTAGAGCGTGTTTTCCAACTGGCAAAACAACCAATCCGATTTCAAATGTTGACGGATCAATTGGTGAAGGATTATCCAGAAGCGAGTGAGGAGCAAATCACTCCATTTTTATGGCAACTTTTTCAGCAGGAGTTCCTCATTAGTGAGTTGCGCCCGCCTTTTATGGTGGAGTCACCGTTCGCTTATGTGTTAGAAAAATTATCTGCCGTTCAGGGGATGGAAGTGCAAAAAAAGCAGCTTCAGGAGTTATCGATCGAGCTACGCGAATATGATCAGCTTCCAATTGGAGAGGGAGAAGAGAAGTATTTACGTCTAACCACCCAGATGAAAGAAATAGCAGAAGTGAAAACACCCTTACAAGTAGATTTAGCTGTACGTAAAAAAGAGGTGACTCTTTCTAGCTCTATCCAAGAGGAAGTGGCGAGGGTGGCTGAAACTTTATGGCGCCTATCTCCCGATCAATCTACTAATCCTCATCTAGAATCGTATCGTAGCGATTTTCAGGAGAGGTATGGCTACTATCAAGAAGTTCCATTGCTTGAATTACTGGATGAAGATCAAGGTTTGGGTGCACCCCCTACTTACCAATATCCGCCTAGCCACCGGCCGTATATTCCCCAGCCATTTTCGTTTTCGATGAAGAGAGAATCTTTGTTGCATCAATGGATGCTCGAATCTTGGGCCACAGGGGATATTGAGATTGAATTGACGGAAGCAAAAATAAAACAATTAGAGCCGGAAAACCAAAGAGAAGAACAAGCGCCGCCATCGATGGAGCTATATTTTACGGTGGCTACTGCCTCTATAGAAGCGATGGATCAAGGTGACTTCCAATTAGTGATTTCACCTAATTCAGGGTCGGATGGAGCTGGGAAATCATTTGGCCGTTTTCTAGATCTATTTGATTCGGAATTAGAAGAGAAGTGGAAGGATATCCATCGCTTGGAGCAAGAGAAGGAGCCAGATGCTGTTTTCGCTGAGTTAGTCTATCTATCTACTTCGGGGAGATCGGGTAATGTTTCGCTGTCAAAGAATATGCGCCCTTATGAGATTGCATTGGGGACCAATTCTTCGAAAGAGTCTTCTCAAACGATCGCTCTATCTGACTTAGTTGTCGGTTGTACTCATGATGGATTTTATGTGAAATCCAAGTCTTTAGAAAAACAAGTCATTCCATGTACGGGGCATATGCTGAATCACGCAGGCTCTCCTAATGTGTATCGATTTTTAAAAGAGATATCCGTAGAGGGTACGAGAAGGTGGATGTCCTTTAAGTGGGGCTCATTGGAACGAGCTGCTTTCCTGCCTCGTTTGCGAATAGGAAAAGCGATCATAAGCCCCGCTAGATGGCTATTAAATGATACAATGCTCGATTCGAAGTTAGAATCAAAGGCTTGGTTTCATGCGCTACAGGCATGGCGGGAAAAGTGGAGAGTGCCTCGCTTTATCTACTTAACGGTGGAAGATAACCGGATCTTGTTAGATTTAACTAATCCTCTTCATGCAGAAGAGTTACGTCGTGATTTCAGTAAGCTACCTGCTGGTGGACAGCTTGTTATGACGGAGATGGGATATGATCCCTCAGACGTATGGGTGGAAGGGGAAGATGGTCACTTTGTGATGGAGTGTGTGTTCCCTTTAATCAAAAACGAAAAAGCGATTAAAGAAGAGCGAGGGACTCGGAGAGAGCAAGTAGCGGGTCGGATTACTCAACTGAAGGATAAGCCTTTGATCGATCTTCATGAACGGTCGAGCTTACCCGGTAGCAACTGGCTTTTTTTGAAATTATATGGATTGGGTAGTCGGCAAGAGGAATTTATTGGCGGTTATCTGAAGAATTTTGTGCAACAAGTTCAGGAATCAGGATGGTCGGATTACTCTTACTTTATGAGGTACGGTGATCCTGAAACCCATATTCGTTTGCGCTTGCATGGAGACCCGAAAGAGCTTGTTTCTAGAGGGATTCCTGAAGTATATGAATGGGCTGAGTCTCTTCGAGGAGAGGGGCTTTTAACACGTCTGGTAATCGATACATATGACCCAGAGGTTGAACGATACGGTGGCCTTGAATGGATGAATGAAGCGGAGCAAGTTTTTGCGGCGGATAGTATCGTCGTTTCGGAATGGATTGGTTGGAAGCGTTGGGGTCAAATGCAGATGAGTGAGGAGATGCTGGGAGTTATTAGTGTCGTTGATTTCCTAGAGAGTTTCGGCCTCTCATTTGAAGAGCAACTTACATGGTTAGATCGTCGTGTAAACCCAAAGCTGTATTTACAAGATTTCCGTAAAGATCGGAAAGAATATCTCCGTTTGGCGAATAGCATGAACGATTGGGATGGCTTGAGGCAGGATAAAGAGGGTCAGCGGATTCTACCATTGCTAAATTTGCGCAGAGAGTACGTGCAACGATATGCGGCCAGTCTGAAGCAAGCGGAGAAGCAAGGGAGTTTATACAATCAATTCCATAAAATTATTGCGAGTGTGATTCATTTGCATTTAAATCGCTTTATTGGATTGGACGGAGCAAAAGAAGATAAGGTGATGATACTAGCTAGGCATACGCTACGAAATTTGCGTCACTTCAGGGGGGAGTAAGGTGAAAAAAGAAGATGCAGAGCTAGAAGATATTTCTCTCTCCAATATCCTTCGCTCCATTCAATACTGGCCTAGGGTTTTTAGGATTCTGTGGGAAACCCATAAAGCGTACCTTCTCATCATCGCGGTTATAAATATATTGCAAGGATTAACCCCTGTTGTGGCTTTATTAACGACAACCCAGCTGATTAATAGTGTCGCGAAGTCACATCAACAAGGGACGTTTGAAGCGATTGGTTGGGCGTTTGCCATCTATGTCGTTTTAGGATTGTTTTCCCAGTGTTTAGCGTTGGTTGAAAATTATTTAAATCCGCTATTTGAAAGGCTATTAACCAATCGCATTAATATCTTGATTATGGAAAAGTCCATTCAGCTATCCTTATCTGCGTTTGAAGACTCCGATATACAGGATCAACTCCAACGAGCTAGACAAGAGACAAGTTATCGACCTTATCAAATCTTTAGTAGCATCTTTACTTTAGGGACGAGCTTTATTACGCTCTTTTCAACCGTAGCGCTGATTGTTGCTTGGAATGCGTGGGTTGCAGTTCTATTAATATTGATTCCGGTGTCTTCGTTTGTTTCTTTCTTGCGCTTGGGCAAGGAGGAGTTCATCTTGAACTATAAGCGAGCACCGAGGCAAAGAGAGGCTTGGTACTTGGGTTTCTTGTTAACGAAGGATAGCACATTTAAAGAAGTAAAGTTGTTTCAGTTAGGAACCTATTTGAAAGCTAGATATGAAGAGCTATTTCAAGGATTTTATAAAGAGGATAAAAGACTCATTCGGAAACGATCGCTTACTTCTGTTTCCTTTGAAATTTTTTACCAAATGGTGATTGGGGCTATTATTTTACTTATTTTATGGACGGCGTATGTTGGACAATTACTAGTCGGAAATGTAGTAGGAATGATTCAGGCGACTAACTTGACTCATGGTACTTCACAAGGAATTGTTCAAGGGATTTTGTCTTTATGCCAACATAATTTATATATGAAAAACTTATTTGCTTACCTCGATCTGGAGCAGAAAAGTGTTGCTTCACTCCCACCATCGTCAGCGGAGTTTGATGTTTCTGGGATTGAATCGATTGAATTTCGGAATGTCACATTCCAGTATCCGGGTAGGGGTGTACCTGCTTTGCGAGATATTAGCTTTACGCTGAGACGTGGTGAAACCATTGCCATTGTCGGGAAAAATGGTTCGGGGAAAACGACTTTATTAAAATGTATCACGCAACTCTATGATGATTTTCAAGGGGATATCTTGATTAATGGCATCTCAATCCGAACGATAAACATAGAAGAATTACGTAAGAAGATCGGCGTTGTGTTCCAAGACTTTGTTCATTATGAAATGGATGTGCGCCATAATATCGGGTTTGGCGATATTGATTCGATCAATCAAGATGATGAGTTGTTACAGGCGGCAAGTCAAGCGGGGATCCAAGAGATGGTAGAAGAGTTGCCACAAAAACTAGAAACGAGACTCGGATTATGGTTTGAGGAGGGTCATCAGTTATCTGGAGGACAGTGGCAACGGATTGCGATTGCCAGAGCTTTTATGAGGAAAGCAGACCTATATATATTGGACGAGCCTAGTTCTTATCTGGATCCAGAAGCAGAGAAGGATGTATTTGATAAATTTTACAATCTAGTAAAAGGAAAGCTAGGCATATTTATTACGCATCGTTATTCGTCTGTGAGCTTTGCAGACAAAATCATTGTGATGGATCAAGGGCGAATAGTGGAACAAGGGAGTCATCGGGAACTAATGAAAGAAGATGGGATTTACGCGGGTTTATATCATTTGCAAGCTTCTTCCTTTGTAATGAATGAAGATGAAAACGATGCATGATGGGAAGCGGAGATGAATCATGACGAAGACGATCTATATAGAGCAAAATGAGAAATTAGAAGAGATTCTGATAGAACTAGCTGATCTCCTAAAAGATCCCGAAAAAGTGATTCAAACCGTAAATGCGAAGGGAAATGAAATTGATTTAGGGAGTGGAAAGCATTTTTCGTGGGAAGATGGGAGTTTAGCGGACGGATATCCGAGTATCTGTCTACTTATGGGTGAGATGGATCGTTTTTTCCCTAGTGATACCTGGGATGAGCATGGATATCAGCATCTTCGGGCCTTACAAGAGTCGGTTCAAAAGACTGGTTTTCATTCTCTCTCGCTTTGGGGCGGGGTTATCAGTATGGCCATGGCGGCTCGATCCCTGTCTCAAGGTGGGCAAAGATATCAGCATCTATTGGAGCAATTGCATCAATATTATCTGCAGTGCTATCCAGCGATGCTCGAACAATCCATTCACAATCTACAAGACAACGTTCGTATGCAGGAATTTGATGTGATTCAAGGCTGGACTGGAATTGGCAGATACTTATTATTACAAAAAGAACATGCAGGGTTGCGAAAATCATTAGAAGAAATCCTACATTACTTAGTTCTTTTGAGTCAGTATAAAGAGGTTAACGGGCAGATAGTCCCTGGATGGCATGTGCCACAGAAGAATCAATTCTTAGAAAAAGAAAAGCAAGAATACCCAAACGGTAACTTTAATAGTGGCTTGGCCCACGGCATTCCCGGACCACTAGCTCTATTAGCGCTCGCATCTCTACATGGAGTGGAAGTACCTGGACAGAAGGAAGCGATCCGTCGTATTACGGACTGGTTATTACAATGGAAGCTGATGGATGATTATGGACCCTTTTGGACGTACCGAATTAGCTTAGAGGGTCACCAAGCAGGGATGGTAGATAAAGTACAACACCGTGAAGCGTGGTGCTACGGTTCTCCAGGCGTGGCTCGATCTATCTACTTAGCAGGAAGGGCTTTAGAGAATGAAGACTACAAACAGGTTGCAATCGAGTCTTACCTAGCTACGTTTAAACGTCCACAGGAAATATGGGGAATCGATTCACCCACTTTTTGTCATGGTTTACTAGGATTACTACAATTAACGCATCGCATGTATGTTGATACTGGAGTAGAGGATTTGAAAGAACATCGAGATCGTCTAATCGATCAGATGATCAGCATGTACGACAAAGACGCTCCTCTTCGTTTTTACGATATCATTCCGATGAATGAAGGTAAGATGAACCATACCAATGCTGGACTCTTAGGCGGTGTAGCAGGGATTGCGCTTGTATTCATTAGTTTGATTCATGATTATGACCCTGATTGGGATAGTGTGTTTCTCATTTGTTGAGATTTATTTTCACACCTGATATTAACAACCAATATCAGGTGTTTTTCTTATTGATATCGAAACACCTTATCCCGATAAAAGAGACCCGCATTAATCAACCGCGTCTCCACCCTCGGGTGATACTGCCAAACAAGCTCTCTCCGGCGATCTTGCTTCGATTTAATCTGCTCCTCACTTAAACTCGCATCATCCGGGAAATAAAGATCCAGTTGTGCAAGCTCTTGCTGGAGTCGTTCTTCTGCCTCCATCGCCCATGTAAGTTCTCCATTTTGCAGTCGATCCTGCAAATAATACTCCAACTCCCCCACAGCCTCTGAAATCGACATATTCGCTTCTTCTGTATAACGTTTCGCGGGTATTCGGCTAAGCCAGTTGGTGTTCTTGATTTGATCATCAAACTGTTCCTGAATGGCCCCTGTTTGCAGATCAATCCCTAAGGACCAGATCTCGTCCCGTTTGCGATCACAGACGAAAGAAACGAAGAAATTGATTACTAACCATGGAGAGTACGGCTTGGTTTGGCGACTTACCATGCCAAAGACGCCTGTGTCTTGGTATACTCTCACAAATTTACCATGCTTTTGGGCTGAATCGAGAAGTTGGGTAAATCTGGGGCAACCATAAAAGACATACTCCCCTTTTAGGTCAGCTGGAGGGTTCTCTGCATCAAAGATAAAGCATTGATGGCTTGGGTTTGGTTGCAATCCCATGCGTTCTACGTACATCCAGTACATCGGACGATTTAGCAAATCTTTGTCTGCTTCGATCGATAGGTGAGTATAGATATGTGAGGGGGCAGATTCGATCACCTGACACTGTTGATATTGAAGATATCGTTCAGTAAAAGATCTAACTTGTTGTTGATCCATAGAATCGTTCATCCTGTTCTTGTTTGGTACGAACCACTTCATCTTTTTTCTGATGAAATTGATTCGAAAGAGTGTGAAGGCGGTTGCGAATTTGATGTGGATCTTCGGAAGTAAGGGCGATTTTCATCAAGCTTTGTTCCAGTGATTCTTCGGATTCCAGTTTTTCAAGGATGGTTTCGAGTTCACCGATGACACTTTCAAATAGCTGGATTTTCTCGTGTAGGAGCCAGATAATCTGTTCCTCAATCGTTCCTGAAGTAGAGAAGTTATAGATGTTTACATCTTTCTTTTGCCCAAGTCGATGAACGCGTCCGATTCGCTGTTCGACTCGCATCGGGTTCCACGGCATATCGAAGTTGATAATGTGGCTACAAAATTGTAGATTAATTCCTTCCCCGCCTGCTTCTGTGGCCACCATCACTTGTGCCCGCTTTTGGAACAGCTCCATCATCCAGTCTTTTTTGTTTCGATTAAATCCGCCACGATACGGAACAGCAGAAATGCCTTGTTGTTGTAAGGCGCGAATAAGCATTTCTTGGGTGGCCCGATATTCTGTAAAAACGATGACTTTATCCGGGATTTGCTGAATAATATGTACTGCTTCCTCTACTTTAGAAGAAGTTTTCACCTTGCGAAGTAATTCTACAAGATGCGCCACTTCAGGGGAAATCTCTTCGTTTCCTTCTTCGCCCCGCTTAAATAGTTTAAAGAGGGTATGGAAGACGGCATCACGACTACTACAAACCTCTTTTTGTAAGACAAGGAGGGAGAGCATACTTTTGAGATCGCCTGCTCCATTCTGGAACCTAGACCGGACAAATTCGGTCACGCCTTCATACAAATCACGCTCTTCTGGAGTTAGATTGATTGGGATCGTATGAACGATGCGTTTTGTTAGATTTAGATCCCCGTCTCGTCTCCGATTTCGAATTAGGACACGGCTGATTTCATCCCGTAATTGTTCTTCATTCTTGGCCTTTCGCTTACTTTCTACGAAATCACTATTAAACTGTGATTCTCGTCCTAGTTGCCCTGGTTTTAATAGGGTTACGAGATTAAATAACTCTTCCATCTCATTTTGTACAGGAGTAGCGGTAAGTAACAAACAAAACTTTTTCTTCACTTCGTTAATAAACTGCCAGTTTTTTGTCCGTCGATTTTTTAATTTATGAGCTTCATCTACAATCAAGAGATCATATTCACTATTTAATACAAATTCACGGTGTGGTTCCCTTTTCGCTGTATCCATCGAGGCGACGATGATGTCGTACTTATCCCACATCCATGCTTTCTTCTGTGCCACTGCTGGAATCTGGAATTTTTGATTTAACTCTCTTGTCCATTGTAAGACTAGAGAAGAGGGCACTAAAATTAAGGCCTTTTTTACGAGTCCACGAATGATATATTCTTTTAAAATGAGTCCTGCTTCGATGGTTTTACCTAGTCCCACTTCATCTGCTAGAATCGCGCGCCCTCTCATCTCATGGATCACTTGCCGAGTGACGTCGATTTGATGGCGAAGAGGTTCGAATCCATAGATTTGCTGCAAGCTAAGGATACTGTCAAAGGCAGGGACCACCTGCGCTTGGGCTGCTTCTAAGGCTAATTGAAAACGTTCCCAATTAGACCACCCGGTATCTTGTTCAATGTTTTTTTCCATCTGGGAAAGCCAACTTCGATCGTAATGGATCGGTAGAGAAAACATAGAATCATTCCGCCTTTCATATACATATTATCCAATTTTTAGTATGCATAAGAAACCTCATTTCATACGTTCATCGTATGTGCCGGATATTGGGACAAAAATGTATCGAAATGTATAGGGAGATGTGGCACAATATACGTGACAGATACATATTGTTCGGGCGAATGAAGGTGAGAGGAGAGACTGTTGATCGATTTGATCGACGGCGCCGAAGGAGCAAACTTCTGATAAAGAAGTGAATCTCTCAGGCAAAAGGAGGCTTGCTGGACGCCACTCTGGAGAGTGCTTGTGATGCTTTGGTCATGATCACGAGCCACCCAAGGGGCAACTTGAATGGTGCATTCAGGTGAACTCTCAGGTTCCATGACAGAGACTGTGCGACAAAGAACAGGGCTCTGTCTATTTTATTTGGAGGTGCTGGTCATGGAGCAATTAAAGCGTACTGCGCTATTTGACGCGTACAAGGATCAAGCGAAATTGGTCCCATTTGGCGGCTGGGAAATGCCTGTTCAATTTTCGAGCATCAAAGAAGAGCATGAGGCGGTTCGTACTCGTGCTGGATTATTTGATGTCTCGCATATGGGAGAAGTGGAAGTATCAGGCCCAGATGCCCTCGCTTTAGTTCAGAAGCTTACGACAAATGATGCATCTAAGATTGCCATCGGGCAGGCTCAGTATACGTTAATGTGTTATCCAGATGGCGGTACCGTAGATGATTTATTGGTTTATCGCACAGGCGAACAGAAGTATCTCCTCGTGATTAATGCAGGAAATATCGATAAAGATGTGGATTGGATTCAACAGCATACGACAGGGGATGTAACGGTTACACATATTTCAGATCAGGTTGCGCAAATTGCGATACAAGGACCGCTTGCGGAAACGATTCTGCAACGCCTTACAGAAGAAGATCTGAGTAGTCTGCGTCCATTTACGTTTCTAAATGATGTCATGATTGGCGGAGTTCCGATTCTTATCTCTCGTTCTGGTTACACAGGTGAAGATGGATTTGAGCTCTATTTTGAAAGCAAACAGGCTCCTGCTATATGGAACCTACTCCTCGAAACAGGGAAAGAGGACGGTCTCTTGCCTTGTGGACTTGGAGCTAGGGATACGTTGCGCTTTGAAGCAAAGTTACCTCTTTATGGACAAGAGCTTTCGGCTACCATCTCTCCGATCGAAGCGGGAATGGGCTTTGCGGTAAAAGTGGATAAAGGGGACTATATTGGTCGTGATGCTCTCGCTTTGCAAAAAGAGCAAGGAGCGCCTCGGAAATTGGTTGGACTGGAAATGATCGATCGTGGAATCCCGCGTACTCATTATCCTGTCTATCAAGGCGGAGAGTTGATTGGTGAAGTAACTACCGGAACGCAATCTCCTACATTAAAATTGAATATTGGCTTAGCGCTCATTAAAAGTGAATTTGCTGTTTTAGGGGAAGAAGTAGAGGTTGAAATTCGTGGGAAGCGTGTGCGTGCGAAAATTGTAAAAGCGCCTTTCTACAAACGAGCAAAATAGCATCTACGGATTGAAGGAGGAGAAGAGGATGACATTTCGTTATTTACCAATGACAGAACAAGATCGGAAGGAAATGCTGGAAACGATTGGAGTCCAGACAACAGAGGAATTATTTGCAGAGATTCCTGAAAATGTCCGTTTCCATGGGGAATTAGCGATTCCGAAAGCATTGCCAGAACCATTGCTAGTGAAGCATATGCAACGTTTATCGGGGAAAAATGCGAACTTGGATCAATATGCTTCCTTTTTAGGAGCAGGCGTGTATGAGCATTACGTACCAAGTGTAGTGAGCCATGTCATCTCCCGTTCAGAGTTTTATACAGCCTATACTCCTTATCAGCCAGAGATTAGTCAGGGCGAGCTACAAGCTATCTTTGAATTTCAATCAATGATTTGCGAGCTAACAGGCATGGATGTAGCGAATTCTTCGATGTATGATGGTCCAACTGCTCTAGCAGAAGCGGCTGCCCTCGCTTTTTCTCATACGAAGAAGAAAAAAGTAGTTGTGTCCAGAGCGGTTCATCCAGAAGCTCGTGAAATTCTATTGACGAACGCAAAAGGACTTGGCTATGAAGTAGTCGAGATTCCGTTGCAAGATGGAGTGACCGATCTAGCTTGCTTAGAAGGAGTTGCAGATGAAGATACAGCGGCGGTTATCGTTCAGTATCCAAACTTCCTCGGAAATCTGGAAGACCTCGGCCAAATTGAGCAAATCGCACATAAGCACAAAGGGTTGTTAGTTGTAAGCTCTAACCCACTTTCTTTAGGAGTCTTACAACCTCCAGGTGCTTTTAAGGCGGATATCGTAGTAGGAGATGCACAGCCACTTGGAATTCTTCCGCAATTTGGTGGTCCGCACTGTGGCTACTTCGCGACAACTAAGGCATTGATGCGTCGTTTACCAGGACGTATCGTGGGGCAAACCGTGGACGAGGACGGAAAACGCGGTTTCGTACTAACCCTACAAGCTCGTGAGCAACATATCAGGCGTGATAAAGCAACTTCTAACATTTGTTCGAACCAAGCGCTGATGGCTCTAGCCGCTTCCGTTTACATGTCAGCGTTAGGGAAACAAGGAATGCAGGATATAGCATCATTAAATGTGAAAAAAGCCCATTATGCGAAGCAACGTTTGTCACAAGTGAGTGGAGTTGAAATCGCTCATGAGAAACCATTCTTTAATGAATTTGTGATCAGAGTAACTGGCCCTGTGGATGAGGTCAATCAAAAGCTATTGAAACAAGGAATTATGGGTGGTTATGATTTAGGTAAGGCTTATTCAGAATATCAAAATCATATGTTAGTAGCCGTAACCGAGCTTCGCACCAAAGAAGAAATTGAACAGTTGGCAGTGGCATTGGAGGGACTACTATGAGCAAAGAGACAGCGAAACAACTCATTTTTGAGATGAGTAAGCCGGGTCGTATTTCTTACAGCTTACCTGCAAGCGATGTACCTGAAACAGAAGGACTTCCTGCACAATTCATGCGTGAAGTCCCAGCTGAGTTACCAGAGGTTGCAGAGCTAGACCTCATGCGCCATTATACCGAGTTATCACGTCGTAATCACGGAATTGATAACGGTTTCTACCCACTTGGTTCTTGCACGATGAAATACAATCCAAAAATTAATGAAGATGTAGCTCGCTACCCAGGATTCTCTAAGATTCACCCGTATCAAGCAGAGGAGACCGCACAGGGGGCATTGCAATTGTTGTTTGAATTGCAACGGGATCTATCTGAGATTACGGGTATGGATGATGTGACAGTGCAGTCAGCAGCTGGTGCACAAGGTGAGTGGACGGGACTCATGATGATCCGTGCTTACCATGAAAACCGTGGTGACCTCTTGCGCAATAAGGTGATCGTGCCAGACTCTGCTCATGGTACCAATCCAGCTTCCGCGACTGTGGCCGGCTTTGAAACGATTACAATCCCTTCCAATGAAAAGGGCTTAGTCGATGTAGAAGCATTAAAGGAAGCTCTTGGCAACGATACTGCGGCGTTGATGATGACCAATCCAAATACACTGGGGCTTTTCGAAGAAGAAATCAAATTGATCGCAGACTTAGTGCATGAAGCAGGCGGACTCCTCTACTATGATGGGGCCAATGCCAATGCGATCTTAGGCTATGCTCGTCCAGGAGATATGGGATTTGATGTGGTACATCTAAACCTGCATAAAACCTTTACGACTCCACATGGCGGTGGTGGCCCTGGTGCAGGTCCAGTAGGCGTAAAGAAAGATTTAATTCCATATTTACCGAAACCGATGGTTCGCCAGCGTGAAGATGGTAGCTATTTCTTCGATCATGACATGCCTCAATCGATCGGACGAATCAAAGGGTATTATGGAAATTTCGGTATCTTGGTTCGTGCGTATACGTATATTCGTACCATGGGTCCAGACGGTCTAAAGCAAGTATCCGAGTATGCCGTGCTAAATGCGAACTACATGATGCACCGCCTAGCGTCTTATTTTGATGTACCGTTTACCCAGCACTGTAAGCATGAGTTTGTCCTATCAGGGAATCGCCAGAAGAATCAAGGGGTTCGTACCTTGGATATGGCGAAGCGCCTCTTAGACTTTGGTTATCACCCACCTACGATTTACTTCCCGCTTATCGTGGATGAATGCTTGATGATTGAGCCGACCGAGACAGAGAGTAAGGAAACGTTAGACAAATTTATTGACGCGATGATCCAAATCGCTCGTGAGGCAGAAGAAACACCTGAAGTCGTTCAAGAAGCACCTCATCATACGATCGTGAGACGTCTTGATGAAGTAATGGCGGCACGGAAACCTGTGTTACGTTATAGCAAATCATAAATGAAAACAAGAAAATCCCCTCTCTAGGGGATTTTCGTTTCGTATACAGTGCCTTCTTGAATTGTTTGTTTTTGAGCGCCTTCTCTTTCTAATTCAAATCCAATCCATAATAAGTTAGCTAATTTCGTCTTAACAGACTGTCCCCCAAATTCAAACAATCCGTCTTCCCATTCAACTGGGCACCTTACATTCCACTCCCATGCAAGTGTATCTGCGGCGGCTAATGTTCGAAAAACGGCTTCTGGAGGAGTTACATCTTCCCACATTGTTGTAAATGTAATTTCATATTGACTGCGATTTCTCCAGTAAGGTTCACAGTTTTCAATTTGTAGAGGTAAATCAATTGCTTCTGAAACTAATCGAAAGATAAGCATGGCCTTTTCTTGTGTTTTCGCATCTACGTATAGGCTCCATTGAACCCGAAAGTTACTACGGATAAATATCTTCCTTCCATGGTGTATGTATTTGATGTCTTTATAAATGTTATAGAAAGATAAAGAAAAGATCAATTGTAAAAAAATAGGTACCTTCCAAACTGGAGTAAGAAACATTACCTTGACGTGAGAAGAACTCTCATCTAGGCTTAAGTGAGAGATTTATTTAAACAATCAATATTCATAGAGATGAGGCGGCAAGATGAGAGGAAAAACGGTCATCGTCACGGGTGGAAGCAGCGGTATGGGGAAAGCAATGGTTGGGCGCTTCTGTCAAGAGGGGGCGAACGTGGTCATCTGTGCTCGTAATGAAGAGCGTATGCAAGAAGTGAAAAAGGAATATGAAACGTTTCCAGGTCAGGTATTAACCTTTGTCTTGGATGTGAGAGAAGAAGAGAAAGTAAAAGAGATGGTCGAAACGGTCCATGAAACCTTTGGTAGCATTGATCATCTTGTAAATAATGCGGCAGGTAACTTCGTCGTCCCAGCAGAAAAGCTTTCGAATAATGGCTGGCGCTCCGTTATTGATATTGTTTTAAATGGTACATGGTATTGTACCAATACAGTTGGGAACTATTGGATTGAAAAAGGAATTAAAGGCTCGATTGTAAACATTGTGGCTACATATGCTTGGACTGGAGCGGCTGGTGTCGTTCATTCTGCTTCTGCCAAAGCAGGCGTACTCGCGATGACTCAGACACTAGCTGTAGAGTGGGGTAGCAAGTATGGCATTCGATTAAATGCGATCGCACCAGGCCCAATCGAACGTACAGGTGGAACTGATAAGCTGATTCAAGACGAAAAAGCATATAAAATGGTCGAACGACAAGTACCGTTAAAACGTTTCGGCACACCGGAAGAGATTGCAAGCGTTACGAAGTTCTTATTATCCGAAGAAGCTGGCTTTATCAACGGAGATTGCATCACTGTAGATGGCGGCCACTGGCTATCAGGTTTCCGCTTTTTGTAAGATGTAAATAGACACCCAAGCATGAATGAGCACCAAGACGAATTCGTCACTCATTCATGCTTTTTCTATTCTTGGACAAAATAAACAACATGATACAAGAATCTAATTTGTCTTTTGTTAACAGGAGGGTAAAAGGTGTTTAAAAATCTATTTGGAAGCCTACAGAAAATTGGTAAATCCTTAATGCTTCCAGTGGCGATTCTTCCAGCGGCAGGTTTGCTATTAGGGATAGGTAGTGCGCTAGAAATTGGATTAATGTCCCAAGCAGGAGATATTATATTTGCGAATCTAGCCCTCATTTTTGCGATCGGGGTAGCAATCGGACTAGCAAACGGGGATGGGTCAGCTGGTTTAGCTGCCGTGGTTGGTTTCTTAATCATGAATGCTACGCTTGGACAGATGGCCATTCTTCGTCACCTGAAAACAACTCCCGTACTAGGGATAAAAACCATCTCAATGGGGGTTTTTGGTGGGATTCTCATCGGGGTTGTAGCGGCTTTATTATATCGGAAATTCCATGATATCGAGCTTCCGCCGTTTCTAGGCTTTTTTGCGGGTAAGCGATTTGTACCCATTGTTACAGCGGCTACCGCTTTTGTTCTCGGTATTATTTTTGGGTTTGTGTGGCCACCTATTCAAGCCGGAATTGATGCATTTTCACACATGGTATTACATGCGAATCTTGCTTTATCAGCCTTTATCTTTGGTGTTATTGAGCGGGCATTGATCCCATTTGGACTTCACCACATCTGGTACGCTCCATTCTGGTTTGAGTTTGGAGAGTATGTGAAATCCACGGGAGAAGTAGTGAAAGGAGATGTGGCCCGGTTCTTCGCTGGCGACCCTACAGCAGGAACATTTTTAACGGGGAAATTCCCATTCATGATGTTTGGTTTACCTGCGGCGGCGCTCGCTATTTATCAAGAAGCTCGGCCAGAAAGAAAAAAAGTGGTTGGAGGAATTATGCTTTCAGGGGCTCTTACCTCCTTTTTAACAGGGATTACAGAGCCAATCGAATTCACGTTCTTATTTGTAGCTCCGGTATTATTTGCGATCCACTGTATATTTGCGGGAATCTCATTTATGACCATGGCGCTTTTGAACGTAAAAGCAGGACTCACTTTTTCCGGGGGAGTGATCGACTATCTCCTTTACTGGAAAATTAGTACAAACTCATGGGTGATTATCCCTGTTGGTCTTGCTTTCGCAGTCGTCTACTATTTTGGATTCCGGTTTGCGATTCGCACGTGGAATCTGAAGACTCCTGGGCGGGAGGATGAGACGGAAGAAGGGATCGACTCGGTTGATACGGATGATCGTCCTGATTCTCTCGCTTATGAAGTGATAGAAGCTTTCGGTGGCAAAGAAAACTTGACTCATCTGGACGCATGTATTACACGACTCCGTATTCAGGTCCAAGACCCTTCAAAAGTAGACAAGGCGAAATTAAAAGCGCTAGGAGCTGCGGGGGTTATGGAAATTGGGAACAATATGCAAGCGATTTTCGGCCCCAAGTCCGATCAAATTAAGGAACAAATGAAAGACATTATAGCCGGGAATACCCCTAAACCGGTAGATAAGGTGGAAAGTCCGGTTAAGGCAAATGAGACATGTTCCATCGGGACTGGGTCTGAAACGGAAATCTTCCTAGCACCTATGACAGGTAGAGTCTTACCAATTAAGGATGTTCCTGACCCCGTCTTTGCAGATAAGTTGATGGGTGATGGATTTGCGATCGATCCAACAGAAGGAGTCGTAGTAGCTCCAGTAGATGGAGAAATCGTAAACTTATTCCCATCCAAGCATGCGATTGGCATTCGCTCCCAAAGCGGCCGGGAAATCCTCATCCACATTGGCATTGATACTGTGCAATTAAAAGGAGAAGGATTCACCGCCAAAATTGCACAAGGGGATCACGTTAAAGCGGGACAAGAGCTCGTAACTTTCGATCTCGACTATGTCAAACAACACGCTAAATCCATCATCACCCCAATCGTCTTTACCAACCTTAAAGAACAAAAAATCGAACTAAAGACAACCCAATGTCAAAAAGGACAGCCATTACCCATTACCATTCAATAGCAAATGAAAAAAGCACTCAAAAACAAGGGTGCTTTTTTCATTTGTCCAGGATATTACATCCAAACGCTACCAACTTCTAATAGGCGTGGAACCAGCATCTGAACGATATAGTGCAATTCCATTTCTAGTTACTTAATTTCGTATCGAAAAGCTGTACCAATAATGAGCCTTTTTGTTACACATAACGAAATTGCACCTTTAATAGGCTCATGTTGAATTTCACTCCCAAAACTTCCACCAGATCAAATCGATAATTAGACTATACATGAGTTTCCATAACATAAATATCTACATATGATGAATATTATAAATCATATTCTATAACAAAGGAGTGAAAGTATGTCTCAAGCAAATATACCTAATATTTCACCTAACATAAACATTACCCGAGAAGATGCCGTAAACCTGCTACTGTCGTCGATTGCATTAGAAGAACTAGGTCTTAGCCATATCATTAATGCAGAGGGGGAAAAGCTTCAATACGTTTTAGGAACCCTTCCAGGAGTCTCTACTCCTTTTCAACCTTCACTTAGCGACTTACTGACAATCAATGCAAGTGTTCGCGATACCATTAATGCGATTGGAAAGAAAGAATATATCTTAAATGAAAAATTAGAAAATGTACTAGAAACACCTGTTACGATAGGACCTACGGGACCGCCAGGGCCTCCAGGACCAACAGGGGGACCTCCAGGGCCTCAAGGGCCTCAAGGTCCAGCAGGATCTGCAGGACCTCAGGGACCTCAGGGACCAGCAGGGCCTTCGGGGGTTGCAGGATCAATAGGTCCGCAAGGTCCGCAAGGTCCGATAGGACCTACTGGAGGAATTGCTTCTTCTTTTGCAAATGGGGATTCGACTTCTAGGAATTATCCTGTAGGAGCAATTACTTCTGTTATATGGGATATCGTTGAATATGTTGGAACTGGTATTAATATTGCAACCGGTTCTAGTGCGATTGTACTTGATGGAGGTCATAGTTATTTAATTTCTTCGACTATTACTGGTCAACCTGATGGAGGTAACGATGATATTTCGTTATATCAAACACTTTTAGATGGGGTGCCATTGTTCGTGCCTTCAAATGGATATATATATGCTGCTAGTAATAGTTCAAGTGTTACGGTTGCAAAAACTATTCAAGTTTCTTTGCCGAGTCAAACCCTTAGCATGGCATTTAATGCTTTAGGTGCTTCTGGAGCTGGTCTTGATAATGGAACAGCTAATATTACTATTTTGCAAGTTACTTGATCACGTAGTAAAATAAATGAGGAAAAATAAGTGGATGAAAGAGTAAAGTACATGGATGAAGCGATCAAAGGGAGAAGATTCCTTGGTTATACTGGACTTCTTAAAGAGATTTGGATGGAACTAAAGCAAGATAAAGTGGTTCAAGATGCAGAAGACGAAATAGTTGATCTTGTTCATGTAAATGATGCGCCAGAAGAGTGTACTTGTCCAACCTGTAATTCGAACTTACAGAATTTTGCTGACTGAAAGCCCACGGTTTCAATCGTGGGATGAAAAAACTACATATTGTTGCTCTAGCATCCCTGCAAGGGGATGCTTAGAGCAACAATATGTAGTTTTGATTTTTTGTTTTATTCGTTGCAGTTATTAGTGTATACTAATACAATTGATTTATGGAACAAGAATATCGAAGAACTCAAACGACTGTATCTTCAATCAACTATCATTTTGTTTTCTGTACACGCTATCGAAGAAAGGTATTGATAAATCAAGTGGAAGAACGATTCAAACAATTCATAGCAGAAATGTGCCAGGAAAATAATTGGCTCATTGTGGCAATGGAAGTCATGCCAGATCATTGTCATTTATTCTTGAATTGTCTTCCGACAGATTCCCCATCAGATATCATGGCAAGAGTGAAAGGAGTGACATCTAGACGATTGAGACAAGAATTCAAACATTTGTCGCATCTGCCGAGTCTATGGACACGTTCATTCTTTGTTAGTACAGCAGGCAATGTATCCAGTGATACGATTAAGCGTTTTGTAGAAGCACAGAAGAAAAGGGGATGATCCTATACCGACGATCACACTACGTTTAGAACTACATAAACCCACTCAATCCAAGCAACAAATCTATCCACAAATAACTGAGATGAATACATCTTTTGCTAACTGGCTTCTTTTGCATCCAGAGGTAAACAAGGCAACTAGTACGATCTCTAAGGAATTCTCAAGTGATTCATTTCCTTCTGCTGTCGTGAATCAAACGATTCGTTAAGTAAAATCACAAAAGAAAATACAGCATGCGAAGAGTTTTCGTAAGATATGGTGTTGCTTTAACAATCAAAATTTGAAGGTGGAAAGGAGTAGCGAATTTTTCACTGTCTCTCTCCCCACGCTTGAAAGCGTGTAGGTGTTCCTGTAGTGGCGAAGCCATTCCAAATTGCGTGGTTGAATCGGACTATGGACGGAACGGTGAAACAAGGAGCCGGAAAACTTTATCAGAAGAAAAAGAAATGGTATTTGGCGATCCCCATCACTTGGAAGAAATAACCTTCTCAAGATAAGAAGATAATGGGAGTTGACTTGGGTCTTCGTTATCTAGCGGTTGCTAGTGTTGGGACTAAATCACTTTTCTTCAAAGGGGCAGGTTGCTTATTATCGTAGGCGATATGCAGCCAGAAGGCGATAATTAGGAAGAGCAAAGAAACTACAAGCAATCTTGTATACGCGGGAATCGAGATAAGTCTAATCGAAAAGGACTTCGCTTCCACTGTAAGCGGTGTGACTATATCTGCCATGTGGATCTGAATGGGGATATTTAGCAAAAGCAATATCTGGGTAAGTAGCCTAGCATACTGGTAACAGGTATGTCGCCCATGTGGGTACATTTCTAACTGCATGGGAGTGTCAATATTTATCGGTGTACAGATACACGAGGAGGGATAATAAAATGAACAACAAATGGCGGCTCATTCCCTACCAACCACACGCTCCGGCATGGAATATGGCGCTAGACGAAGCGATTTTAACAGCCATCAGCGAAAACCAAGCTCCACCCACTCTGCGATTTTATGGCTGGAATCCAGCAACTCTTAGTATTGGATATTTCCAACGATCTGAAAAAGAGGTTAATCTTGAGCGATTGAAGGAGTTAGGCTGGGGTTTTGTTCGCAGAATGACAGGCGGCAGAGCTGTTCTACACGACTCTGAACTAACTTATAGCATCATTGCCCCAGAAACGCATCCATCGGTACGAGGAAGCGTGTCAGAGTCCTACTGCTATCTAAGCCAAGGTTTACTCCGTGGATATCAGAATCTAGGGATAGAAGCAGAGCTTGCCCCTCCGATAAAGGCTTCGAAAGAACTCCATTCAGCAGCCTGTTTTGATGCCCCCTCAGATTACGAACTAGTTATTCATGGACGAAAAGCGGCAGGGAGCGCGCAAGTCCGCCAAAAAGGAGTTGTCCTGCAACATGGTTCTATTTTGTTAGACCTAGATATAGATCAATTATTTGAAGTACTGACGTTTTCAACGGAAGAGATTCGAAATGCTAGAAAACAGGATCTAGAGCAAAAAGCCGTTTCAATTCATCAATGTAGTTCAAAGCAGTTTGATATACAAGAGGTTGAACATGCCTTTACACAAGGATTTATTGAAGGGTTGGAGCTGGATACTGAAGTGGGAACGCTTAGCTCCTATGAGGAAGAAATGGCGCACCAACTCGTTCAAGACAAATACGCAAATGACGATTGGAATTATAAGCGATAGCCTATACGATTCTAATTTTCATCTTCTGATTCTCATTTGTGGAAATTTGTTCACATTATAATATTTCTACAGCTAAACAATATCTTGATTTTTAATATACTTAAGTTTAGGATGAAGAGGATTCCCAAATAATTTATTTGTATTTATATTCTATCATTATCACTTCTAAAAATTTGTTGTGTGAGGGTGGTACTACCGTTGGCTAAATCATTTCACTCTCAGTTTGTGAAGAGATTTCAAGTAGAAGATGAGATTCAATTTTCATCTGGAAAGCTTTTGCAGGCACGTACTCATGGAGGAAAGCGTGTATTTCTCCAAAGCATTCCAATAGAAGGTCAAACTTTGCCTGAGGATTTTCGAGAGCTTGCGTTAAAGTTTCAACATCCTCATCTTGCCCCGATTATTGATGTAATGGTGGACGAGCATGAGGTCATCTTGGTTCATGCCCCCTTTTCAGGTGAACCACTCCCATTGCTCGTGACGAAAGAGCGCCCCATGAAGCCGTTAAAAGCTTTAAAAGTAGCGAAAAGCTTGCTACAAACCATTCGAGAACTACAACGCAGAAACTTCCCGCTTCGGACTACGCTAGATCCTAAAAACATTTTATTAAGTGGATCGGAACCTTTGCTCTTATTCTATTATTTACATGATGAAGTCAAGGTACAGCGTGATCAGAAGTGGAGAGATCTCCTATTCTTCCTTCTCACAGGCTATCAACCCTCTAAGAACCCGAAGAATAATAAATTATTCTTGGAAAATAACCTAATTCCTCGTAAATTACAAAAACTCGCTTTGAAGTCTTGGAAAACAAAAGTGAGTCTGGAAGAAGTTATTGGGCAAGTAGATAAGCTATTGAAAGATCGGAGTCTTGAGTCTGGTCGTAACCCGGGAGGATTGCGTAAAGTCATCATGTCGACTGCTGTAGCGCTCATTTTAATCGCAACGGGTGCACTGGTTGGGAATTATTATTTAAATCAATCAGATGCCAAAGATCCAGCGAAGAGTGAACAAAAAAAGGCGATTTTCCAGATCAAATCGAATGGTAAGAAGCATGATTTTGCTTCCAAATCAGATTATGCCTTTGATTCGATGGAAGAGTCTACTGTCCTACAAGGAGAGCTTGATTTTGATGAAACATTTGATGATTTCAAGGCAACGATGGAAAAATCAGATGGAGGACGTTTTGAGCTTCTAATTAAACGAGATGGTCAAATTATCTCAGGATCTTCACAAGGTGCACGTAGCACTACGTTTGGAGCAAAAGGAGTTCCTTTTATTAAACCAGGTAAGTCATACGAGTTTTATGTCTACCATACCTCACTTGCTCCCGTACGAGTGAAAATCGTGGATAAAGAGACCAAGGAAGCATTTGTACTTCGTGGGACGAATCCGATACAAGGTACGTTAAAACCGGTGTTTACCGCGGGTAAAGGAGTAACCTTACAAAATCCTGGTCTTCAAAAGATTGACGACACTTCGCAAGTAGATAGCGATTTTCTACCCGATCAACCGTGGATGTTGAATACAGGTATTGGAATTGCAAAAGGATCCGATTTAACCGTTATGCCTAAGACGCAGATTGCCATCCCAATCTCAAGTTCGTTTACCAATTTCTTGGTCGGACTGTCTCAAGATTCAAATACTCCATTTGAGATTAAATTGAATTCCGTGGATGGTATCACGTATGTAGTGGAGTGGTCGAACGGGAAAGTATCGTTATTACGTAACTCAGGTACGAAGATTACAGAAGTAGACTCTACTCCTATTCCGAAGTTAGCAAAGAATAAGCCCATAGGCTTCTCGTTAAATGTAACGAATAGTGATATGGTCATCAACATTAACCAAGGGTCAGAAGTGAAGGCAACCTTAAGTTATTCGGAAAAAACTTCGCTATCATTACGTGATCTATTTATTGATAAATCGGCTCAACCATATAAATTGTTGGAAAAATAAATAACAGATGAAAAAGCAAGAGGATCAATCGATCTCTTCTTGCTTTTTTTTTCGTAATTAGAGTATTGTGTAGTTGTGAGAAAGGAATGGTACTTGCATGGCAATCTTTTCAATTGCGGATCTACATCTATCGTTCCAAAGGCCTGTTGACTTATACGAGATTGATCCCGAAAGAGATATCAGGAAGCCAATGGAGCTGTTTGGCTGGGATCAACATTATCATCGAATTCGAGATGAATGGATTGAGAGAGTAAAAGAAGAAGATACCGTTCTCATTCCCGGAGATATTAGCTGGGCGCTACGATTGGAAGAGGCCCTATATGATTTTGGATGGATTGATCAGTTGCCTGGGAACAAGGTTTTTTCTCCAGGTAACCATGAGTATTATGTTCATAGTAAGAAGAAGATTCGTGAAGCTTTGCCTGAGCGTATGACATGGCTAGATGCCGATTTTACTGTTGTAGAAAATAAGGTAGTAGCTGCGACTCGAGGCTGGATGCTTCCAGGGGATTATGGTTACCAAGAATCAGAAGATCGCAAGATTTACGAGAGACAAGCTGGAAGGCTAAAAATGGCATTAGAGGCGGGGCGTAAAGAACATCCCGATCTGCCTATCATAGTGATGCTTCATTACCCACCTTTAACCCATACAGGGAAAGAATCCAAGTTTTTCGATCTCCTGAAGGAATATGAGGTTTCCGTATGTGTGTATGGACACCTTCATGGGAAGGATGCACATGAAGATGCTATTCAAGGAAATGTAGAAGGGATTGAACTTCGTCTGGTTGCTTGTGATGCGATTCAATTTGGTCCTGTTCCCATTTGGAATGATGAATAGAAAAAGCCGAGATGTACTAGCATTAGCTAGACACTCGGCTTTCATCTACTAAATCAATCTCTTTTACTATGTCGCGTAATTGTTTGTTTTCGTTTCGTAATCGTGTAATTTCTTGTCGTAGTTCTTTTAGTTCGCTTACATCTTCCTCGTAACAAATGACGATTTCGTTTAACCACTGATCTACTTCACCTGGGATATAGCCCCAGAAAGACTTATTAAATTTCTTACTTGGAATATCAGATGGGGTGATTCTCATAAAAAGCGAATCCTCCTTTGATCTTCATTATAACGGAAATAGGATCTTTTTGAGGATGTTTTTGTAACACTTTCATTGAGCTAATACGTAACATCTGATAAAATGACTCTGGTTATATTGATTTAAAGGGGTGGTTTATTTGGCAACACCAAGTATGGAAGATTATCTAGAGAACATTTATCAATTAATTGATCAAAAAGGATATGCACGTGTGTCAGACATAGCAGAGGCGTTATCCGTTCACCCCTCGTCAGTTACGAAGATGGTTCAAAAACTCGATCAAAATAAATATTTGGTTTATGAAAAATACCGTGGTTTGGTTCTAACGGCTAAGGGTAAAAAAGTAGGAAAGCGCCTTGTAGACAGGCACCAGCTATTAGAGAAATTTCTCCGCTTGATTGGGGTGCGTGAGGAATTTGTTTATGAGGATGTGGAAGGAATTGAACACCATCTGAGTTGGGATTCTATCACCTGTGTGGAGAATTTAGTTTCCTATCTAGAAAACAATCCAGAAGTGGTTCAACACCTCATCTCTACCAAAGCTGCTGAAGAGACTACGGAGCAAGATGAATAAATTAACCCTTGGAAGTCCTGTTCCTAGGGTTTTTTTCATACACATGGATAAATACATTCTTTTTTCGAAGAGGTGGGTCATGTGTGGGCAGATGCAGTATTTGAGGGTGGCGGTGTAAAAGGGATTGGACTGGTCGGGGCATTAACGGTGGCTGAGAAAGAGGGATACAAATGGAAAAACGTAGCAGGGACCTCGGCGGGGTCGATGATTGCGGCTCTTACTGCGGCGGGCTACACAGCAGAGGAGCTTTACGGGCTTCTCCTCGATCTGGATTTTACATCGTTTTTACCGAAGACGATATACCATCGCATCCCTTATGTCGGTCCGGCACTACGTATGTGGATTAAAAAAGGGATTTACTCGGGTGATGCACTGGAACATTGGCTAGAATGTCGTTTGGCTGAGAAAGGGGTTCGGACCTTTGGTGATTTGCAGGATGTTGGCCTGAAAATCATTGCTTCGGATATCACACAAAAAATGCTCATGATTCTGCCAGATGATCTAGCGAGCTATGGCCATGATCCAGCAACGTTTTCGGTTGCAAAAGCGGTTCGAATGAGTTGTAGTATTCCTTTCTTTTTTGATCCGGTGATGTTATATCATTCGCCTTCTGGGAAATATAGTTGTATTGTAGATGGAGGGGTATTAAGTAATTTTCCCATTTGGATTTTTGATTCAGATTGCCCTCGTTGGCCTACTTTTGGCTTTGATTTAAACAATCCAACCAAAGAGAAGAAGGGATCAGTGGCAGAAGTACCTGGACCATTAAACATGTTTTTATCGTTGTTTTATACGATGATGGACGCTTATGATAACCGTTATATTCGGTCGAAGGACCAGATTCGTACGATCTCTGTCCCTACTCTCGGAGTTAAAATAACTGATTTTTCACTAAGTAAGGAAAAGAAAGATACCCTGTATCAATCTGGGATGAAAGCAGGAGAAGCGTTCTTCGAGGGTTGGACATTTGATTCTTATTTACAAGCACGTGGCAAAAGCCGCTCTACCCAAATCAACTTTGGGAAAAATGATGAGCCACCACTTCAGAAAGGAAGTTAATATGAGTCAAAATCAGAATGATGAAAAAGGTCTGGGAAAAGGAATTAAGTTGATCACGAGTGAGCAAATAAATACACTACCTGTATCGATTCGAGAATGGGTGGGGAATCAAAAAGTACATTCTGGGCTTCATAAAATTCAGATGGAGGATGAAGAATACACGCTCATCTCACTTGGAATGAGGCCTAATCCTGGATATCAATTGCAGGTAACCAATATTGTGCAACAAGATAATCAGGTAAAGGTGGAAGTGGCCGAACAAGAGCCAACCCCTGGGACGTTTTATCCGCAGATGATTGTGTATCCCTTTATCTTGACGAAAAGCGATGTGCCTATTAATGTGGAAGGTCTCAGTCATGCTCAAACGAAAAACCCCCAGTCTAAGTGAGGACTAGGGGTTTTCGTTAGAATTTGCGATCTTTTTTCGATCCATCTATTACTCTAAATCGATGCGATCTTTTCTTCCGTTTGGTTGATGTTGCGGGAATATGCCCACTTATTCTTTGTAACCAGATGGGAGGCTTCTTATATAAATAACAGATGATCCCAATGAATCCGATCAATCCTACTACGTTCCAAAAAGATTCACGCAGTGCTGACATGATTCCAATGGCTACTAACCCTAATATGATGATCGTTCCAACTGAAAGTCTTTTGGAGATATTCACGCTACCACCACTTTCGTAAAGGTCAAAGTTACATTCCAATGGAAGAAGCATGATTCGAAGGAACCTGTTTGGCTTTTACTTCGCTATCTAAATCGAGCATGCGCTTAAATGAGGTGATGGCTACTTCTACCTGCTCATCATTTGGTTCCTTTGTAGTAAGTAGTTGAAGCCATAATCCAGGATAGCCTAAATATTTGAGCACAGGGATATCACGAAGCGCATTAGTAAAGCGTAAAACTTCATAAGATAGCATAATCACAAGTGGAAGTAGTTCTAAGCGTATGATCATGCGATCCCACATATTATCATATTGGAAAAAGGAGTATACGACTACGCCCACCAATATGGTTAGAATCATAAAGCTACTGCCGCATCGATAGTGAAGTCTGGAATGTTTTTGAACATTTTCTACTGTCAATTCTTCCCCATGTTCATAAGTGGTAATCACTTTATGCTCAGCCCCATGATATTGAAAGACCCGTTTGATGATGGGAGTTTGCGATATCATCCATAGATATGAGAAGAGTAAGATCGTCTTGATGGCCCCTTCAATTAGGTTTTGAAGGATCAGATTTGTTACCAGTCCATCAAATAAAAAGCTGGCTAGCATCGCAGGAACAAGTGTAAAGATTACTTTTCCCATAACGAAGGATAGAATCCCAATCACTGCTACTCCTAACCACATCGATAGCTTGGAAGTGAAGGTCTCTTTGGTATCACGGACTTGGTCAGGGTTTTCATCTAAATCATACTGTTCAGTAGCAAATTGAAGGTGTTTTGCACCAGATGCACTTGCTTCAATGAGCCCGATCAATCCTCTAATAAAAGGGATTTTTTTCACTTTTGAGAGGATGGGCTGTGCCTTTTTTTGTACCTCAAATGTTTCAATTTCTCCGCTTTTTCGTCTAACGGCTGTGACGAGGCTATACTGTCCTTGAAACATAACGCCTTCTACCACTGCCTGACCGCCATATGCTATGGGTTGTTCAGCCACGAAATCTGGCACCACCTTTGTGTCATGTGTCTTAAATTGTGAGTTTTGTAAGTATCTCCATTTTATCATATAAAGGTTGTATTCGGTATGGAGGTTGGACAAATCGCTAAGTTCGTGAGAAAATATACCCTTATAGGGGTGTTCGCAGATGACAAGAGTACTGATCCTTCATGGCCCTAATCTAAACCGTTTGGGGAAGCGAGAGCCAGCGATTTATGGCTCGGAAACATTGGATGAGATAAACCAACGGCTGAAAAAAATAGGCGATCAGTTGACGTTTTCAGTTGTTACGAAGCAATCTAATTTTGAGGGTGAACTGATCACGGAGATTCATGAAGCAGAAGGAAATTTTGATTACATAGTTTGTAACCCAGGGGCTTATACTCATACGAGTTATGCCATTCGAGATGCGATTGCATCGGTAGAAGTTCCTGTTATTGAAGTGCATTTATCTAATATTCATGCTAGAGAAGAATTTCGGAAGCAATCTGTAACCGCACCAGTCTGTGTAGGGCAAATTAGTGGATTTGGATCGTATAGCTATGATCTAGCGTTGCGAGCGATTCGGGAATTGATCTAGCATAACCGAACATACTAGGAGTGAGACTCATGGAAAAACGGCTAGCGAACTTGCGAAGAGAAATGATGAGTCAAGGGATAGAGGTCTATTTGATCACGAATCCTTATAATCGTAGGTATATCACGGGTTTTACGGGTTCTAGTGGTGTTGCGATTGTGACGGAAAAAGAGGCTGTATTCGTCACCGACTTCCGTTACATCGACCAAGTAAAAGCAGAGTGTCCACATTTTCGTCTGGAACTCCAATCATCACTTGATATTTGGCACACGGTTCGTGAAAGTATCAAAAAGCTAGGCCTCAAAAAGGTAAGCTTCGAAGCAACTCATATGACGTTTGCTCAATTCCAAGCTTTATCCCAAGGCGATTCTTCGATTGAATACATACCTGCTCCACAAATCATAGAAGAATTACGAATGATAAAAAGTGAGGATGAGCTAAGCATCATTCGTCAGGCTGCTACAATCGCAGACCGTACTTTTGAACAGATCATCCAGTATATCCAACCGGGCTTGAAAGAATCGGAAGTCCAACTCCGACTTAAGGTACTCATGATGGAGATGGGAGCCACGGGTCCATCGTTTGACATCATCGTGGCATCTGGCTGGCGAGGAGCATTACCACACGGAGTGGCCAGTGATAAAGTGATTGAAAAGGGTGATCTCGTTACACTAGACTTTGGAGCTGCATATCAAGGATATGTCTCTGATCTTACTCGTACCGTTATGGTTGGAAAACCAAACGAGAAACAAAAAGAAATTTATGATATTGTATTAGAGGCAGAACGAAAGGCTGTAGATGCTCTTCGTCCAGGAATGACGGGTATGGAGGCTGATGCAGTAGCTCGTGATTTGATTACACAACGTGGCTATGGTGCGTACTTTGGACATGGTACTGGGCATGGAATTGGACTAGAGGTTCATGAAGGTCCTAGACTTTCTCAAGCAGGCTCCAATGTCTTAAAGCCTGGAAACGTCGTAACGGTGGAACCAGGAATTTATCTTTCTGATTTCGGTGGAGTCCGTATTGAGGATGATGTCCTTATTACGGAGTCAGGCCACGAAGTATTAACGCATTGTACTAAGGAACTTATTATTCTCTAGATCTTTGTTTCATCAGGAGGAACGATTGATGATTAGTGTAAACGATTTTCGTACAGGTTTAACGATTGAAATCGACGGTGATATTTATTCGGTTCTTGAATTCCAACACGTAAAACCAGGAAAAGGTGCTGCGTTTGTTCGCTCTAAGTTACGTAACCTTCGTAATGGAAATATTACAGAGAAAACGTTTCGTGGAGGAGAGAAAGTATCTAAGGCGTTGATTGAAACTCGCCGGATGAGCTATTTGTATGAATCTGCCGGTGATTACACGTTCATGGATAATGAAACCTATGATCAAATCACGTTGCCAGCAGAGCGCTTAGAGTATGAATTAAACTTCTTACAAGAAAACATGGACGTTCAAATCGTTACATACGAACATGAAACGATTGGAATTCAACTACCGAACACAGTTGAGTTGGAAGTAGCTGAAACCGATCCTGGTATCCGTGGTGATACAGCGACAGGTGGTAATAAACCAGCTACGTTATCGACTGGATTTGTGGTTACGGTTCCTCTATTTATTAATAGAGGCGACCGTCTCGTAATTGATACTCGTAACGGTCAATATGTTTCACGTGCATAATACAGAGTAAAAAAATAGCCTCCACTCGATTGAACCGAGTGGAGGCTATTTTATATTTGATTGATTATCTCTACATGTATTAATTAGTAGTGTGGCCTTTCGGTAAACCACAGAGTTGTGATCCATTTTTCTCCTTCTTCTAGCACACGAGAGCCATGGATGGAAAGAGGATGGGCATCAATTGTGCCATTGTAACAATTATCAAAAATAAGTACGTTTCCTGTTTTGGGTGTGATGTCGAACCCAAGATCAGGGAAGTAGGTTTCTCCGCCTTTAAGTGTGTCATTCAGGTATAAGATAGCTGTGTGGACTCGTTGACCCGCAATCGAAAAGAAGTAATTTCCTCCCTCTGAACGGGTGTCATAACAATCAATATGTGGCTCAAACTTTCCTCCAACGCGATATCTTGCCACTTGAAGTGGTTCCGCGTGACTTAATGGGCGTCCCACAAGAGTGGCAATTCGCTCAGATAAGGTGAGTATCAAGGGATCCGTATGATGTTCTAGCCATGCGGTATCCGATATACGAACTTCTGACATTCCACCTTGTGTTTGTGCTGGAAATAATACTCCTTGGCCTATGTTGATAATATGTTGACATTCTTCTTGCGAAAGAACCCCTTCATGCACCACTACAGAAGGATCCTTAGATAGGATTGTTACTAATTTCTCCAAGTACATATCCCCTTTCAACATCGAAAGTAAAAGCTAGTTTCAGTATGATAATATCTACGTGCTCCTTCCCAATATATGCTTTTGAGACTATATGTGTATCCATTTATAATTCGATTTCATAAAAATCCCCCTAACAAATTAGGTTCCTTTATACCTAATCGTTAGGGGGATATTATGGAGTAAGTGATGATTCCGATATTCCTATTTTTCACTTTTTATAATAAGACCTACTAATCCAGGACCTGCATGAACGACGAGTGCGGGACTCACATTACCTACATAAATATCCGTGATATTATCACCTAATTGACGAATTCGGTCTGCAAATGCTTCTGCTTCTTTCTCAGCGCGCCCTTGTACAATGGCAATACTCGCTTTGGCGGATTCAACATGATCTTGCACTAGCTGACAAAGCTTCTTCATCGCTTGCTTTTTTCCACGAGCAACGGTAAGGGGGAAATATTTACCGTCGTCATCTACTGAGATAATGGGTTTTACATTTAGCATAGAACCGAAAAGAGCTGAAACTCGTCCAATTCGTCCGCCTGCTTTTAGATAGTCTAATGTATCCACCACAAAGTAAGCAGAGATTTGTTTCTTCATCGCTTCGATTTTTTGGACGATATCGCCGAAATCGAGCTTTTCCCGAACTAGTTTGGCTGCTTCTATCACTTGATAACCTAAAGCCCAAGAAAGGTACTTAGAATCAATAACGTGTATATGAAGATCCTCAAATTCGCTTGCTATTAGTTTAAATGTATTATAAGTTCCGCTTAATCCAGAGGATACACTGATTACAAGACAATGGGTAAACCCTTCGGAACGAACTTTTTCAAATGTAGCATAAATATCTTCTGGTGAAGGCATGGAGGTGGTTGGAACTTCTATTTCAAGTCGCTCATAAATATAGGTTGGTTCAATATCAATTCCATCTCGAAATTCTCCAGATTTATAAATAACACGAAGTGGTACAACAGAAATACCTAGCTTTGCAACTAGATCTTTCGGTAGGTCACACGAACTGTCAGTGATAATGGCAATTTTGGACAATAGAAAAACCCCCTTGACTGCCCTAAGTATACGTGAGTTCTCCTAGGGACTCAAGAAAAATGTGTATGACTTTATATGTCTTTAGAAGTAGGAGGGATTAATGCCACCATATTTTGAGAACACCCATGAAAAATGCCGTAATACCAGCTGCCATAAGAGGTCCAACGGGAATTCCCCGCAAGAAAATAATCCCAAAGATAGATCCAATTACGAGTCCTACTACTAATTGAGGATCTACTCGTAATAAGTCTAGTCCTTTTCCATTCATATAAGTAGCAAGTGCCCCGCCAATGCAAGCAAGAATCCCAGCGGGAGAAGTGAATACATCCACAATTTGTTGCCACGTTATTTTTCCAGATACAAACGGAACTAATACAGCAATGGTAAGGAATAATAATCCCAGTTCCAGTCCACGGCGCTCGATTCCATCAAAAAAACGTTCGAGATGAAGTAATTTTAAAATAAGAAGAAAGCTGGCCGCAGTAGCAATAATGGGGGAACGACCGAATAAACCGATCACGATTAGGATTACAATAATAAGATCTGCTTTCATGTCGCGCTCCCCTTGTCCAAAATGACTTTACCACTAAACTATGCATGAGTAAGCAAGGATAGAATGAAAATCAAGAGATAGAAGCCGTGATCACTCCATTTGTATAAGTAGGGACAACATTAAACTCATTCATCTTCAGGCTTAGATCTAGATCTTCCTCGTTGCCAAGAGAGTGATTTCTCTTTCCTGCCCGACTCTCCCGTAATAGGTGAAGTTGATCTTGAGAGTGGAGGAATTGAAAGCTACTCATACAAAGGAGTGAAAGATCGTCAAAAGATGTATGAGATTGAGTGATTTGTGGATCAAGTTGGCGCCATTCTTCTAGAATCGCACCAACGGTTACACAATCTTCAAATGACATCGTGCCTCTTGTCCCTGCACAGTAAAATAGGACATTAGAGGTGTTTTCCACGTGTAATCTCTGAGCAATGGACCTCGCATTTAACAAGCTACCGATCCAGACCTGTTTCGCTTGAGCGACTCTACTCAACGCCCGAGTCCCATTGGTAGTAGTAAGGATCAGTTCCTTTCCCCTGCAGGAAGAAGTTTGGATAAAATGGACAGGCGAATTCCCCAGAGAAAACTCCTCAATCTGCGCTCCAAATCGCTCACCAGCTAATATACGCCCTGGTTTCCATAACTTCTTGGCATCTTCAATTTCTTTGACGGGAATGACACACTTTACTCCAGATGAAAGGGCAGCTACTATGGTGGAAGTAGCTCGAAATGTGTCTATAACAATGATTGTTTGGCCTACATAATCGCTTGGTTTGAACGCTTGGACATAAGGGATCGTTTGAATGTTCATGTTTATCGGTACACCTCCATATTTGGATTGAACGTATCTGAGCGTAAATGTTGTCTCAGGGCTTCTAATGCGATTACTTCTGTAGGAGCAATGTTCCCTAGGTTTACTTCATTCCCAATCAATTGAATATATTGAATTTGCTGTTTTTTTAGAGGGGCTTCAAACATGATTCGATTAAGTGGTAGGCTATTTGCTAAATCACGAATCAGAGAAGAATCAAATTTTCCATTTTCATCGTAGATTCCCACATCGATTCCTGATTCGCGACCCTCAATAATGACAAATTGTACGCCTTCTTCGAGATCAGATGTAGCTTGAGAATGGATCTCTTCCATTGTTAAAAAAGTGCCTGATTCCTTTTTTCCGATCTCGGTAATAACAGAAAATCCTAATTTATGGGCTTTGCGGATCAGATCTCTTTTTTCTCTAGGAGATATGGAGATAGTGCCTTCTGATATTTCAATCCACTGAATCCCTTGATCTCGCAAGGCTTGGAAATACTGGTCTGCACATCGATGATGGTGAGCAATTTCAAAAAAAGTTCCACCTGGGTAGATGTGAATATGCTCTCTTTCAGTCCGTTCAATTTTTTCCCTTAGTAAGCGTAAAGGCGTGACCGCGGCGGTTCCGAATCCTAGTTTATAGAAATCGATATAGGGATGAGCGATTTCGATTAGGTCATCAAAAGCACGCATCCCGAGTCCCTTATCCATCACCATAGTTAGCCCTGTAGACCGGGGCTTTTCGAATTGTCGATGCTTCGTATGGACTTGTAACCAGTTCCCCCATATATTTCTCTCCATTATAAAACTCCTCTCTATGTAATGGGATGAATGCGCTTGGATCGAATCAAAATCCGTGAATGTCCCTCCCGATTTCCATTGATTCGTTGGGGACGATGGATGAGCCAAGCTGATAATAGTAATAATAGCGCAAATACAGCTCCGCTTCCAACAAATAGGAGAAAAGGACGATTTTGCAGAGCTCCATACACAGTAGGTCCGAGTGCGACTCCAAAGAAACGAATACTTCCATATAAAGAAGTAATAATTCCTCTTTCGGATGTACCAGTAGAGGAAGTGATAAATGTATTTAGGCATGGAAGAATAAGTCCGCAGGCGATGGCACTAATGGATAAGATCGTGATCATCCAAACGATGGACTTCATCCATATCAATAAAATGATCGTCGTAGTTAATAATCCCAAACCAATCAAGATGAGTACCTTCATTAAACCAATTTTGGTTTTTATGGTCTTTCCTACTGTATACGCCGTAATACAAAGAGCAAGAAGGGGAATGGCTAAAACGAATCCTTTTAGGACGCCACTCAGATTGGTATTTGCATCAATTGAATCCGATAGTCTAAATAACCCACCAAAGAGTGTGAATAGTGTCATAGATCCAATAGCAAAAGCAAGGAATAACCAGCGTCCCTCCCGTTGAAATACTGATTTTACGTGTTTCATGTATTGTTTGAGGGGTGTTTTTTCATGGGAACTAGTTGGTTCTTGAATTACCTTTATAAAGAAATAGGCAATCGGAATACATAAAATAGGAAATACGAAAAACATCGTATACCAAGTGAAGAGTGCTAGTAGGGAACCCAAGATGGGACTTAGTACTTTTCCCATCGCATTAGAAGCTTCAATGATTCCAAGGGCAGATGCCCTGTCACTCTTTTCAAATAGATCACTTGCTAATACCATCGCAATCGGTGCTGTTCCAGCCGCTCCAATTCCTTGAATCACCCTACTCCCCAGCAGAAATCCAAAGGATTCTGGAAACCAAACGGCCGATAATCCTGCTAATAGTCCTCCTACACCATATAGAAGCAAACTATAGAAAATGACTTTCTTTCTTCCCACATGATCCGCTAAGATACCTGCGAAGGGAATCACGATTCCAGCTGGGATAGAGAATAAAGTAATTAATAAGCTTGTTTGTACACTTGAGACATCATATACGTTTTCAACAGTTGGTAGTACAGGAATTAACATGGAGTTCCCTAAAACCATGATGATTGGGATAGAGGATAGGATGGCAAGAATCCATTTTGATGGTGGCTTAGATGATGTTTTTGTTTTTTGCTCCATATGTAACAAACCTCGTTTATAAATTCATTTGATTTCTTAGTGTATCCAATAGAAGAAAAAATAGCCCATTTCAACTAAAATGTATTTCTTTTGAATCGAAAGGTGAAAATAGAGTTACCGATACTTTGTATGAGGGGTGGAGTTGTGATGTACGATCGTCTACGCAGAGAGGTTTCATATGTGCAAGGTCTGATGGAAGGTGCTAATCAAGAAAGCAGTCATCCAGAGGGGAAAGCGATTCAAAGGCTTCTAGATATTGTGGATGAGTTGTTAGAGGCAAATGAACAGCTAGAACATCGATTCTTGGAATTAGAGGAATATGTGGAATCAATCGATGAAGATCTAAATGATATGGAGTTACTAGTGTATGACGATGAAGATGACGACGATGAAGATGATCTATGTATCGTCTGTCCAGAATGCGGTGAAGATGTGCATGTAGATTATGAAGATGTGGCAGATTCGGAAATAGAGTTACTATGCCCAGAGTGTCACACGGTTTTAATTGTAGAAGATGCTTCTGATCTCGAACCAGATAATAGTGGAGTGGATGAAGAGCGTCTCGATTAATCAGGTTAAATATTAGTACAAGGAGCTTAGGGGACAAATCTTAAGCTCCTATTTGTTGTATGACAAAATCGAGAGTGATTTAGGGAAGATTAAGAATTAACCTTTAAATGCAATCATATAACTATAAAAGAGATAACAGATCGGGGGAGATCGAGTTGGATATTAAGCTATCAATTCTAGTGTGTTCTACACCAGAACGACTTACAGCTTCTATGGAAATGATGAGACAGTTGGAGAAGCAAGCTTATGATCGTCCAGTAGAAGTGCTCATGCTAATGGATAATCTTGTACGTTCGATAGACGAACAGAAGACATCTTTAATTCAACTGGCTCAAGGAGAATTTATTGCTTTTATGGATCATCATTATTCATTATCAGAAGATTATATTGCTTCTTTGCTCGATGCGATTATGCAACATCCAAATGTGGATGCCATTGCCTTTAACGTAGCTCATAACTGGAACTCTAGCGTAGGATTTGGTTTCAGTAGTAAGCCAAAGCATCTGATGTGCTATGCAAAAAGAGTTTTGCTTCAGTCTGCTGAGAAAGAAGGCCGAGACTGGGTAGAAAAAGCGATTCAATGTGTAGAAGTTCAAGTCGAGATGCAGCAAGCCCTAGTGAAAAAAGTGGATAAGATGGCTTGCTTTATGCATGTGTTTGAGATTAATAATTGGATGGAAATTGTAAAACGGCAGATTGGAAGGCTACGTTTATCAGGTTTGTATGAGAAATTGGACTCTATTTATATCTCGTTTGTCACTGAACGTGCAGATGATGAAGAACACATTGAGAGTATTGTAAATGAGATAGGGTTACTAGCAAAATCAGATGATACTATGAAAATAAGAGTGGTTCCTCAAACATACGATTTTGAACGCTCTACTTTAAAGTGGTTGCATCAGTATTGTAATGAAAGCCCGCACAATGTACAGATTTTATATATGCACACAAAAGGCGTAGCTCGATTTGGAACGTTTGTTGAACCATTTGTACGAGATTGGGTTCATTTGATGGAATCGGTGTTAGTCGATCATCATGAAATGTGTTTAAAGCATCTTGGAAGTGTAGATGCCTGCGGTGTTAACTATTTACCATCACCTAAGCCTCATTTTTCAGGGAATTTTTGGTGGGCGAATAGTGAGTACATAAAGAAGTTAGATAAGGAGATAGGCTCAGATTATTTAGCACCAGAGATGTGGCTACTAAGCCATCATCAGAGTAAATTCTGTTGTCTATTTCACTCTGAAGTCAATCACTATGAACAACCATTTTCGAGTAAGAATATTCCGATTCTGGCTAGTTATTATCAGCCGCTGTTTTATAGTAAAAATGGTGAAATGGTTAAGAGTTAAGGAGGAGGGATCACGTGGATATAGAACTGTCTATCTTGATTCCATCGATTCCTGAAAGAGCAAGTTGTTTATCTCGGGTAGTAAATGAATTACAGAGACAGTCCGAGCGATTTCCTGTGGAGATACTTGCTTTAGTTGATAATAAGAAGAGATCAATTGGAGCTAAGAGAAATGATTTGATTCAGCAAGCAAAAGGCGATTTTGTAGTGTTTGTGGATGATGATGATCGAGTTGCTACTGATTATGTCGATTCATTAATGTCCGCTATCCGCCAGACTCCAGATGTAGACTGTATTACGTTTGATGTGCAGGTAAGCCTAGGTGGAATCGTAAAGAAAATTTGCAAGTATGATGTAGTGTATGACAACAAACACAAATTAGAAGATGAACAATATTATTATCGGAATCCCAATCACATTATGTGTTTTTCAAAGAAATTAGCCAGCCAATATCTATATTTAGATATTAGCTTTGGAGAAGATACAGACTGGGCAGTTCAGGTTCGTGATCAAGTTCGAAAGCAAAAAAAAATACCTAAGATTCTTTATTACTATGACTATATGTTCAAAAGGGAAGGCAGACAAAGAAATATGGAAAATCATATCATGCTACAAACGCTCAAACAGGAATACGATTTATAAAGAAGAAAATAAGGGAGTGTGAGGGGCATCAAGCCTTTCGCACTCCCTTATATGTAAGGGAAGGATAGGAAAATTCTACTCATCTCTTTATTATGGCAGAATTTTATGATAAAATCGAAGTTAGGTTTGTACTACTTTTTCTCATTGGGTTATCTCAATGAGTTTTTTTATCCGAAAATATCATACAGCTTACCCCTTATGTAGGTCTTACCGTCATCAAAGCGGGTGACAATTCCATCTAGTAGATCTAATTTTACAATTGTCCCTTTTTCTGTCATCATTTGTATGGTAAGATTTTCTCGGGACTCTGGACAAAAGTCAAAAGAGGCATACAATTGGACGTTTTCCTGATCTTCATCTTGCCATTGAACGGTCTCGGGATGTACGCTGAACTCTGAATGAACCTGGAATTGGAGAAAAAATCGAGAAAGCTCGTCTTGAGAGCCTTGCACAAGTAGTTTTAACAAGAGAAAACACCTCTAATCTGAATAATGGGAATATGGTGGATCGCCTTTGATTATACTCAAGCTGATAACTTTTGGCAAGAGTTTACATAATAAATATACCACATATTCAAACTATTTTTATAAATTTGGAATAAGTATTCAGAAGGTATGAAACAAGGTGTTTTTTCAAAAAAATACATATTTTATTTTGCAATTATAAAAAGAAGGGAAGAGTGGAATGCAATTATCTACTATGGAACTAGGAGAAACGATTCGTTCTTATCGAAAAGAGCGGGGTCTTCGCTTAGAGGATTTAGCAGATGATCAGATTTCCGTTTCCACGATTAGTAACATTGAGCGTGGATACTCTCATGTAAAAGAGGAAAAGGTTAGGTATCTGTTAGAAAAGCTGGGGATCGACTTCCATCAACTGAATGCTTTGGAGACGAAGCAAAAACAGAAGGATGACTTGTATTTATTAGAGTTAAAGGCAGTTGAAACATGGATTTCCTCTGGAAATAGCAAGCGAGCTTGGGAGTGGCTAAAAAAGAATCGTTTATCTGAAACACATGCTCTTGCTCATTTTTATCATTTTTCGAAAGGGAAATATTATTTCTCTCAAGAAGACTACGAAAAAGCGATTACGGAGTATCAGACGGTTCTACGCATTACGAAGGTGGCCCATGTCCATCATCCACTTGAGCTAGAGTGTTATCGAGAGATTTGTCACTCTTTGTATCTACTAGGCAGTTACGAGCAATCTCTTGAAGTAGCAGATCGTGGAATGGAATGGATCGAAGAAGGAGAGAAACGAAAGAAGAATAAAGATGCCGAGCTTACATTGGCAGGACTTCGTGTTCTATGCTTAATTCAGCTAGAGAGAATGAACGAAGCGTATTATTTCTACTCCTCCTTTTGGAGTGATGTGCCATTGATTCGCTCCTCTTATCTGATTATCCAGCTATATATGGGTAAGGTGAGATTGTCTCGGGCGCTCGGTCTTAATAAAGAAGCGATTCAATTACTAGAAGAAGCGATACGTTGGTGTGGAGAAAATGGAGAGCATTCATTGGTTTGTGAATGTTGGTTAATGTTGGCAAATGTGTATCATGAACAGGGGTTAATTGAGTTTGCTGATGTTGCCTATCGAACAGCTCTCGCTTTAGAAGACCGGATCAAAGAGCGTTCTCTTGTGGTACAGACGTATCTTGAGTACGGTATGTTCTATTTAAAAGAGCAACAATATGAAGCAGCCAAGGAAAAAATTGAACAAGTCGTATTCCTCAGTAAGAGGTGGAATGACTTTACTAGTTTAGCAAAAGCATATGTGTATCTCGGAGATTTACAAGTAGAATTAAACCAGCTGGAAAATGGGTTAAATCAGTACCTGCAAGCAAAAGAAATTGCCAAAAAGGGAAGCGCTCAGATTCGATTGACTGTGTTGGAACGGTTAGCAGAGACATATAGAACCATGGAGGATGATCAGAAGTTTATGGATAGCTTGATCGAGAAATTTGCGTTTGAGCAAGAGTTGAGAGAAAAAGTGGGGCACTAGGCCCTGCTTTTTTATATCCAGTACATGGAAAATATCGGTATTTGACATAAGTTACTTACTTTAAATATAATGGCTTACAAATCGTAACCACTATATTGTTTATGAGTTTACTTGGTTATAAAAAATAAAGGGGTGCATAGATGATGACTGAAAATAGACACGTTGAGTGGGGAGCTTTTGTTCTCCGTGTTATTTTCGGACTTACGTTTTTTATACATGGTTGGTCTAAATTTTCGGGTGGAATTGATGGAGTCTCTGGTTGGTTCGCAAGTATTGGATTACCAGGATTTTTGGCATATATTGTAGCAATGATTGAGCTAGTGGGAGGAATCCTTCTCATTATTGGATTGGGTACAAGATTGATTGCGCTCTTAAACGCTTTCGTGATGATCGGCGCGATTTTCTCTGTGAAATTATCAGCAGGCTTTATGGGAAATGGACAATCGGCTGGGTATGAATTTGACCTTGCATTGCTGGCAATCGCGATTTATCTTGTCTTGAATGGAAGTAGATTCCTTGCTGTTGATTCGATGTTTTCAAATAAAAAAAGATAATGTGGATTGAATTTTCCATTCGAACTAGCTTTCACGAGCTGGTTCTTTTTTTTGTTCAAAAGAGAGCTTGTCATAAACAACCGATACAAGCCATACATTGAGAAATAAAGAGAATATTGGACAGGGGGTGTTTTGGGATGCTGAAACCGATTTATCAGATTCTTCCACTGTCTATTCGCGAAATCATTCAATCACTTCCGCGTACGATTCTAGGAAGCCTAGAAGAAATACGCATTAGACAAAATCGCCCTTTAGAAGTGATTACATCTGAACAATCGTGGTTTGTTAGTTGCAATCGCCAGCTTAATACAACGCCAAAAGATTCTGTTTTACCCAGTCGTGAAGAATGCGCCAAGTTACTAAATCTCCTCAGCAATCACAGTTTGTACGCGATGGAAGAGGAGCTTAGAAGGGGGTACATCACCATTGAAGGCGGACATCGAGTGGGACTAGCAGGAAAAGTGGTGATGGAGCAGGGTAGAGTGAAGCATTTGCGAGATGTAACTGGATTTAATATTCGTATTGCACGAGAAGTAAAAGGGGTAGGAGAAGAATTGCTCCCCATTTTGTTTGGACATAATCAAAATTTGCATAATGTTTTGATCGTATCGCCGCCTCAATGCGGAAAAACGACGTTGCTTCGCGATTTGGCACGCCTGATTAGCTTAGGTGATGAGAAGAAATATCCATCCAAGAAAATCGGGATTGTAGATGAGCGTTCTGAAATTGCTGGTTGTGTAGGCGGTGTTCCTCAACACGATGTAGGTCCGCGAACGGATATTTTAGACGGTTGTCCCAAAGCAGAAGGGATGATGATGATGATTCGTTCGATGTCTCCAGATGTCATGATTGTGGATGAGATTGGGAGGCTAGAAGATCTGTATGCTATGCATGAAGCGATTCACGCTGGAGTAAAGGTAATCTCGACTGCACATGGTCATACATGGGAAGAAGTATCCCGCCGGGCAGAGCTCGGAGACCTTCTGAAGCAAGGAATTTTTGATCGAGTCATCCTACTATCACGTAGACGAGGCCCTGGAACCATTGAGGCAATTTATAATGGATCGGGTAAACGCATGACCTATCCATCTGAGTGGGCTACTTATGCTTAAGCTACTCGGAGCATGCATCATCTTGATCGGAACAACCTGGGCTGGATTTCAGCATGCTCGGACGTTTGCTGAGAGACCCAAACAGATCCGTCAGGTTCGATCCGCTCTTCAATTACTAGAAACGGAAATTGGTTACGGAACTCGAACTCTGATCGATGCCTGTCAATCGATTGCAGCCAGAATGGATGGTTTTGTACAAGCAATTTTCCATCAAGCTCATCAAAATTTACTCCAATTAGACGGTGCTTCTACGTATGAGTGTTTTCAGAAGGCGATTGAGAGTAACTGGGGAGCCACTTGTATGAAGCAACCAGAAAAGCAAGTTATCTTAGATTTTTGTAAGACGCTTGGGATTTCTGATCGGCAGGATCAATTACAAAACCTAGCAGTAACCAAAAGCAATTTGGAGATCGAGGAGCGTAGGGCCTTGGAAGAGCAGACACAGTACGAGAAAATGTTCAAAACGCTAGGAATCCTTGCCGGAGCACTACTGATCATCTTGATGTATTAGGAGGTACATAATGCCATACAACATTGATGCTGTGTTCCAGATTGCTGGGATTGGAATCATTGTCGCCATGATTCATACGATTTTAAAGCAGATGGGAAAGGAAGACTTTGCTCATTGGGTAACGCTTTTCGGTTTCGGAGTGGTCTTATTTATGGTTGCGATGTTGATACAAGACTTATTTACCACGATTAAGAACGTGTTCTTGTTCCGAATGTAGAACGGAGGCGATCCACTTGGAAATATTGCAAGTGGTGGGATTAGGTTTAATCACTACGATCCTCATCTTAGTCGTCAAAGAACAGAAGCCAATCTTTGCTTTCTTGTTAGCTACGTTTGTAGGAATTACGATTTTTCTTGCTCTAGCTGGGAAGATTGCCGATGTAATCCGCATTTTAGAGAATTTAGCCACTCAAGCTCATGTGAACAATCTATTCTTGGAAACGATATTGAAGATTATTGGGATTGCGTACATTGCTGAGTTTGGGGCTCAAGTTACGAGAGATGCTGGACAAGGTTCTATTGCTTCTAAGATTGAGCTGGCTGGAAAGGTATTAATTATGGTGATGGCAATTCCGATTATTACCGTCATTATTGAGACCATTGTTTCGATTTTACCCGCATAAAGGAGGATCGCTTATGCAGAGAGTTGGATGGATGATTCTCACTCTCTTTCTTCTTATCGTCAGTTTGAATCCAAGTTCTGCATTAGCGAATGGAGAAGAACCCGCTCCCTCTCCTGCTAACATAACAAAAGAAGTGGTTCGCTCCCAATTGGATCAACTCCAGACGCAAGAAGTAGAATCATTTTGGAATCAACTTCAAACGGAGTATGGAAGGTATTTTGAGGGGAAGGTACCAGGCTTTTTCGATCTCTTATTCCAAGAGAATGAGATCAGCTTTAAAGCATTCTTCTCGGCTTTTGCTAAGTTTTTCTTCCATGAAGTAATGTACAACGGCAAATTGCTTGGTGCAATCGTGGTTTTGACCGTTTTTAGCATGTTGCTTCAAACGATGCAAAACGCTTTTGAAAATAATCAGGTGAGCAAAATAGCGTATGCCATTGTTTTCTTGGTCATCATCGTTCTAGCTGTCGATAGCTTCTCGGTAGCAATCGAAGCCGCTAAGAGTGCCATTGAGAAAATGATTCATTTTATGTTTGCGCTTGTCCCGCTCCTTTTAACACTGCTTGGATCGATGGGAAATTTGACGTCGGTTACCTTGTTTCATCCCTTAATCATTTTTATGATCCATGTAATTGGCACGATTATTTATACATTTGTTTTTCCGCTCCTCTTTTTCTCAACGATTTTAGCAGTGGTCAGCACGATTTCAAGCAAGTATAAAGTAAATCACTTAGCAGGCTTACTGAGAAAAGTTGCGATTACAGTCCTAGGGGGATTGTTAACGATTTTCCTAGGTGTCATCTCGATTCAAGGGGCTACCACATCCGTAGCAGATGGGGTGACGATCCGTACAGCCAAGTATATAACAGGTAATTTCGTCCCTGTTGTAGGCAGAACGATTTCAGAGGCGGCGGACACAGTCGCTGGAGCTTCTCTATTGATGAAGAACACGATTGGTTTAGCCGGAGTAGTGATTTTACTCATGATCTGTGCCTTCCCTGCACTGAAAATTCTTACACTGGCTTTTATCTATAATTTTTCGGCGGCGATTATGCAACCTTTGGGAAATAGCCCGGTGATTGAAAGCTTGTCCGCGATCGGAAAAACCTTGATTTTCGTCTTTGCTGCATTGGCTGCTGTAGGTCTTATGTTTTTCCTTGCGATCACGATTGTGATTACGTCGGGGAATATATCACTGATGATGAGATGAGGTGAGACACATCGAGTGGATGGGTGATTGGCTCAAGCAAATTATCTTGTTGGTCCTAATAGCTACGTTTTTAGACATGTTGTTACCTAGTAATGCGATGGAGAAGTACGTCAAATTGGTAATGGGCCTCCTCATCTTGATGGCGATCTTATCTCCGATCTTTAAATTACTCAGCGAAAACCTGAACTTAACCGAGCTAGCTTTCTTAGATGGAAGCAAGGCAGTCGTGGCGATGCCTGAGATGAAGTCGCTTGCTGACATAAACGAGCAAACAAGTCAGTTAAAAAAGAAGCAAGATCAAGTGATCCAGCAGAAAACGGAAGAGTCTATGGAAACGTGGATGAAGAAGAATATACCGGATCGTTTTGCCATGGAGGTGGTGTCGGCTGATGTAATAGCTCAATTCACATCAGAAAATCCCCATATTGAGAAAATCCACCTAGTTGTGAGAGAGAAAGCGACAGGTGCCTCTGCGAAACAACAGATCAATCCGGTTCAAGAAGTATCCATTCTTCCATCAAATGATCCTACTACTCATACGGAGTCTACTTCTAATGAGACGGGGCAAAAGATTCAAAGCTTTATCCAGCAAACGTGGAACCTTACTGCTGAACAAGTGGAGGTCCAATTGGAGTAGGAGGAGGGGAAATCAATGTTTGATAAGTTATTTGAAAAGATGGGCGATAAAGTGGGTGGAGGAAACAATCAGAAGCGAAAACGATTCTTTCTCTTTCTCCTCCTCGTCTTCTTTGGAATTGGAGCCATGCTGGTCTCCTCGTTCTTTCAACCAGAGGAAGATGCGATGCCGCCTCAAAATGAAAAGGGTCTTCTTTCATCTAAAAATGCTCCTCAACCTGCTGGAGCAAAAGTGTCTGAAGGTACGGCCATGCAGAAATACGAGGCTGAGTATGAACAAGAACTGGCTTCGATTCTCAGCAAAGTGGTAGGCGTTAGTGATGTGGACGTCGTTGTCAATCTTGATTCCACAGAAGAAGAAGTGATTCAAAGCGAAACACAACAAAACGTACAGACCACTACGGAAACGGACCCTAAGGGTGGAACGAGATCGACTCAACAAAATAACACAAACAGCAAAACCGCGATGTACCGCGATGGGAGTGGAGAAAAGCCACTTGTCGTCAAAATGCTGAAGCCAAGAGTTCGGGGTGTTTTAGTCGTAGCACGTGGAGTAGAAGATCTACAAGTAAAAGCGATGGTTTTGCAGGCCATTCAACGAGTGTTAGATCTTCCGATTCATCGAATTGAAGTACTGTCCAAAGGATAAAAGGAGGAATTTGGTATGAACATGAACAAACAGACAATTTGGTTAGTGACGATGTTATCGCTTATGGTAGTTTTATCCGCTTATTATATCGTTTCGGGTCCGGTGGAGCCGGCAGGTCAAATGGCGAAAAAAGCGCAAGAGATTTTAAATAAAGGTGACGTTGCGGTAGATATTAAGGCAGCAACTAAGCCAGCATCGGCTACTGCGAAAACAGACACCAAAGATGCCGCGCAACAAAAAGGATCCAATTACTTTGTCGGACACCAGTTAAACCGGGAGTATCTCCGTCAGCAATTGCTAGAGGAAAATTACAAAATGATGATGGACCCCAAAGCTACTAAAAATCAACTAGAGTCTGCTAGTAAAAAGGTTGAGCAATTAAACAAGACGGAGAAGCAAGAGAGTGTGCTGGAAGATCTCATCTGTAAGGAGTTGAAGTTTACAGATGCGGTGGTTGTAACGAATGAGGATCATGTCGACGTGATTGTAAAATCAGCGAAGCTTACTCCGAGTCAAGTGGTGAAGGTTATGGATTTAGTGAAGCAGAATAGTAATATTGAGGGTTTGCAGGTGACGGTGAGTTCGCATTCGTGAAGCGGGCTGGGAATGTTGGCTTTTAGTTAGTAGGGATTTGTTCCATAGGGATAGTGGATAGTAAGGGTTTTGTTCTAGTAGGTGGATTGGTAGGGTGGAGTTTGTTGATGCTAAGGTTGCGTGATCGAGGGCAGGAGTGTCTATTCGATCACGACTCAAATACCGATCCAGCGGAGAAGTAGAACTGTCCGCTCCGCTATCCTCCGCTGGGGCAGGTGCAAAACTCGCAAAGAACGCTCAAACAAGTTGCACCAAAAGCGCCCCATGCTATGGAAAGCTACGCTAAGTAGGATCGCTAACATCGCCGCAATCGAATAGACACTCCCTCCCCTCATATCAGAAACGATTCATCAATCTTTGGTAGGGCTTTGTTGTAAGCGGGTTTTTCTCGATGACATGATACCGACATTCTTCTGTAAGGGGCTAAATTAAAGATAGAAGTAGTTATCTGGAAAGAAAATACTGTTTTTTATTTTTAACCTCTATTGATGATTGATGAACCAGTAATGGAGTGGAAGAGGGGCATATGTGTTTGTTCTTAGCGATGTTAGTGAGCCTGCTTAGCGTAGTCCTTTGTAGCGAGGGTGTTTTGTGGCAAATGTTTGAGCGGTTTTTGCGAGTTTTTGCCACTTGCCCGAGCGAAGAAGGACGGAGCGGACTTGCTTTTTCACATCCTTGTGGGCTCACTATTGGAGCTGAGAACAGACACATTGCCCCGGGCCAGCTCCATATCTGGCTAGTCAATCACTCACTTATCTCTTCTCTTCTTTCTAATCATCTAATACCTGTCTATAACCCTATAACCCACTACTGAACTCCTCCCTAGCAGGAGTTTTTTATTTTCCACCGTATTTATAGCTGAATCTAGCATTATTTGATAGAATGAAAGACATTGTATAACGGTTGATTACAGAAATAGGGAGTAGGTCAAAAGTCATGTATGATCCGATGATCAACCTTTTTAAGGAAGCAAATTTACCAAGAGAATGGTATACCAACTACTATAAAAACGGACACATATTACGAGTAGAAGTAAGTGAACGACAAAATACATGGGATTTGTTTATGGAGTTTCCTAAACTGGTCCCACTTGAACTTACCCATCAGTTTGCTCAGGCGCTGATGAATCATTATAAAGAATGGACAGTTCAAGTTCATTATCGATATCAATCAATCGACCATCAAGTTGCGTTGCAGCAAGCGAAAACCTTTATTCAAAAACAAATTAATGAAAATCATACACGTTCTGCGGCGGCTTGGTTAGGGAAAGCGGAGTGGGTGCTTCAGGAAAATGAGATTTGCATCCAACTTCCGAATCCAGCTGTTCAAGCAATGGCGGAGAAGTTGCAAATCGCCGATCATGTGGCCCGTTACTACCTGGAGTATACAGGGTGCCAGATGAGAGTTCGATTGGTTAGCGAGCAAAATCAAGCGGATTACCGGACGGAGCTTTTGCAAAAGAGGGCTGAGGAAGAGCAAGTGCTCATCGAACAAGTGATGGAAGCGGAACGAGAACGGGCCGCGACGATGGCGGATATAGCAGAGCCTTCTATAGAAGTTGCTAAAAAGCTAGGAGTACACATCGGAAATGAGTCCGTTCCGATTCAAACTATTCAGGAAGAAGATCGACGGGTAACGGTACAAGGAAAGATTTTTAAAGCGGAGATTCGTGATTTAAAAAGCGGGCGCAAGCTTCTAACTTTCAACATCACGGATTACACGGATTCGATTTCTTGTAAGTGTTTTGCTCGCGATAAGGAGCAAGCACAAGTCTTCCAACAGATTCAAAATGGCGACTGGGTTAAAATCCGCGGTGATGTACAATTTGATACGTTTTCCCGGGAGCTCTGTTTCATGATAAACGACCTCCAAGAAGTTTCGTCTCCTGTACGAAAAGATGATGCAGAGGAGAAACGAATTGAGCTTCATTTACATACATCCATGTCTCCTATGGATGGGTTACTCGCCCCGAGTGATTTTGTAAAAAAGGTAGCAAAGTGGGGGCACAAAGCGGTAGCGATTACCGATCATGGCGGTGTTCAAGCTTTCCCGAAGGCTTACGAAGCGGCTAACGATGCGGGTATCAAGCTGTTATTTGGAATGGAAGCCAACATCGTGGATGATGCAGTGCCTGTAACGATGAATCCACGCCCTACGAATCTAGTAGATGAGACGTATGTGGTATTTGACGTGGAGACGACAGGGCTTTCGGCGGTACACGATGTGATTATCGAGCTGGCAGCGGTCAAAATTCATAACGGAAAAGTGATCGATAAATTTTCTGAGTTTGCCAATCCACATCGTCCACTAGCTCCGAAAATCATTGAACTAACTCATATTACGGATAGTATGCTGGTTGATGCACCTGAAGTAGACGAGGTAGTAGCCAGATTTCTTGATTTTATTGGCGATTGTGTGCTCGTGGCTCATAATGCTCGGTTTGATATGGGCTTTTTACAACAAGCCGCCAATCGAATTAATGGCCCACAAGTGATGAACCCGGTCATCGATACCTTGGAGTTGGGACGTTTTTTGTACCCATCACTAAAAAATCACCGTCTAAATAACTTATCCAAGCACCTGGACGTCCATCTTGAACAGCATCACCGTGCGATTTACGATGCGGAAGCGACTGGGTATGTGTTTTGGAAAATGGCGCAGGAAGCAGAGAAGAGAAAACTATTTACACTGGAAGACTTGAATCAAAACGTAGATTTCATTGATGTGAAACGTTCTAGACCGTACCATGTAATCCTTTTTGCTAAGAACGAACCCGGGCTTTATCATTTATATAAATTGGTTTCGATTGCTCACACAGAGTATTTCTATCGAGTCCCTCGAATTCCACGCAGTAAATTAGAAGAATTCAGGGAAGGCTTAGTGATCGGTTCTGGTTGTGAGAAAGGCGAATTATATGATGCGGCTCTCAATAAGAGCCCTGAAGATGTTGAAAAGCTGGCGGGTTTCTATGATTATCTAGAGATCCAACCGATTGATGTAAATATGCATTTGGTCGAAAAGGGCTTCGTTGCTAGCCCTGAGCAACTGAGAGCGGCTAATCGGCTTATTGTTCAAATGGGAGAGAAGTTAGGGAAGCCAGTAGTAGCGACTTCCAATGCCCATTATTTGAACCCTGAAGAGGCGATTCACCGCACGATTCTGTATCGGAACCTGAGTGGAGGACGATTTACAGACGATCTTTCGCCAGCTCATCTACGGACGACAAACGAGATGTTGCAAGAGTTTTCATATCTAGGTGAGAAGAAAGCAAGAGAAGTGGTAATTACCAATACGCATCTCGTTGCGGATATGATGGAAGAGCTAAAGCCATTCCCGGACGACCTTCATGCACCGAAGCTAGAAGGAGCAGAGGAAGAATTGCGAAGCTCTTGCTACGAAAATGCCGAGGCGAAGTATGGAAGTCCTTTACCTGAGATCGTAGAGGCAAGGCTGGAAAAAGAGCTAAAAAGTATTATTGGAAACGGATTTGCGGTTATTTACATCATCTCTCGTCGGCTCGTTATGAAGTCGAATGAAGATGGGTACTTAGTAGGTTCACGTGGTTCCGTTGGATCCTCCTTTGTGGCGACGATGAGTAACATTACCGAGGTAAATCCTCTCCAACCACACTATGTATGCTCATCTTGTCAGTATAGCGAGTTTATCTTAGATGGTAGTGTAGACTCTGGCTTTGATTTACCAGAGAAAAATTGTCCTAAATGTGGTAAGAAGCTAGATAAAGATGGACAAGATATTCCGTTTGAAACGTTCCTCGGCTTTGAAGGAGATAAAACACCCGATATCGATTTAAATTTCTCAGGTGAGTATCAAGGTCGGATTCACGAATACACCGAGGAATGGCTAGGAAAGCAGTCGATCTTCCGTGCAGGAACCATCGCGACCGTAAAAGAAAAAACAGCGATTGGATATGTGAAGAAATATGCAGAACAACAAGGAAAAAACTTCCGTTTCGCTGAGATCCAGCGTCTAGCAGAGGGATGCGTCGACGTCAAACGGACGACAGGTCAGCATCCCGGTGGACTGATGGTTGTGCCACAAGGAAGCGATGTCTTAAAGTTTACTCCCGTTCAATATCCTGCTGACGATATGAATGCGAAAACAGAGACCACTCATTTTAACTATAAAGCGATTGAAGGGCGACTCTTGAAACTGGACTTGCTAGCCCACCAAGACCCTACCACCTTACGGATGTTACAAGATACGTCTGGGATTGATCCGCTTCATTTACCGCTTGATGACTCTAAGGTGCTTAGCATCTTTAACTCATTAAATGCACTCGGAATTAAACCTGAAAATGTAAATGGAATCAAGGTCGGGACAACCGGAATCCCTGAGTTTGGGACAGGTTTTGTAAGACAGATGCTAGAGGAGACGAGGCCGACTACGTTTTCGGAGTTAGTAAGAATTTCGGGCTTATCACACGGTACAGACGTATGGCTCGGAAATGCGCAAGAATTGGTCAAAAAGGGTCACAAGCTCTCTGAAACCATTTGTACCCGTGACGAGATCATGAGCTATTTGATGTATCAAGGCCTACCGCCGAAGCTTTCCTTCGATATTATGGAGAAAGTGCGGAAAGGAAAGGGCCTCTCTCCTGCATTTGAAGAGGAGATGCGCAACAATAAAGTGCCTGAGTGGTATATTGATTCATGTAAAAAAATCAAGTATATGTTCCCTCGTGCCCATGCCGTTGCCTATGTAACCATGGCCGTGCGGATTGCATGGTACAAAGTGTATCAACCCATTCACTACTATGCCGCCTTTTTCTATCGCATGATCGATGGATTTGACTGTGAAGTGATCTTAAAAGGACCCACTCACGTCGAGCAAACGATGAAAGAAATTAAAGAAAAAGGATTCTCCGCTTCAGCTAAGGAGAAAGGCTTATACACCACGCTCGAGCTGGTGCAAGAGTACTTTGCAAGAGGATTTACATTTAAACCAATTGACATCTATCGCTCCCATGCGACTCAATTTGTCATGGAGGGCGACCAAACCCTCATTCCACCATTTAAATCACTCGAAGGTTTAGGAGAGAGCGTTGCTTATAAAATCATGGAAGCCCGTAAAAACGGGGACTTCCTCTCGATCGACGACTTCCAACAGCGTACCAAGGCGAGTTCGACCACGATTGACTTGCTTAGGACAATGGGGTGCATGGAGGGGCTTCCGCAGAGTAATCAGCTCACTTTGTTTTAAGGAATGCATAATAGGAAAAAAGCGAGGAGCCTACGCTAGTAGACTCCTCGCTTTTGTGTTTATAGTGTATTTTTGGTCTAATAATTAATTTAAAAAAATGATAAATATTTATAAATAAAATATATCCACACTTTTAAAAGTTTATTTTTTAGATGAAAGTAGAGAAAAAACGATCTGAAAAAAACTTTTCTTTTTATCTGATCTATTAGATAATGATTGATAATGAATCTCATTATTGGATGGGAGTGTGCAAGATGACACTATCTGAGTTAGAAGAAGGGCTACAGGCTCGTATCATTGATTTATCGGGTATAAATCCATTAGTTAGACGTAGATTACTTGATTTAGGCATTCTAGAAGGAAGTATGATTCGCTTGATTCATAGACTTCCGTTAAGAGGCGCATTTGCGCTAGAGGTAAATCATCAAGAGTTTGGCCTTCGCTATGCTGAGGCGAAGAGGATTGAGGTTGAAGTCGTATGAAATCGATTGCATTAGCAGGGAATCCGAACACAGGTAAGACTTCCCTTTTTAACATGCTAACGAAGTCCTATGAATATGTTGGGAACTGGACTGGAGTTACGGTAGAAAAGAAAGTAGGTAAGTTAAAAAGCGGGGATGCAGAGTTAGTGGATCTTCCGGGGATTTATTCGTTAAATCCATTGTCTAAAGATGAAGGGGTTTCCATCCATTATCTGATGAATGAAATGCCATCTACGATTATCAATATTGTGGACGGTTCCCTTTTGGAACGAAATCTTAACTTAACAGTTCAACTGTTGGAGTATGGACAGCCACTTTTGATTGGTTTAAACATGGTAGATATAGCTAAAAGTCGGGGAATTCGGATCGATCAGAAGAAGTTAGCAAAATTGCTAGGGGTCCCTGTGGTTCCGATTATTGCTAGAACGGGAAGCGGTTGTGATGAAGTTTTAGATAAACTGGATCAATCTGTATCTCCTTCTACATTTCAGATTGATTATGGAGAAATCATCGAGCAAGCGATTTCAGTGATAGATGCTAGGTTAGAAGCCGACCCTCCATATCATCACAGGTGGTTAGCGATTCAATTTCTCGAAGGAAATCAAGTGGTAAAAGACAAGTTATCAGCTTGGATTCCAGAGGAAGATTTGAATCAGTTATATGATCAAACAGAGAAGAGGATCAAAGATACAGGAGAGTCGCATTCACTTCCTTCTTATATCTACAAAGCACGAAATGAGCGAATTAAAGCAATTATAGGGGACTCGGTTCATGTAGAACAAAATTCTACGACGAATTGGACGGAGAAAATCGACCGAATTCTATTAAATCGATTTCTTGGAATTCCGTTGTTTTTGGCAGTCATGTATCTTGTTTTTCAGTTCACTTTTGACTGGCTGGGCAGTCAAATATCGGATCAACTGGATGGCTTTTTATCAGGACCCGTTTCAGATGGATTAACTTGGCTATTAACAACATGTGGGGCATCATCGTTTATAAAATCAGTTGTACTGGAGGGAATCGTATCAGGTGTGGGGGGAGTTTTAGTTTTCGTACCCCAGATTTTTATTTTGTTTTTCTTTATATCTTGGCTTGAGGATTCAGGCTATATGGCGCGGATTGCATTACTGATGGATCGATTGATGAGCTCTGTGGGTCTAAATGGTAAGGCATTTATTCCGATGATTATTGGATTCGGGTGCAATGTGCCGGGAATTATGGCGGCTCGAACTATTGAGCATCCAAAGGAGAGATTGTTGACTATCCTTCTATCGCCCTTAATGTCATGTTCGGCGAGATTGACTGTGTATGCCCTTTTTGCTGCTGCTTTCTTTAGTAGCCACCAATCATTAATTGTGTTATCTCTTTATGTGCTCAGTATCGTTACTGCTTTATTATTAGCGAAATTATTTTCGTCTACATTCTTAAAACATGAGGATCAGTCTGCTTTTGTGATTGAATTACCTCCTTATCGGGTTCCACAATGGCGCATTTTGCTAAGAAGTACGTGGGAAAAGGGAAAGGGGTTTGTTCGAAAGGCAGGAACCTTTATTTTTGGAGGTTCTGTCGTGATCTGGTTACTGAGCTACTCGGGCCCAAGTGGCTTTGATGTAGAGATGAACCAAAGTTTTCTTGCGATCATTGGCAATGCGATTGCACCGCTTTTTGATCCAATTGGCTTTGGGAATTGGCAAGCAGGAGCTTCACTTCTCACGGGCTTTCTAGCTAAAGAAGTAGTGGTTTCTACGATGAATATTAATGACGCCTGACGATGCAGCTCTTCAAGGAGTATTAGGTCAATTTTTTACACCTTTACAGGCATATAGCTTTATGGCTTTTATTCTTCTTTACGTTCCTTGCCTTGCGACGGTCGCAGTTATTCAAAAAGAGACGATGTCAAAAAAATGGACCTGGTTTTCCATTGTGTATGCTCTCATTGTTGCATATGGGATCTCTCTCGTGATCTATCAAGGAGGACGTCTCCTGGGATTCCATTAGAAATTATGTGTGAGAATAGAGGGATAAAATGATTGCAAATCTACTGATTGGCATTCTCATTTTCGGATATGCGGGATGGACTATCATGCGTTTTGTACGAAAGTCAAAGCAAGGAAAGTGTGCGACATGCAGTTTGAATAAACGTTGTAGCTCAGTATGCAATGATTCACAAGATCAAAGTCATAAGACATTCGCATAACTGGATATAAAAAAGGAGGATTCAAGGTTTTGTAGCTCTGAATCCTCCTTTTTTCAATTAATTCCCACCAAATATCTCAATCTCAGCACCAAGTAAGTTTAAACGACTTACCAAGTCTTCGTAACCACGGGCGATAGAGTAGGTGTTGCGCAGGGTTGAGGTACCCTTTGCTGCAAGCATCCCTAGCAGAATCACAACAGAAGGCCGAAGTGCGGGCGGACAGATCACTTCAGCGCTCTTCCATCTTGTTGGTCCTTCAATATAGACTCGATGTGGATCAAGCAATTCAACCTTTGCATTTAGCTTGGTTAGCTCGGTTAAGTAAATAGCACGGTTTTCGTATACCCAATCGTGTACCAACGTGCGTCCATGAGCGGTCGCGGCAATACAAGCAAAGAACGGCAAGTTATCGATATTGATTCCTGGGAATGGCAGAGGATGAACTTTGTCCTTCGGCGCAGTTAGCTCGGATGGCTTGATCTCCAGATCTACAAGTCGTGTGTAGCCATTATGGGCAACGTATTCTTCACTCAGCTCATACTGGAGTCCCATTTCTTCAAGTAGGAGTAGCTCGATCTCTAGGAATTCGATTGGGACTCGGCGTATTGTGATCTGCGATTTGGTAACGATGCCCGCAGCTAGTAAACTCATAGCCTCGATCGGGTCTTCACTAGGATAGTATTCTACGTTTTGATTGATGCTTTCTACTCCGGTTACTTTGAGCGTCGTGGTTCCGATTCCCTCGATCTTGACGCCGAATTGTTGTAAGAATAGGCATAGGTCTTGAACCATGTAGTTAGGACTCGCGTTACGGATGATGGTGGTCCCTGTAGAAAGGGCAGCCGCCATGAGGATATTTTCTGTTACGGTGTCTCCACGCTCGATCATGACAATCGGCTTTTTCGGCTGGCGAGGCTTCACATGTGCTTTATATAGACCGTTTTGCGAAGCATCTACTTCTAATCCAAAGTGTTTTAATCCGTCAAGATGCGGCTTAACGGTACGCTTTCCTAAATTACATCCACCGGCATAAGGGAGTTCGAAGTTAGTGAATACATGTAGAAGTGGTCCTAGAAACATAATAATAGACCTTGTTTTTCGAGCTGCTTCCATATTTATATTTTCAATGAGTAATCGCTCAGGAGGCTTGATCTCTAAGTCATTTAGGTTATTAAGCCACTTTATCTGAACCCCCAAGCTCGTAAGAACTTCAATAATCCGATTAACCTCTTCTATACGTGCTAAGTTTCGCAGGGTCGTGGTACCCTTGTTTAGCAATGAAGCGCAGAGTAGTCCAACGGCTGCATTTTTACTGGTTTTTACTTCAATTTCACCTGAAAGTGGTTTCCCACCATGGACACGAATATTTAAGGTGTGAGGGTTTTCTTGTTGGCCTAGCTCCTGTTGTTCCTTATATAGTAAGCCACTAATTTGTGTAAGCATATCCACACTTAGATTTTGTCTATTATGTTCCATTTGGCTCATTATCTGATCAAATAATTGTTCTGATTCACTCTTTATCTGGTTTGGCACTATAAATGCCTCCTTTTGTAATAGATAAATATGAGATTTGCTATTACGATATGATAAGAAGTATATCATTTCTAAAGCGTATTTGTTGATCCACTACTACTTTACACAAATCGTACACTATTTCGTTTGAAAGAGTATCTCCACTGATTTATCGATTCGATAATAATCCCGATACGCTTGCAGAGCCCAAGAGTAATCCTTAACCTCATAGCCAGCGTATTGTTTGTTTTGTAGGAGCGGTAGGGTTATGGTAGTGTTTTTTTGTCCTTTGTACTGTGCCATGATTCTCTCTCGTTCTAGATGAATCTTTGCGTTTAGCTGATATTCTCGTAAGGTAAACGTGATATTGATTAGCGCACAGATTACCAATATCCAGACAACAGGGACATGAAAAACTCGAAAATGAATTCTAGACCACAACAAGATGATTAAACAGATTGCAAATGGAATGGCCGGAAAGGCAATACGTCCTCCAAAGGTAGAGGGAGTGAAGATCATAATCAGATTCATCAGCATAAACCCAAGAGCCAGCACAAGATAGAAATGATTTTTTTCTTTCCAACTGATATAAGCATGTAGCCCAATAATAGAGATGGCGGTAAACAGTCCGATACCAATGGTTACAAGGTGGTTCCCTGAGAGGAATAATGCGATTTCCTGGGTATTAAAAAATGGGATAGAAAGAATAAACGGGATGAGTGGGACGCAGATAAATAAACCGAAATAGGCTTTTTTTGAAATCTGGTAACATAGGATAGCTGACATAATGACTACGAAGATCATGAAAATCGATTGTTGATAGAGAAAAAAGTGTAATACCTCAGGTAATGTCTTTTTTATTTTGGCAAAAAAAGAAAGTTGATTGTACGCTTCTAAGCCGGGCATCTGGGCTCGTAACCTTGGACCTGGTGCTAAAAATAAGAAGAGAGTCCCGATGAAATAGGAGGCAAGAAGCAACCAGTCCCATACCCGAATTTTGTTTTTAAGCCTTTTTTGTTTTGCAAGCCATATGCTGACTAGCAGAAGTCCAATGGCAGAAATCTGCTCTTGTGACCAACCCGCTAGAAATGAACTAAGTAACACGAGCCCATATTTCCACTGGGCTGTAATCGGTTCTCCGAAGTCTTGTTTTCGAAAGTAGATCAGGGTAATGAATAAAAAAATCATGGGATATACATAGTTAAATGCCCCCGTTGCATATGCAAGAGTTTGTTTGAAAATAACGATATGTATAAAGAAGAATAGAGATGTCGTAAGAGTAGTAAGTACAAGGTCTTTTCTTTGTGGAAATCGAACAAATACGAGATAAAATATCGCATAAGCAAGAGTCGTTACGAGTATCGGATTCATCCATCTCCAAAGCTCGATCCCGTCCAGTACAGTAAGGATGGTTAAAATGTTTACGATGAATCTCCCGTTGAAGTTAAAATAATCGTGAAGTTGAGTTTGGATTATTTGAGATAACGTTACAGGGTTATCATAGATATGGGGCTCTAATCCCAGATATGTCGCATAACGTAGGTCGTCCCCGTACAGAAACGTAAATTGGTTAATCCCCCATATTCCGAAGAAAAGGATCAGAAAAGGGAGGTGCCCTATGTAGCGTTGTACCATTGTCACTATATGAGGTCTCCTTATTAAAGTAGTGATTTTCAGTAGTATACACTATTTTGTAAGAATAAATATTTTGTAATGTATGGTTTTTTGTATATTTTGATGGTTTTTTGGTAATAAAAGCGCCTTCTACGGCTAGACATAACTAGCATAGAAGGCTGAGTGTTTATAATAAAAAATTACATATTTAATTTCAATATTTCTATGTTTTGGTGGTAAATTTGGTAAGATTCATCATCAAATAGAATAAAACGAACTTCTTCCAATGCCCCCTCGTGCTCTCGAATAAAGTCCAATGTGGTTGTTAGTGCAATTTCCGAGGCTAGATTTTTCGGGAAACGATAAATGCCCGTACTGATTGCTGTAAAAGAGATTGTTTTCGCTTGATGTTCGGTTGCTAGAAGTAAGCTATTTCGATATGTATGCGAAAGAAGTTCCTCTTCCTTTTTTTGCCCTCCATTCCATACAGGACCTACGGCATGAATGACATAATTCGCTGGTAGGTTACCAGCTCTCGTAATCACTGCCTCGCCCACTTTACAACCGCCCTGTCGTGCCCGTATTTTCTGGCAATCCTCTTTTAGCTCGGATCCACCTATGCGATGGATGACTCCATCTACCCCGCTCCCACCTAGTAAACTAGTGTTAGCAGCATTTACGATAACATCTACACGCTCTTCGATAATGTCTCCTTTTACTATAGTCAGGTAGGTGTTTTCTATTTTTACTTGAAACATGAGTTTGACTCCTTTGCAGTATTTAGATATCTCTTATCATAACACGCCATACATGTTTCATTTGTAGACTGATCTTCTGATATCTCATGATCCATACTCATCCATCTTAATGTGCCTGTTTTTTAGATCGTATCTAGAACTGGGGCTAGTGTTGTTACGCTAGAGCTGTTTTTGAATAGGATAGATACGACACTAGAAGATTTACACAAGGAGGATGGTTTATGCACGTAGGAGCATATCAGGATCCGTTGTACAAAGAGGTTTCGCATCTCGTCAATTCTACGACGGGAAGAAAAGCGGTTAGTGCAAGTCGTCTGCAAAAGTTGGTGATGGAGGCAAAATATGTGCGGAGAACGCAGGGAACCATGGGACTCATGAATTATGCCCAACGACTCCCTTACCAGTTTCTCTCCACCAATGAGATTGAAATGTTAAGACGGTCACCGAAATACAGAGAGTTTTCTCATCGTGTTATCGATTTATTTGTAAGAGAGGGTGTCATTTCGCAGTTCGAGGCGATGATGCTAAGACGTGCTGTGTAGTTACACTTCATAACAAAAAATCTGTAGCTTAGTGGATGATACAGCTGAAAGAAGCCTTGAAAACACTATGTTTTTAGAGCCTTCCGAAACTATATATCCACATACTAAAACCCGTAGTATATCCATCCTACGGGTTTTTTGAGCACAAAAAAAGAGCTCGCGTTGACAGTTCGCGAGCCAATCGTATCTTCCATGACGAAGATACTTTATGGGAGAGGAGAAACCGGAGGAAGAACTTATGGGGAAATGTAAGTCTTCTCCGCGGTTAGACAGCGTCCACAAAATGAATGCTGTCCCTAGCTATTGTTACCAGTAGTGTTCGTTTTATACACAATATTTTTTCCAATATCACGAGAAAGTAAAAACGGAACCCCATTTGTATCAAGGGATCATGTTCTTTTTTGATGAAACAGACTTTTCCCAATCCCTATCAGCTTATTATTTAGCAGGCCTGTAGATAGATGGTATATTGTCCCATCTTTCAGGTTAAAGTAATACCGAAAAAATTTACTCGTTAGGAGGACGTAACTTGAAAAGGATCAGGAGAAAAGCAAGAATCCCTCATTTTGAAAAGAGCTTATCTTTTAGTCCAGAAGCAAAAGATGTGTCTCCTTCGGTAAAAGAGAATATAGATTACATAAAAGAGCAATTGTTTAATACAGACGATATTTTAGAGCGTGACATTTATTTCGATGATCGTCAGGGAAAGTTGATTTTTTTAGAAACATTATCGGACAAACATTTAATCATGGAATCGATCATCAAACCTCTTGAGCGAGCGAAGGTTGGAGTGGTTGAACATGTGATCACATCCTCGGGTTTTGAGGTAGGAGAGAGTCTAGATAAAGCGATTTCTTGGATTATATCAGGAAAAAGCTTATTGTTTTTAGAAGGAATTCCGGAAATGTATGTATGCGAGACTGGCTTAGTAATCAAGAGAGATGTTAGAGAACCTGATAATGAGGGGATTGTACGGGGATCACATGATGGATTTATTGAAAATTTAATCACAAATTTACATATGATTCGTAATCGGATTGAGAATCCTAATTTAGTGGTTCAATATTTTACTCTAGGAAAAAAAAGTGATACCAAAGTCGCCTTAGTATACATGAAGAACTTAGCAAAGGAGGAGCTGATTGACGAAGTAGCACGGCGACTCAACTTAATTCCTACTGATTTTATTCTCTCACCCGGCTTTATTGGAGAATACATTGAGGATGATACATACTCTCCGTTCCCACAATTATTGTATACAGAAAGACCAGACCGGACCATTGCGTACATAATGGAGGGTCGGTTTGCTATTTTGTCAGAAGGGAATCCGACTGCCATTATTGCACCTGTTACCCTGTTTTCTTTTTATCAATCACCCGATGACTACCATTCCAGATGGATGTTTGGCTCATTGATTCGCACCATTCGATTTGCGAGCTTTTTGATCGCTTTTATTTTACCAGGATTATATATTTCAGTCGTTACGTTTCATCCGGAGGTCCTTCCAATTGAACTTATTTACTCTGTTAAAAGCTCTATCGAAAGAGTTCCGTATCCCTCTTTGATTGAGGCGTTCTTTATGGAATTAACTCTAGAGCTGATCCGAGAGGCAGGGATTCGGTTGCCCACTAGGGTGAGCCAGACTATTGGGATTGTAGGTGGACTTGTAATTGGAGACTCCGTTGTGCAAACGGGGTTAGTATCCTTGCCGATGATTATTGTAGTAGCGTTAACAGCAATATCTGCTTTTGTTGTTCCATCGCATGAACTAAGCTCAACCGTAAGGCTTCTGCGGTTTCCTCTTATGATCGCGGCCGCGATGTTCGGATTTATCGGGATGGCAGCAGGACTTTTTCTGATCTTTACTCACTTAGCTAAGCTAGAAACGTTCGGGAATCCATACTTTTCACCGTTTATGCCCTTTAAACTAAAAGGCTTTAAAGATACCTTTATCCGATTCCCTCTCTGGCATTTGAATAAAAGTACCAAAGACTCTACTCCGGACGAGCGCAATTCAGAAAAAGCAATCCTTGGGGAGGGGAGGAAATGAATTATTCTGTAAAAGATAAAATTACGCCAAACCAATTTCTATTTTTTATTCTACAGACCCAGTTGGGTGTAGGTATCTTGTCCTTAGCTCACCAAATCCATAAAGATGCAAAAGGCGGAGCTTGGATTTCGGTCCTCATTGGTGGGCTTATTTCTCAAATTATGATTGTCATTTTTTGGGTTCTTCTTAAGAGAAATAAAGCTTCAAACTTTTTGCAAGCTATGGAAAAGCTAGTAGGGAAAATTACAGCAAAAGGTTTAGTGATTGGTTATAGTTGCTTCTATGCGCTCGTAACGGTTCTTGAATTGTCAGAGTATATAAGAATCATGACGAAATGGGTGTTCCCTGAAACCCCTGTTTGGATTAACATCCTGATTGTCGCAACTGCTGCGGTGTATCTGGCAAAAGAATCGCTGAGAGTTATTTCTCGTATGTATTTATTTGTAAGCTTCCTCATTTTTCCGCTTGTTATTTTTACTATCTTTGGATTTAAAAATGTTCATTTTACTTATCCCATGCCTTTTCTTGAAGAGGGATGGTTAGGTATTTTTAAAGGTGCTAACTTGTCTTTCTTTTATTTTTTGGGTTATGAAGCTATGTTGCTAACTTATTTTGCAGTGGAAGGATCGGATAAAGACAAACTGAAGGCGGCTTCTTTAGGGAATCTTTTCGTGACGCTGGTGTATACGTTTACTACTTATGTGTGCCTCATTTCATTTGCCCCAAACGAGTTGCCTTTGGTTCCAGAGCCCGTGCTATATGTGTTGAAATCGTACTCCCTTCATGTGGTTGAACGGATTGATTTGTTATTTTTATCTATTTGGATGGTTAGTGTCACTACATCTGTTTGTAGCTTTGTCTATCTTTCATCCATTGGAGTAGCGCAATTATGCAAAGCAAAGAATCATAAGAAATTTGTATATTGGATAGCGGCTGTCTGCTGTATTGGTACTACTTTTACGCTTACTCCTCATCGAGGTGAGATGTTGGATGATTTTATTAAAATATTAAGTTACGGCTTTGTATTTGCGATACCTATTCTTCTGCTCATTATCTCATTATTTAGGGGAAGGGAGAGTTGACTTAGTGAATTCTTTAACTGTAAAAAAGGCCTTGTCAGTCTGTTTTTGTATTCTTTCTCTGTTTATATTACCGGGTTGTTGGGATCAAGATTTATTAAAGACGGCAGATCTGGTTTATATCACAGCGTTTGACCAAACTCCTGAAGGTCGATTAAAAATGACGATTGGCATTCATGATATTCCTGCGGGTCAAGGTGATAAGCCGATTTGTCAAACTTATACGGCAGAAGGAGATTCTACGAGGAGTCTGCGTAATGCATTAGACCGGCAAACTTCAGGCAATTTTCGTACCTATAAAACAAGGGTTTTGTTATTCAGCGGTAAGGAAGCACAGGAAGATCTCTATCCTTTACTCGATTCCATCTACCGTGATCCCAAAGCAGCACTTGATGCTAGGATGGCGGTTGTGGAAGGGGAGGCAGGAGAGCTAGTAAATTTAAAAGAGCTAAAAGGAACGTTAATTGGTCGATTTTTTGAAGAACTCCTTTTAGGTGGTGAGAAGACTACCTTAATTCCTAGGACTACTGTTCAGTCAGTCTGCTCGACTATGTTAGATCCAGGGGAAGATTTTGGTTTGCCTTATATTACGAACAAGGACGGGGCAATATCCCTCTCTGGAATTGCGATGTTTCATAACAATTCTTATACAAATACACATCTATCAGTAGAGGAAGCTACTTTATTTTTAGTTCTAAAGAACAAGCTAGGGGATAAAGGCGCCCTATTTAGAGAAATATCTATGGATGATAAGAAAGTAAGTTTGATGTTTGATATAAGAGATGAACACCGTAACTTTGACGTAGGAGTAACGGAGGATGGAAAAATAAAAGTTGATCTACAAGTAAAAATTAAAATAGCGATAACGGAATTACAAACGGAAATAGGAAGCGACTATGCTTCTATGAAAAAATTGGAAAAAGCACTTAGTGAGGACCTTACACGGATGTCTAAGCAAGTGATTGCAAAGATGCAAAAGAGTGGTTTTGATGGTTTCGGGATAGGGAGGCAATTAATAGCACACCACTTTTCATATTGGAAGAAAGTAGAGAAAGACTGGGGTGATCTTTATAAAACGGTACAAATAGAGCCACGAGTAGAAGTGGAAACCATTCACAAGGGAATTATTAATTAGTAAAGAGCAAGAAGAGAGTTGCTGGACTCGCTATTATTATCTTGGTAGGATAAAAATGTTATTTTACGATCAAGAAATGAGGTGAGTGTGATGAGGATTATTGCGGGTGACGCTCGTGGTGGGAGGTTAAAGATGGTTCCTGGAAAGCATGTTCGACCTACTGCAGACCGAGTCAAAGAGTCATTGTTTTCGGTGATAGGTCCTTTTTTCGATGGAGGAAAAGGGCTTGATCTGTTTGCGGGAACGGGCGCTCTCGGTCTAGAGGCGTTAAGTCGCGGCTTGGATCATGTAACATTTGTGGATGATGCCCGTGCTAGTGTGGATACCGTAAAGGAAAACGTTAGGTTGACGAAAATGACTGATCGCGCTACGCTAATCAAGCGTGATGCACGGACATATGTGAAAACGCTTGCAGATCAAGAGAAATATACTGTTATTTTCTTAGACCCGCCTTATCATGAGGGTTTTTATGAGACGATACTGACGTGTATTGGCGAGAAGGAATTGCTTACCGATGAGGGAACGCTTGTGGTGGAGCATCCTTCTAAGCTTGAGATGCCAGGAAAGATAGCAGGCTTGTCTGTCTATCGTCAGTTATCTTATGGAGATACAGCGATCACATTGTACGAATACAGCCAGACTTGATGGAGGACAAGCTATGAAAGTTGCCGTATATCCAGGAAGCTTTGACCCCATTACATACGGACATCTTGATATTATCCAACGGGGCGCAAAAGTGTTTGATAAGATTATTGTAGCTACACTTGTGAACTCGGCAAAGAATCCCTTGTTTTCGACTGATGAGCGTACTAGTATGGTTCGGAAAGCGGTAAGTGGGATTCAAGATTGTGAGATCGAGGTCGATCACTTTGATGGTTTATTAGTGGATTATGTGAAGAAACGGCAAGCAAATGTGATTTTACGTGGGTTGCGGGCGATCTCTGATTTTGAGTACGAATTACAGATTGCATCGGTCAATCGAATTATCAGCGACGAAGTGGAAACCTTATTTTTTATGTCGAATAATAAGCATTCATTTATTAGTTCTTCTATGGTTAAAGAAATTGCTCGCTATGGTGCAGAGACCAAAGAGCTGGTCCCTGACTTTGTAGCACAGATGTTACGAGAAAAGTTTGGTCATACGAAAACCCGCTAGTTCTATAACCGGCGGGTTTTCTTGTATAGTTTATATACCCAAAAGATGATGAAAAACAAGCAAAAATAGTGCCAGAAGGTCCAAGAGTTTTCCTGCATAGGAAGATGTTGTACCCAAGCAAAGGCAGGTGCTACGGTTGGTTGATCTTGTAACCATGGTTGCATGGGAATGTATAGAAGCCATGTTGCGGCACAAGCTAAGGTACCATGAAGTATTTTTGCAAAGAAATATGGTTTATAACTAATATCAGTACGACTTAGCAGGCTCGCAACTTGTGCATGAATGGATAATCCGTTCCATCCGATAAAAAAGCTGACCACAGATAGTTTGATTAATAGCGGAATAGGTATGGAAGTTTCGCTTATGACCTGAGATCCGATGGTCATCTCGAAGATTCCGGCGATAAACGGATGATGAAGAGAGTCTGGAAGTTGAAATAGGGAAAACAGGAAACCTAGGAGATGTGTTAAGAAAGTGGTAATCCCAATAAAGGTGAGTAGGTGTACCAATACCGAAAAAATGATAATAAATCCACCGATCATTAGGAGGGTTTGGACGGCGCTGGTGACCGCTTCTCCTAATAGCTGACCAATAGGCCTTCCATCGTTTAGCCTGGCATGATGCATGGCTCTAAGAGCTCGGATGAGGATATTAGCACGACGTCTATCTAGTCGTGGGGTCATAGGTGCATTTTTCTGATAGAAACGCATACAGATTCCTACGATGATAGCAGATCCATAGTGAGCGATGGCGAGTAGGACACCGAGCGAGCTATTTTCAAAGAACCCTACAGAGACTGCGCCAAAGATAAAAAGAGGTCCTGCTGTGGTGGTAAAGGAAACGAGTCTTTCTGCTTCTGCTTTGCTGATCAGTTTATCTTCACGTAAGCGAGTGGTTAGCTTGGCTCCCATCGGGTTTCCAGAGATGAGACCTACTGCCATGACAAAAGCTCCCGCTCCTGGTACTCGAAACAAAGGTCTCATAAGGGGTTCGAGTAGTACGCCAAGCAGATGAACGACACCGAATCCCATTAAAATCTCGGCTGTGATAAAAAAAGGTAATAAAGCAGGAAATACGACTTCCCACCATATTTTCAGTCCGCGGAGAGACGCCTGAAAGGACTCATCAGGGTATTTCATCAAGACAATCGCAAAGATACACACACCAGAAGCAAGAAGGATAGATTGTAGTTGCTTCCGGGGGAGAAGGGTTCGAATCATTGGTCATTCTCTCCTCATCGACACTTCGGTCCCTAAATATGTATGGATGTCTTCCTTTGTTTAGACCGGTTTGTCCGAGTAAGAATGCAAATTTTCCTTTTATCATAGAGTGGAAGGAGCGATCCAATATGTCTGGACGCCCCGTTATAGGCTTGGCGTTAGGTGCTGGTGGAGCAAGGGGATTTGCACATATTGGTGTGCTGAAAGTGTTAGAGGAAGAGAGAATTCCAATCGATTTGATCGCAGGAAGTAGCATGGGCAGCTTTGTAGGGGCTTGTTATGCAAATGGATGCAGATTATCGTTGATGGAAGGGTTAGCAGTTCACTTTAAACGTAAGATTTGGCTGGATTATAAGATTCCTGGCATGGGTTTTATAAGTGGTCGACGGGCGCATGAAGTGATTCGCTTGCTAACTCATCGGAAGCGGATTGAAGAATTTCCGATTCCACTAGCTGTCGTCGCAACGGATTTGGCTTCAGGAGAAAAGGTTGTGTTTCGTGAGGGCCCTGCCGCTGATGCGATTCGAGCAAGCATTTCAATCCCGGGTGTTTTTGATCCTGTAAATATAGAAAATCGCCTTTTAGTAGATGGAGGAGTGGTAGATCGGGTGCCTGTTAGTGTGGTACAAGAGATGGGAGCCGATCTGGTAATTGCGGTAGATGTGTTTGCGAAGGTTGAACAGGTGAAAATAAGAAATATTATTGATGTGATCGCACAAACTCTTGATATTATGGAGAGAGAATTGTTGCGAAGGTATACATATCAGGCTGACGTTACGATTCGGCCTAAGGTGCAAGATATCAGTTCGACTGCATTTACAAAAGTAGAAGAGTGCATTCGTTATGGGGAGGAAGCTGCCCGAGAGCAGATTCCGTTGGTAAAAAAATTGATTGCAGAATGGCGAGGAGACAAGAAAGATGTTTAAACGAAACTATAAAGGTCGTATCTTTTTTGGTATTTTAGCATTTCTGATCTTGATCGGGATTTTGGGTACTCCGATTGCCTCGCTTCCCTATTATGTGATGGAGCCAGGTTCCGCAGAAGACGTTGCACCCTTTGTAAAGGTGGATGAGAAACCTGCTAAGCACGGAGAGGGAACTTTTTATCTAACAACGGTTGGAGTAGGGAAAGCAACGGTATTAGATTGGGTTTGGGCCCAGTATTCACATGAACTAGAGTTAATTCCGGAGAAAGAGATGTTGATCAATGTTAAAAATGATGAAGAGTATCAACGTCAACAAAAAGAAAATATGTTGGAATCACAAAATGCTGCCTTAATTGCTGCTTTTAAAGAGGCAAAAAAGCCGATGAAAGTTGAGTATTTGGGTGTGGAAGTGTTTTCTGTTCGCAAGGAAAATGGGTTTCAGGTAGGGGATCTCATTACGGCAATCGATGGACAGCCAATTTTGCGTAAAGAAGATTTGTTTGCTTATCTCGAGAAGAAGAAGATCGGGGATCGAGTAAAAGTGAAGTTCCAACGAACGAATACAAAAGATCCGATCGAAAAAGAAATTGTGTTAGCGGATGTGGCTGAGCCGCAAGAAGGACAGAAGCGGGCGGGACTAGGCATCTACCCATTGACAAGGGAAAAAGTGAGTACTACCCCTTCGATTAAGATAGAAGCTGGCGAGATCGGGGGGCCATCTGCTGGATTGATGTTTACACTTACGGTATATGATCAGCTGACAGAAGGTGATCTGACGCATAGTATGAAAATTGCCGGGACAGGCACGATGAATAGTGAAGGAAAAGTAGGTCAAATTGGTGGTATTCAGTATAAGGTGAGGGCTGCGGATAAGAAAGGGGCTGAGATTTTCTTTGCTCCTAAAGATACACAGCCCACGGATGAAAATGAAAAAATAGCCCTTCAAGCAGCCAAAGAAATTAAAACGAAGATGAAAATTGTACCAGTAGCTACCTTTCAAGAAGCGCTTCAGTATTTACAAAGCCAAGAAAAATCATCACAAAAGGCGAGCTAACATTGACACAATTATACGGATGTCATATAATAAGCCTGTTTTCACGCGAGGAGTGGAATGAATGCAGATCTCTCTACAAAAGATCAATCAACAACCAAATCAACGGCTGATTGTGAAGGAAAGCGTTCAGTTGGATGGGTTGGTAGATGAAGTTCTAGGTCTGGAACAGATCGAACCCGTACAGGTAGAAGCGGTTTTTCAGAACGTGGGTTCTCGTTTGTACCATGGGGAAGTGATGGAATCCACTCAAGCGGTATTGACATGTTCGCGTTGTCTAGCTGGGTATACCATGCCCTTACAGGCAGAATGGTCTGAGAGATTTACGGATGAAGAGAGCCGAGCAATTGATTCAGAAGAAGAGATTGTTCATCTCGTCGAGGCACAGACGATAGATCTTGATCCTTATATACGCGAGTCGCTCGTACTCACTATTCCCTTTGTACCCCTCTGTAAGGAGGATTGCAAAGGATTATGTCCAGTGTGTGGAGCGAATAAAAATGTCCGAGAGTGTAGTTGTGTAGTCGAACGGATTGATCCACGTCTAGCGGCACTTCAGGACTTATTTAAGGAATGAAAACCTTCTCAATCGAAGGGAACTGTAGTATAATCAACGAAGTTGTGTTTTAAGAACGGCACAGGGGGTGAATGACATGGCAGTACCATTTCGTCGTACTTCTAAAACTCGCAAACGCATGCGTCGCACTCATTTCAAATTGAGCGCTCCTGGCGTTGTAAGCTGCCCACAATGCAGTGCACCTAAGATGTCCCACCGTGTATGTAAATCGTGTGGTTATTATAAAGGTGAAAAAGTAGAAGGCGTAGTAAACGAGTAATTGATATGACTAGCTAGTTTCTAGTACTAGAAACAAAAACGAGCTACCAACTTGAGAGATCAAGAGGGTAGCTCGTTTTTTTGTGTTTGATCTTGTTATATAAATAGATTTCTACTATTTGATGAAACCTAAGAATGGGTATTGGAAGTGGCGATTTTGTGTTGCGCGGATAATTCCTATGATCGGCGCTACTAGATAGATCACACCAAATACAATTAAAAACGGAAGTCCAACGAGGATAAAGGAAAAGAAAACAGAGATTCCGATGAGGATGCCCATTAGAAAATGGAATATGAGCGCTTGAAGAGAAATGCGTTTCACATCCGAATTAGACGAAAGAAAATAGACGATAAGGGGGAGCAGTACAGGTGCAAACCAAGTACTAGCGTGAACCAATATTTTTAATCCAGATGACTGTGAGTCCATGGATCAAAACCTCCTGCTGATGATTTTTAATTCGTATGTTGACTGATTTCCCGGATGTATTTTTTGTAAACATGTATATCGGTAGTGTTGTGCAAACTAACAAAGAGTTATTACGGAAAAAGATTAGGTGTTGTCAAACTCATTCTTTTTTTCTATACTAGCATTTAGGACTAGGTATTAAAATGAGGTCATAATTCAAGGTGGTGATCTCCGCTTTGCGCTTAACAAAGAAAGAACGTCAATCTTATTTATCCCAAGCATTTGAACAAAACCCATTTCTTACAGATGAAGAAGTGGCGAAAAAGTTTCATGTTAGTATCCAGACAATTCGATTGGATCGATTAGAACTAGGGATACCCGAATTGCGTGAGAGAATGAAGCACATGGCAGAGAAGAAGTTTGATCATGTACAGTCATTATCTCCAAATGAAGTGATTGGTGATGTGATTGATCTACAATTACATAAAAGTGGAATCTCCTTACTCGAAATCAGTACAGAGCATGTCTTTGAGCGAAACCAAATTGCTCGCGGGCACATTTTGTTTGCTCAGGCGAACTCTCTAGCGATTGCCTTAGCGGATTGGAAGGTGGCTTTAACGGGGAACGCATCCATTCGCTTTGTTCGCCCGGTTCGGTTAGGAGAGAAATGTATTGCTTTTGCCAATGTCGCAGAAGCTCATGATAGTCGTTTGCATGTTGGAGTGCAGACAAAGGTTCAAGAAGAAATTGTGTTTCAAGGTGATTTTGAAGTGTATCGTGTCGGTGACGATAAAGGCAACTAGGAGGAAATGATCCATGAGAATTGCATTTGATGTCCATGGAGGAGACTATGCACCCAATGCGGTGATCGAAGGTGTCCTACAGGCAGCAAAAGATTACCCTGAGATAACATTTGTATTGATTGGTACGGAGAAAACTCTGGTGTCATCTGTACTGTCTAATATTGAAATGATCAAGGTAACGGAAACCATCACAGCAGAAGATGAACCAGTAAAAGCGATTCGAAGGAAAAAAGATTCATCCCTAGTTGTTGGCTGTCGTTTGGTGAAAGAAAAAGCCGTTGATGCGTTTGTATGTGCAGGTAATACAGGTGCTTTAGTGGCGGCTGGATTATTTGTCACAGGTCGTCTGAAAGGGATGGATCGTCCTGCCCTTGCGCCGATTTTTCCGAGCCTGAGGGGTGGCGGAACGCTCGTGCTGGATGTAGGAGCGAACCCGGAGGCGAAACCAGAACATTTGCGCCAGTATGCAGTGATGGGAAGTATTTATGCTCAACATGCAATGGGGATCGAGCGACCACGAATTGGTTTGCTTAATATCGGTACTGAAGATGGCAAGGGAACGTCTCTCACGAAAGATACATTTGATTTACTCTCGAACGAGTCTTCGATCCACTTTATTGGAAACGTGGAGGCGCGAGACGTGTTAGACGGTACATGTGATGTACTGGTTACCGATGGATTCTCAGGGAACATTCTTCTAAAAAATACGGAAGGTGTGGCCAAAGCCATTTTTAGTAAGTTAAAAGAGGAATTTACTAGAAGCATTCGAACGAAGGTGGCGGCGGGCATCCTTGCTCCTGGCCTTAAACGATTTAAAGAGAGCATGGATTATAAAGAACATGGCGGGGCTCCTCTTTTAGGACTGGCAGGTCCCATTATTAAAGCACACGGTTCTTCAGATGCTCGTGCTTTTTATCAAGCGGCGATGCAAGCGAAGAAGATCGTGGAGCAAAATGTGATCGAACAGATTCAACAGGGGTTAGTGAAAACAGAGGGAGATGAGGAGAGGTGCGATCAGCAGGAATCTTAGGAACAGGTGCCTACTTGCCAGAAAAAGTACTTACCAATGCCGATCTGGAGAAGATGGTAGATACGAATGATGAATGGATTGTCTCTCGTACAGGGATCCGTGAACGTCATATAGCTGCTCCAGATCAAGCTGCTTCCGATCTAGCTGTGAGGGCTGCCAGACAAGCGCTTGAGCGTGCAAATATCACGGCAGATCAGCTTGATCTCATCATTGTGGCGACCGTTACACCTGATATGTCATTTCCAGCAACTGCTTGTCTCGTACAAGAGCAATTAGGTGCCAAAAATGCGGCGACGTTTGATTTGTCAGCGGCATGTACAGGATTTATCTACGGGATCACGACAGGTGCTCAATTTATCGCAACGGGCGTTTATCGGTATGTGTTGGTCGTGGGTGTAGAAGTTCTCTCCCGAATTGTAGACTGGTCTGATCGTAATACGTGTGTTTTGTTCGGAGATGGTGCGGGTGCAGCAGTTCTAGGTCCTGCAAAAGAAGGTTATGGCTTTCAGTCGTTTGAACTAGGAGGCGACGGCACAGGAGCTACTCATTTAAATTTAAAAGCAGGTGGCTCTAGATTTCCTGCTAGCGAACAGACGATCAAAGAAGGCGGTCATTATCTATATATGAATGGTCGTGAAGTCTTCAAGTTTGCGGTTCGTGTGTTGATTAGTGCGGCGGATGAGGCGCTTAAAAAGGCAGGATTAACCAAAGAAGACATCAGTTTGTTGGTTCCACATCAAGCGAATATGCGCATTATCGATGCTGCAGTAGAGCGTCTGGGACTGGATGAGGAAAAGGTTATTGTGAATTTGGACCGCTGCGGAAATATGTCTTCCGCCTCTATACCAGTCGCGTTAAATGAAGCATGGGAGCAAGGTCGAATTCATGAAGGAGATACAATTGTTCTTTGTGGCTTTGGTGGTGGATTAACGTGGGGAGCTACTGTTTTACGTTGGTCACAAGACAAACCAGAATAGGAGGCCACGACATGGGGAAAATAGCATGCCTTTTCCCGGGGCAAGGATCACAAAAAGTGGGTATGGGAAAAGAGATTGCAGAGTCATTTGCGGAAGCGAAAGAAGTGTATCGTGAAGCGGACGAGGTTTTAGGATATTCCTTATCAGAGCTTTGTTTTGAGGGGCCAGAGGATACGTTGCGCTTAACAGAACATACACAGCCGGCTTTATTAACCACTAGCTTGGCATTGTATGAAGTGTTCCGTCAGTCGGGAATTCGGCCTGATTTCGTAGCCGGACATAGTTTAGGTGAGTACTCGGCCTTGGTTGTAGCAGGTGTTCTTTCTCTTCGTGATGCGGTTGCAACGGTTCACAAACGGGGAACGTTTATGGAAGAAGCGGTTCCTGCTGGCGTGGGAGCTATGTCTGCTGTACTTGGCTGTGAACGAGATGTGTTGGATGAGATATGCCGTTCGGTAAGTGTGGAGGGAAATATCGTCGAGCCAGCCAATTATAATTGTCCAGGGCAGATTGTGATTTCAGGACACGCTGACGCTGTCAGAGTAGCAGGCGAGAAGGCACTCGAAGCAGGGGCAAGAAAAGTTGTTCCGTTGACCGTGAGTGGCCCGTTTCATTCTTCTTTAATGGCTCCAGCATCAAAGCAGCTTGCTGACACTTTGCAAACGGCCCTGTTCCGAGAAGCGGAAGTGCCTGTTATCGCGAATGTCAGCGCATTACCTGTGACACAACCATCTGAAATTCGTGAAGCGTTGATTCAGCAGGTAGCTTCGCCCGTTTTATGGGAGGACACGGTTCGTACTTTATTAGATCAAGGAGTTGATACGTTTATTGAGATCGGCTCAGGAAATGTTTTATCAGCGCTTGTAAAGAAAGTAAATCGCCGGATTACGATGCTTTCGATCCAAGATCCAGCAACGCTTGAAAAAGCTCTTGAACAACTTCGTTAAAGACTATCCAGAAAAGGAGAGGAAATGATGCTAACAAACCAAGTAGCCATCGTAACAGGTGGTTCTAGAGGAATCGGTCGTTCGATTGCTTGTACTTTGGCAGAAGCAGGAGCAGATGTAGTGATCTTCTATGCCGGGAACCAAGTGGCGGCTGAAGAAACACTTGCTGCTATTCAAGCTACAGGAAGACAAGGTTTGGCTCTTCAAGTAGATGTGTCAAATCAAGAGCAGGTGGATGCGGCATGTAAGCAGGTTTTAGAACGATTTGGTAGAATTGATGTCCTAGTGAATAATGCGGGAATTACTCGAGATAATTTAATTATGCGCATAAAAGAAGATGATTGGGATCAAGTGCTTGATACCAACTTAAAAGGTGTATTTTTCTGTACCAAAGCAGTCATTCGTCCGATGATGAAGCAACGCTCTGGCAGAATTATTAATATCAGTTCCGTAGTGGGTGTAATAGGGAATCCGGGACAAGCTAACTACGTGGCGGCAAAAGCTGGCGTAATTGGATTAACGAAGTCAACGGCAAAAGAAATCGCCAGCCGGAATATTACCGTGAATGCAATTGCACCCGGCTTTATTGAGACCGATATGACTGCTAAACTAGACGAGCAGACGCAAAAATCGATGCTTGGATCTATTCCACTCGGACGATTTGGAGCGGCTGCCGATGTAGCAGAGTTAGTGAAATTCCTAGCCAGCCCTGCTGCAAGCTACATTACAGGTCAAACGATCCATGTAGATGGCGGAATGGTTACCTCATAGGAAAATGCTTCATTGCTTGTCAAATGTTGTTTTCGTATAATACGTAAGGAGGTGATAAGGATGGCAACTACACTAGAGCGTGTACAAAAAATTATTTCTGAGAAATTGGATGTAGCAATTGAAGAAGTGACACTAGAAGCTTCCATTCGTGAAGACCTTGATGCAGATTCCCTTGATGTAGTGGATTTGATCATGGACTTGGAAGATGAGTTTGGTCTTTCAATCAGCGAAGAAGCTGCTGAGAAAATTACGATTGTAAAAGATATCGTAACCTTTGTAGATGGACAAAAAGCTTAATACTTAAGGTTGAATATGCATTTATACCTAACTGGAGAGAGTCCTGTCTGACTACAGGGCTCTCTCCTAAATGAATCATTCATTCGTACAGCATTCAGAAAGGCGGTGCACCAGATGAAACGTCGGGTTGTTGTCACAGGATTAGGAGCGCTCACGCCCATCGGAAATGAAGTCGTTACCTTCTGGAACAATTTGATTGCTGGTAAATCTGGATTAGGATATATAACTCGTTTTGATGCTACTGATTATCCTACGAGAATTGCTGCGGAAGTCAAGGATTTTGACTCGCTTCAATATATAGATAAGAAAGAAGTAAGACGAACAGACTTGTTTGTACAGTATGCGATTGCGGCGGCTAAGATGGCGCTACAAGATGCAGACATTCAGATCGATGATCAAAATGCAGAACGCATTGGGGTCTACATTGGATCAGGTATCGGCGGGCTACCAACGCTAGAAAGTCAACACTCTGTTTTAATGGAAAAAGGCCCTAAACGCGTAAGCCCCTTCTTCATTCCGATGATGATTGGAAATATGGCGTCTGGCTTAGTATCGATACATACAGGTGCAAAAGGACCCAATAGTTCTTCTGTAACCGCTTGTGCGAGCGGAACAAACAGTATTGGGGAGGCATTCCGTTTAATTCAACATGGAGATGCCGATGTAATGCTTTGCGGAGGAACTGAATCCACTATTACTCCAATGGCGTTTGCGGGATTCTCCTCGATGGGAGCACTTTCCCGGAATAATGATGATCCAGAACGTGCGAGTAGGCCTTTTGATAAGGAACGAGATGGCTTTGTCATGGGAGAGGGATCTGGAGTTATCGTTCTTGAATCCCTAGAGCGTGCGGAGGCAAGAGGTGCTAGGATCTATGCGGAGATGATTGGTTACGGGATGAGTGCAGATGCATTTCATCTTACCAGCCCTGCTCCAGATGGAAATGGAGCAGCGAGAAGTATGTTAGCGGCTGTCAGCAATGCGGGTCTAGAGCTGACGGAAGTTGATTATATCAATGCTCATGGTACTTCTACACCGCTAAATGACTTATATGAGACCATTGCAATTAAACGTGCTTTTGGTGATCATGCTTATAAATTAGCCGTAAGTTCTATTAAATCCATGGTTGGTCATTTGCTGGGTGCGGCAGGTGGAATTGAAGCGATTACTTCAGTCTTAGCTTTATATCACCAAACTCTCCCACCAACAACCAATTTAGAACATCCTGATCCAGAATGCGATTTGGATTATGTACCAAATGAAATGCGAAAAGCATCGCTTCGTACTGCGATTTCCAATTCATTTGGCTTTGGTGGGCACAATGCAACCATCGCGTTTAAAGTATATGAGGATGTGTAATTCTTAGGGTGGTGATATTAACATGAATTTTACAAGCTTGGAACAAGCGACTGGAATTCGCTTTCGTAACAGAGAATTGTTCCAACAAGCATTCACCCATACCTCGTATGCACACGAGCGGAAAAATTCAGGGCACATTCCAGATAACGAACGACTAGAATATCTAGGGGATGCGGTCTTGGAGCTAGCCGTATCCGAGTTTCTTTTTCATTATGATCAGAAGATGAGTGAAGGAGAACTAACTCGTCGTCGTGCTCGAATTGTTTGTGAACCTTCGCTGGCTTCGTTTGCCAAGGAATTAAATTTTGGTAGCTTTGTACGACTTGGTAAAGGAGAGGAATTGACAGGAGGAAGGACTAGGCCTTCTCTGTTGGCTGATGTGTTTGAAGCATTCATAGGAGCCGTGTACCTCGATCAAGGATTAGAACCAGCACGGATTTTTTTACAACGTGTGGTGTTTCCAAAGATCAATGATGAGTGGCTAGCACGGATGACAGACGCAAAGAGTCAGCTTCAAGAATTAGTGCAACAAGAACGAGTGGGCCCCTTAGACTATCGAATTATCGATACACAAGGTCCTGCTCATGATCGATACTTCGTATCTGAAGTATATCTGGAGAACCAATGTCTAGGCAGGGGCTCTGGTCGCTCTAAAAAAGAAGCCGAGCAACAAGCTGCCACCAAGGCTTTAAAACTTTGGCAAGCGAGACGAACAGAAGGAGCCACCTAGATTTTATGCTAGGTGGTTTTCTATGCGAATAACAAATAAATTATTGTATTATTATTTGTTTTCCTATATGTTCGGGGTAATGCACATGAAACCGAACTTTTGGGGGAGACAGGATGGAGAGACTGTTTGAATCGCCTAATTTCATATTTGACCAATTAAATGAGCAGACATGGGTCCATTTTATCGAGGTGCAACGGAGCAACCATTATTATTGGTCATTTTTTAATGATGACGCGCAATTTAATACACATCGTTTCTTGCGAACGTGGCGAGAGTATAGATCGGTGATGATAGGGGTAACGCGAAAGTCAGATGGATTCCGAATCGGAATGATCGATACGATTCCTAACCATCCTAAGTACGGTGTTCCTCATATTTCTCTTTTAACCATTCATGCAAGGTATCATGGGCATGGTTATGGTCAAAAAATTTTGTATCTATTTATTAACTATATGGAATGGAAACGAGTCGGTATCCATGTACTGGCCATAAATACACCTGCGATGAAGTTTTGGAAGCAACAAGGGTTTCAAACCATCTCCTCTGAATATGTAAAGACTTGTCAGGGAATGCAGGAATTAATTCATATGGAGAGAGAGTTTTAGATAGAGGAAAAGCTCTTAACATGCTATGATAGGGTTATAATTATCTGAATTAACCAACCATTCTCATAAGGAGGCTTTCTACGTATGAAACGAGCTTGTATCATGCTAGGAGTTATCATGGGCTTCATATTGGCCGTGAGTGGGTGGTGGAGGTTAGATGTACAGGCATGTTCTTGTGTTCCATCAGGGGATCCAATTAAAGAAGCGGATAAAAGTAGTGCGGTCTTTGTGGGTAAAGTTGTCAAATTAGAAGGGGATGCGAATCAACAAATCGCCACCCTACATGTATCCAAACGCTGGAAGGGGGACCTTGACCCCGAATTGACAGTGTATACAGCTCTATCCGGAGCAGCGTGTGGGTTTGACTTTGAAATGGAGAAAGAGTATCTAGTCTACGCCACTAAGGAAAATGGCCATCTTACCACGACGATTTGTAGCCGTACCAAGCTATTATCCGAGGCTCAGGCAGATTTGGATGTACTTAATAAACGCATGTGGATGATGGATGGTGCTGAAAACAATCAACCATCAGACACGCCTACGAATAGTACTCCCGATTCGAAAGAAACAGCAGATCAAAAAGAAAGAGGGACTTCTGCATGGCTAGTGGTGGGAACGGCATTGCTACTCATTACGATGACGTTGATTGTGGGTGCTAGACAGAGAAAAGGGAAATGATAAGGATGATTGGCCTATAGCTAAAGCAACCATTAGCTTAGTTATAGCTGGCTAGCGTTAGACGTAGGGGCATGTTCTGACCTATCGTGAGTTAGGGATGTAGGCATTTGAATTTAGGAATTTTGAACAAGTTTGCTGATATCTAGCAGATTAAATGGGAATAGGGGTAATGTATCTGACTACAGCGATGTTTGTGAGCCTACTTAGCGAAGTCCTTCGAAGCTAGGGCGTTTTGTGGCAATGTCTGAGCGCTTTTTGCGAGTTTTCCCACTTGCCCGAAGCTAAGAAGGAAGGAGCGGACTTGCTTTTCCACATCCTTGTAGGCTCACTATTTGAGCTATGGTCAGATACATGCCCCGGGACCTTGAGTCTAGAAAAAATCCAGTATTCCTAAGCTAATAGTCTTACCGCTCCCCATCCCACTCAGCATAAAACTGTTCTAAATACTCTTCCATTACCCTATGTCTTCCTTCGGCCATATGTCTTCCATAGTCCGTATTCATCAAATCCTTTAGCTTCAGTAGTTTCTCGTAGAAATGAGTCACAGCTGTCCCGCGATTACTACGATATTCTGCTACTGTCATCTGATCACGTACTAGGATAGAAGGGTCATGAATAGGACGAGCAGTGTGACCTGAATACGCCATCACTCGGGCAATGCCAATAGCACCTAGTGCATCTAGACGGTCAGCATCTTGAACAACCTTTCCTTCTAACGTACGAGGTGGTTGTTTATTTGCCCCTCCACGGAATGACATAGTAGTAATGATTTCCATAATATGTTCTCGGTCTTCTGTAGATAAGCCCTGTTCGATGAGAAACTGAATAATTTGCTGTGTACTCTTCTCAGGATCCGAGCTAATTTTCTCATCCGCTATATCGTGCAAATAAGCCGCCATTTGGCAGATAAATGAGTCCGCACCAGCGTGCTTGGCAATCGTCTTTGCATTATTTACGACTCGTTCAATATGTAGGAAATCATGACCACTTGTATCATTGTGATGAACTTGATAAGCAAAGTCTTGTGCAGATCCTAAAATTTGTTTTTTAGTAAAAATCAAGAATACCACTCCAATCTGTTTAATGTTACACTATTGACTTACATATATGGTTCGAGCTTGATATGTCGCGGGTTCCGGACCTATGCTTGTCCATACCATAATGGGAATGTGTCCAGGAGGCTTTTGAGGGAGATGGGTTATGTGATTTGTCTTGGCGGTATGATCGGAGTCGGAAAGACTTCCTATACAACATTGATTGCACAGCATTTAAATAGTGAAGCATTTTATGAGTCTGTTGATGATAATCGACTACTCGATTTATTTTACAACGATCGGGAGCGTTTTGCCTTCCCGTTGCAAATTTATTTTTTAAATACACGGTTCCGTTCAATCAAAAAAGCAATGCGTCATAAAAATAATGTGTTGGATCGTTCCATTTACGAAGATGCTTTGTTTGCCAAAATTAACTTTGAAGATGGCATGATGAAAGAAGCAGAGTTTGATTGTTATTTGGACCTTTTACATAATATGTTAGAGGAAATTCAAGAACTAGATCACTGCACTTGTCCAACAGGGCCGAAGAAGCGACCTGATTTATTTATCTATCTACGTGCTTCTTTTGAAACGATTATGGAACGGATTGAGAAGCGAGGGCGTGACTATGAGCAAGATCCAAGTCATGTTAACTACTTCCGTCGCCTTCATTCGCGTTATGATGACTGGGTATTTAATCACTATAAAGAAAGTGATGTACTCATTATTGATGCCGATCGCATCGATATTACGCGTGAAGAAGATGCGGCTGAGTTTTTAGAAATCTTAGATGCGAAATTAAGAGAAATTGATGAAAAAGAAACGGCTCGTTTGGTTCAAAAGGTTTCCTACAAATAGGTACGAAAACCCCCAATTCATCAGAGTTGGGGGTTTGTTTGTTATTTATGATTATACGGATGGATATTTGCGATAAATGGATAGATTCCAATGATAGTGGACAGACAGCATCCGAAGAATAACGATAGTAACAAGTAATGTATAAAGGCCAATTTCAGATGCAATCCAGCCAGAGCCCACGCATACACCAATCATAATGCACCAAATAGCGTAGATCTCTTCTCGCAAAATGGCTGGTTTTCTACCTGCTAGGAGGTCACGGATTACTCCACCTCCGATTCCAGTTAACACAGTAGCAACGATTACGACGTATAGAGGGTGCCCGATCTTGTGAGCAAAGAGTGCTCCTTGAATCGCAAAAGAAGATAAACCAACTGCGTCAAAGAACAGAATCCATTTGCGCCAGCGATTTCCCCACACGTATGGGAATAGAGCAACGATGGACATAGCGATAAGCGCAGCCAACATTAAATTTCCTTGTTTCCATAGATCTGTTACGGGTATCCCAATCAGTACATTTCGAATGACTCCTCCACCAAAGGCAGTGACGAATCCGAGTACATATAAGCCAAATAAGTCGTATTTTTCCTCGAGCGCTACAATCGCTCCACTAATGGCGAATGCTGGAATGCCAATAATGTTTAATATGTCCCAAAGCATCTGCTTCACCTCCTATTTCGTTTCCACATGTGTCCCTATATTTTAATGTTCATTTTCCATAATGTAATTCATCATAAAGGATTGCATGAGGGTAGTAAATACATGGACGACCATGAGTTTGTGAACATTTTGTTTCAGTTTTCACAAGTGCCAAAAAGGAATCAGAACGATCGTGTAGAAAGAAGAAAACAAAAGTGATAGGCGGAATTTTCATACATAGTTTGGCTATGATAAAATAAATGGATTACGCCCGCGAGAGAGGGGAGGATGGCTATGTATTTAAAGAGATTAGAGATGTCCGGATTTAAATCATTTGCAAACCGGACAGAGCTTGAGTTTGTTCCCGGTATTACGGCTGTGGTGGGTCCCAATGGTAGCGGGAAAAGTAATGTTACCGATGGAATTCGTTGGGTGCTTGGCGAACAAAGTGCAAAGTCATTACGCGGTAGTAAGATGGAAGATGTCATCTTTGCTGGGAGCGATACCCGTAAACCAGTAGGCTTTTGTGAAGTAGCGATTACATTTGATAATACAGAGCGGAAACTGCCTCTTGATTATACAGAGGTAACGGTGGCCAGACGGGTATACCGTTCGGGTGAAAGCGAATATTTGTTAAATAAGCAAACTTGTAGGTTGAAAGATATTAATGAACTATTTATGGATACGGGAATTGGAAAAGAAGCATACTCCATGATCGGACAAGGAAAAATCGAAGAGATTATGAGTAGCAAGTCCGAGGACCGAAGGGCTATCTTTGAAGAAGCGGCAGGGATTGTAAAGTATAAGTCTCGGAAAAAGGAAGCAGAGAAGAAGCTAGAGACGACGGAGCAAAATTTAGCGCGCATTCATGATTTGATTCATGAATTAGATGGTCAAGTAGGCCCACTCGCTGAGCAATCGGAAAAAGCGATCACTTATAAAGAGTTAAAATCGGAATTGGAACAAGTTGAAATTGGCTTGTATGTACATAAAATTGAAGATATTCATGGTAAGTGGCAGTCATCTGCTCAAGAGGTAAAACGGCGAAAAGAAGAGCAAGCGATTTTGTCAGCTGAACTAAACAAACGAGAAGTCTATCTGCAAGAGATAAAAATGCAAGTGGATGAGTGTGAGGTTCGTTTAGAGCAGGTACAAGGCGAACTTCTCAAAGCGAGTGAGGATCTTGAGAAAGCAGAAGGGCAACGGGAAGTATGGTTAGAGCGTGGCCGTAACAGAGAGGTAACAAAGCAACAATTACAGGAGCGTCAGGCTGCGCTACAAGAAGAAGAAGCTCGCCTAAAGCAGGAAATGTCGGAGCTTCAAGAAAGACTCTCTGTGAAAGAAGCCGAATCGCAAGCAGCCGAGGCAGAGTTACAGGCAATTCTAGAACAGATGAAGTTAACAGTGCAGGAAGCGTCTACCCCTCTTCAAGAAGTCGTGCAACAAATTCAGGAATGTAACAATGAAGTGATCACATTAAAAAGTGAACGGCAGTTTGTGGAACAACAACGGATTGAATTAGCGGAGCGTTTATCTTCGTTGATGGATCATCTATCCGAGAGCTATGAACAACGTGAGGATATTGAGGAGAAGGAAGAAAGCTCACACAAACAATTGCAAGAAGTAAAATCCACTTTAGAGCAAAAACGAGAAGAAGTGGGGAAAGTGGTGGAGAAACGCAACACTCTTCAAGAAGAAGAAAAGAGTCTTAGTCACCAAAATCGAGTGTTAGAGCAAAAGTATCATCGGACCCGTTCTCAGTATGATGTGTTGAAGGATATGGAAGCAGAGCATGCGGGCTTTTTCCAAGGCGTAAAAGAGATCTTGCTCGCCTCCGATCGAGGACATGAAACCTTGTCAGGTGTTCGAGGTGCGGTTGCTCAATTGGTTCACGTCTCTGAGAAATACGAGGTTGCGATGGAAACGGCATTAGGTGGGGCCTTGCAAAATGTGGTGGTGCAAGATGAGCAAACAGGGAGACATGCGATTCAATTTTTAAAGGATCGCCGTTTGGGACGAGCTACATTTCTACCGCTTGATGTGATTCAACCACGAGTCTTACCGAGCCGTGATGTGGAACGAATACAAAAGTTGAATGGTTTTATAGGGATTGCCAAAGACTTGGTTTCCTGCGAGCCTGAATATCAAGGGCTTGTGGAGAATCTGCTTGGGCTGGTAGTCGTCGCACAAAGTCTGGAGGATGCCAACCAGCTAGCACGGACACTTCAGTATCGATATCGAATCGTTACATTGGATGGAGATGTCGTAAATCCAGGTGGAGGCATGACAGGGGGCAGTCGTCAAAATAATAAAAGCAATCTACTTGGACGGACCCGCCAGCTGGAAGAGCTAGAAGGGGAACTTCACGAACAGAAGCAAGAGTGGGACTCAGTTCAAGCTGACTTACAGACGACAACCGAACAACGAACCCAGTTAGAGAAAGACTGGGAAGAGCTCCGTACAGAAGGCGAGCAACTTCGTTTGCAAGAACAGCAAATGGAGAGCACTCTTCGTGAAAGCCAAACACAGCTGAGAAACTTAGAGAAAACGATTGAGCAAGGCGAGCAACAACAGCACATCGTGGATGAGAAAACGATGGAGCTGGAGGAGCGCACAGAAGAGATTGAGCAAGAATTAGTTGTACTAGAAGAGAAAAAGAAGTCTCTCAGTGAGAAGCGAAAAGAGTTAGAAGAGCTTCGTAAACAAGAAGTAGATGCCAAAGCGGAAGCGAATGAACAAGTAACTGAATGGCGTGTAACCGTTGCTCAGCTTAAGCAAGAAATCCGTAATCATAAAGAAAATATGACTCGTATCCAAGGTGATTTATCACGTAACCAAAAGCAACAAAAACAGATTGAGAAAGAACAAATGGAGCTTGGTGAGCGGGGTGAGTTAAATCAACAGGAACTGGATCAACTATCCGTGCAAATCGATCAGCTTCGCGAGCAGAAAATAGCTATCCAGGAAAAGTTGAGTGGAGTGCGCGGGACTCGTGATGAGCAAGTGCGGGAGCGGAATGAATTAGAACACGAGGTTCATCAAGCTCAATCGACCATTCGAAAACAAGAAGAGCAACTCCGTGATCTCGAAATCCGAGTGAATCGTCTAGATGTAGAGCTTAATCACCTGTTACAGAAGCTTGCAGAGGAGTATGAGGTCAGTTTCGAACGTGCGAAAGAGATGTACGGCGCGCCAGAAGAGCCGAATCAGGCGGAGCGAAAAGTACGTTCCCTCAAACAACAAATCGCTGGCTTAGGGGAAGTAAGTTTAGGTGCGATCGAAGAATACAAGCGACTTAGTGAGCGCCTAGAGTTCTTGAAAACACAAGAAGCCGATTTGCTAGATGCCAAACGTTCCCTTTACGATCTCATCGCCCAAATCGAATCGGAGATGGGGAAACGCTTCTTAGACGTGTTCCAGCTTATTCGAGAAGAATTTTTAGATGTGTTTGTGAAGATGTTTGGCGGGGGTCGCGCCGATCTGCAATTAACGGATGAGGAGAACCTGTTAGAAACTGGGATTGAGATCGTGGCTCAGCCGCCGGGGAAGAAGTTGCAACAACTTTCCTTGTTATCCGGAGGGGAGCGTTCTCTAGTAGCGTTGGCTTTACTATTTGCCGTATTAAGAGTGAAACCTGTCCCATTTTGCTTTTTAGATGAGGTGGATGCGGCACTGGATGAGGCAAACTTAACCCGTTTCGTCCAATATATGAAGGAAGCTGCTGTGAAAACCCAATTCATCCTCATTACCCACCGCAAACACACGATGGAAGGTGCAGACGTACTGTATGGAATTACCATGCAAGAATCGGGAGTGTCCAGTCTGGTATCTGTGCGGATGGAAGATTATGATGATAGTAGTAAAGAAGTAGCTGCAACGATGAGTTAGGAGGCACAAGTGTGAGTTTTTTTAAACGATTAAAAGAAAGTGTATCAAAAAGCACGGAATCCGTTACCCAAAAGTTTTTATCAGGTTTGAGTAAGACAAGCACCAATTTAGTAGGTGCGATGGGGGACCTATTTCGCAATCGAAAAAAGATTGATGAAGATTTATTTGAAGAACTAGAAGAAATTTTAATCAGTGCAGATGTAGGCGTTACCACCACGATGGATCTCGTGGAGCGATTACGTGGTGAGGTAAAAGCTCGCAAGATTACTGAACCGACGGAATTACAACCGCTCATGTCCGAAATGATTGCTGAGATCTTAGAAGAAGCATATGCCGGTAGTAAATTACAAATTCAAGAAGACGGCATGACCGTTCTCCTATTTGTTGGAGTAAACGGTGTAGGGAAGACGACGACCATCGGAAAGCTGGCCCATCGCTTCAAACAAGAAGGCAAAAAAGTGGTTCTAGCCGCTGGAGACACCTTCCGTGCCGGAGCGATCGAACAGTTAGAAATCTGGGGTGAGCGAGCTGGAGTCGATGTGATTAAGCATCAAGAAGGCTCGGATCCAGCCGCCGTGATTTTCGATGCGATTCAGGCCGCCAAATCCCGAAAAGCAGACATTCTCCTCTGCGACACAGCTGGCCGTCTACAAAACAAAGTAAATCTCATGGAAGAGCTGAAAAAGGTACACCGTGTAGTCCAACGCGAAATTCCGAATGGCCCCCATGAAGTTATTCTCGTTTTAGATGCCACAACCGGGCAAAACGCCATGGTACAAGCCAAAACCTTTGGTGAAGCCGTAAACGTTACCGGCCTAGTGCTTTCCAAGCTCGACGGCACAGCAAAAGGTGGAATCGTTATCGCCATCAGCAACGAATTAAAGATTCCCGTCAAGTTCGTCGGACTCGGAGAAAAAGCTGATGACTTACAAGAATTTGACCGAGATCAGTTTTTACATGCATTGTTTAAAGATACAATTGAAGAAGATGAGAGTTTAGAGTAATCATAAACCCAAGTCCAAAGGGCTCCTACTAAAGCGGAGCTCTTTGAACTGTCCCGGGACAGTCTTCAGGTCTAAGTCAAGCCTTTCAAAATCCCTCTCAGCACTACCCAACAACTGTAAACCCAAAACACTTGACACCTATATTCCAATCCTTTATAGTTAATACCTGTAAATGTGATTGCCTTGACAGGCATAAATGAGGTGACTCCCATGCTGGAGCAAACCACTAAGATGAATCTATTGTATGACTTCTATGGCTCACTTCTCACGGAGAAACAACAATCTCTCCTCGAGCTATATTACTTAGAAGACTGGTCGCTCTCCGAGATTGCCGAACATCAAGGGACTTCACGTCAAGCGGTGTTTGAAGCGATTAAACGGGCACAAGTGACCCTTACTGATCTAGAAAATAAACTATCCTTAGTAACGAAACATAGAACACGCCAAGAGCTCATTGCAGAACTACGCACTCAGCTAGACGCTGATGCAAATGCCCGAGCTGTGGCTGAACCGATCATAACAAGATTATTAGAGATTGATTGAAAATAAAAGCTAGGGAGGTGTACGGATGGCATTTGAAGGATTGTCTGAGCGACTGCAATCAGTTATGTCGAAGCTAAGAGGTAAAGGAAAAGTTACCGAGGCCGATGTAAAAGAAGCAATGCGTGAAGTACGTCTCGCTTTACTAGAAGCCGATGTAAATTTTAAAGTAGTAAAAACGTTTATCGATCGGGTGAAAGAACGTGCGGTTGGACAAGAAGTACTAAAAAGCTTAACACCCGGTCAACAAGTGATTAAAGTGGTCCATGAAGAGTTGACCGTTTTAATGGGTGGAGAGCAAGTTAAGTTAAATACAGCACCTAAGTCTCCAACGATTATTATGATGTCCGGATTACAAGGGGCAGGTAAAACTACTCACACAGGAAAGCTTGCAAAGTTATTGCAAAAACAAAATCGACGTTCGCTTTTAGTGGCAGCAGACGTATACCGTCCAGCGGCGATTAAGCAGCTACAAGTCCTGGGTGAACAAATTGGTGCTCCCGTCTTTACTCTTGGTGACAAGGAAAGCCCAGTAAAGATTGCCACAGAGGGCGTAGCGAAGGCGAGAGCAGAAGGCTTTGATTACGTATTTATCGATACAGCAGGTCGCTTGCATATTGATGAAGAAATGATGGACGAGCTTCGTCAGATCAAGGCACAAACCGAGCCTCACGAAATTTTGTTAGTAGTCGATTCGATGACAGGTCAAGATGCGGTAAATGTAGCGGATCACTTTAACAAAGAGTTAGGTCTGACAGGGGTTGTCCTCACTAAGCTTGATGGTGACACTCGTGGGGGAGCGGCACTTTCCGTTAAGTCAGTTACAGATTGTCCGATCAAGTTTGTTGGTTTGGGTGAGAAGATGGACGCAATCGAGCCTTTCCATCCAGACCGCATGGCATCTCGAATTCTCGGGATGGGTGATGTTCTCAGCTTGATCGAAAAGGCGCAATCAGCTGTCGATGAAGAGAAAGCACGCGAACTTCAAAAGAAGATGCGGACACAAAGCTTTACACTTGATGATTTCTTAGATCAAATTCAACAGATGAAGAACATGGGACCGCTTGAAGATATGTTGGCGATGCTCCCAGGTGCAAATAAGTTGAAAGGGGTCAAAGATCTCAACATCGATGAGAAAAAAATTGGACGAATCGAAGCCGTTATTCGTTCGATGACCCCGTCTGAGCGTGAACAACCAGAGATTATCAATGCAAACAGACGAAAACGGATTGCACTTGGTAGCGGTACTTCGGTACAAGAAGTGAATCGTCTTCTCAAGCAGTTTGAAGATATGAAAAAGATGATGAAGCAAATGGCGCAAATGACCAAATCAAAGAAAAAGCGAAAAGGATTTAAGTTTCCTTTCCTTGGATAGCGTGATATAATGGTGAATTTGTGAAACCCTAATTAGGAGGTGAAGAATCAATGGCAGTGAAAATCCGTCTAAAACGCATAGGTGCGAAAAAAGCTCCTTTCTACCGTGTAGTAGTTGCTGACTCTCGTGCTCCACGTGATGGTCGTTTTATCGAGGAAATCGGTTACTACAACCCGATTGCTCAACCAGCTCAAGTGAAAATTGATGCTGAAAAAGCGAAAAAATGGTTAGCTACTGGTGCTCAACCATCTGATACCGTACGTAACTTGTTCCGTAAAGAAGGTATCCTTGAATCAAAATAATGATCCGATCCGATAGCGGAATAGGTGAACCGATTTGAAAGAAGTAGAGTTTTTAAAAGTAGGCCGTTTTCTGGGCACACATGGTATTCGCGGTGAAGTGAAGCTACTCTCAGAGACTGACTTTCCGGAAGATCGCTTTGCACCTGGACAGGTGTTACTGCTACAACATGCAACACTTACAACGCCACTCCCTTTGACTGTGGAGAAGAGTCGCCTTCATAAAAATGCTTACTTAGTGAAGTTCCAAGAATGGGATAACATCAATCAAGCAGAACCTTTCAAGGGGGGAACCTTTGTCGTTCCTGTAACAGATGTGGTCTCTCTTGATATGGAAGCAGGCGAGTACTACTTTAAAGATATTATTCACTGCGAAGTATTCACAACAGAGGGACGCAGGGTGGGTAAGGTAAAGGAAATTTTAACCCTTCCAGCCAATGATGTTTGGGTCGTGGCGACAGCGGATGGGAAAGAGATCCTTTTACCTTATATTGATGACATTGTTAACGAGATCGATGTGGCTTCAAAACAGATTACGATTGAGTGGATGGAAGGACTGGAATAATTGGCACAGATTCGCTTTGATGTACTAACTCTTTTTCCTGAGATGTTTCATGGATTCTTATCTACTAGTATCATCCGTAAAGCTCATGAAAAAGGGCTCATTGAGACGAATGTAACCAATTTTCGTCAGTTTGCCACCGATAAGCATCAGACTGTCGACGATACTCCGTATGGCGGCGGTGGAGGCATGGTGTTAAAGCCACAACCTCTATTTGATGCAGTCGATCATCTACTTCAGGATGCTGTGAAGCGTCCACCGATTCTGTTGATGTCTCCACAAGGAGCTCCTTTTACGCAAAAGAAGGCAGAGGAGTTAGCAGGACACTCGCATCTGATGTTCCTTTGTGGGCATTATGAAGGATTTGATGAGCGGATTCGTCAAAACTTGGTGACGGAAGAGATCTCCGTAGGGGATTTTGTACTCACCGGTGGAGAACTCCCAGCGATGGTCATCATTGACAGTGTGAGTCGATTAATCCCTGGTGTACTTGGCAATCATGATTCGGCAGCGATGGACTCGTTTTCAAACGGGCTTTTAGAGTATCCACATTACACGAGACCATCTGAATTTCGTGGTATGGAAGTACCTGATATTTTATTATCGGGTCATCATGCAAATATGGAGAAATGGCGCAGAGAACAGTCACTAAAGCGAACATGGACACGAAGGCCCGACCTTCTGAAATCAGCTCCGTTGACAGAAGAAGATCGGAAGTTCTTGCGAATGTTAGAGCAAAGAAAGCGATCTGAATAATTGTGTTTCAGTAGTGGCTTATGTTAAAATATCTCCGTTCATGATTTCTTGAAGCGGATAAAAATACCTTAAGGAAGGGAGGCACAAACGATTATGCATCCAATTTTGAAAAGCGTATCTGAATCTCAAATTCGTCAAGATATTCCTTTATTCCGTGCCGGTGATACTTTGAAAGTGCACGTGAAAGTAAAAGAGGGACAACGCGAGCGTATCCAGCTTTTTGAAGGCGTGGTAATCCAACGTCGTGGTGGCGGTATCTCTGAAACCTTCACCGTTCGTAAAATTTCTTACGGAGTGGGAGTAGAGCGTACTTTCCCAATCCATTCACCACGTATCGATAAGATCGAAGTATTGCGCCGTGGTAAAGTACGTCGTGCGAAATTATTCTACCTACGTAGCCTACGTGGTAAAAAAGCACGTATTAAAGAAATCCGTACTGAGAAATAATAAGATCACACATAGAAAAGGGCTTGGGTTTCTAATCCAGCCCTTTTACTGTATATTTACTTACTAATGCTATATAGGAGGGATCTATGGACGGTCAAAAGTTTATTCCACGTTCGGAGCGTACGAAACAGCAACCTCAGAATCAGTCTTCTCTTCCTTCGCGTTCACGACGTAATCGTGGGGAAGGAAATGGAAAAGGGAAGAGTGCATACCGAGATTGGGCGATCGCGCTCATTGCTGCTCTGGCTCTTGCTCTTCTAATTCGAGGATTTGTACTGGAGCCATTTCATGTTTCAGGTCCCTCTATGCAAGATACTTTAGCTTCTAATGATAAAGTAATGGTAAATAAGTTGATCTACAAGGTGCGTGACCCGAAGCAGGGTGAAGTCGTTATTTTTCACAGTAAAGACAAGGTTGACTTAATTAAACGGATTGTGGCTCTTCCAGGAGAGACGGTAGAAGTGAAGAACAATCAGTTGTTGGTAAACGGAAAAGAAGTGAAAGAATCGTACTTGGGATCCTCTACCAAAACCACTGACTTTGCTCCTGTTAAAGTGCCAAATGGACAAGTATTTGTCCTAGGAGATAATCGTTCCAATAGCACGGATAGTCGAGTTTTCGGACCCGTTTCCACGAGTGAAATTGTAGGGAAGGCATCCTTCGTATATTGGCCGATGTCCCATTTTAAGGGTTTATAGTTTTTAATAGGATGTGGAAATATGAGTATTCAATGGTTTCCGGGCCATATGGCGAAAGCACGCCGGCAAGTGACAGAAAAACTAAAGTTGGTCGATGTGGTATTTGAATTATTAGATGCGCGTTTACCCATTTCTAGCCGTAACCCGATGATGGGTGAGATTGTGTCACAAAAGCCACGAGTGATTCTCTTAACCAAATGTGATTTGGCAGATCCAAAAGCGAATAAGATGTGGGTAGAGTATTTTCGTGAACAAGGTGTTGGCGTACTAGAAGTCGATGCAAAGACAGGCAAAGGAGTAAACTTGATTCAATCCGTTACGGATAAACTCCTTCAACCATTATTTGAAACACGCCAGCGCAAAGGAATTCTAACACGTCGTGTGCGGGCGATGGTTTTAGGGATTCCCAATGTTGGAAAGTCATCTTTGATTAATCGATTGGCTAAGAGAGCAGCAACTGTAACAGGTGATCGTCCTGGTGTTACCAAAGCTCAGCAATGGATTAAAATTGGCCAAAATCTAGAGCTGTTAGATACGCCTGGGATCTTATGGCCGAAGTTTGAAGATCATGGGGTTGGGCTTCGCCTTGCACTAAGCGGTGCGATCAAAGAAGAGATTTTGCCGATTGAAGAAGTGGCAGTACATGGGATTGCTTATCTCAAAGAGCGTTATGCTACAGAGCTGATGACGCGTTATAAGCTACAGGATTCTGCTATGGAAGAAGAAGCTTATGATTTACTACAGGAGATCGGAAAAAAGCGCGGCTGTATCCAGCGTGGCGGAGTTGTAAATACCGAAAAAGCAGCTGAGATTTTCCTCAATGATTTACAAGGCGGCATGATTGGAAGAATCTCCTTTGAATATCCGGGCGATGAATTCTTTACAGCAGAACAGGGTGTACAACGAGATGAGTAGAACCATCGCAGATTGGAAAGAGAGGCTCTCATCTTCAGAGGTAATAACGGAAGACGAACTGGCTGAACTACGCATAGATTCAAGAATGGGCGTTCAAAAACTCCTTCAATCCTACCTGAAACAGCAAGAGAGAATACAGGCTGAGCAGATTCGGGTTGAAGGAATGTGGCGGTTTGAGCGTCAATTATGGGCCCAGGGGAAGAGCTGGATTGCTGGAGTAGATGAAGCAGGTCGAGGTCCTTTAGCAGGTCCTGTGGTAGCAGCTGCTGTTATCTTACCATCCGACTTTGATGCAACAGGACTAAATGATTCCAAGCAAGTGAAAAAGGAAGAACGGAATCGACTGCGCCAAAAGATTGAACAAGAAGCCATTACGATTGGTGTTGGAGTAATCGATGTACCTTACATAGACAAATATAATATTTTGCAAGCTACTTATCAGGCCATGCGCATCGCTCTCAGCCAGCTACAACCGATCCCTGACTTTATCTTAGGTGATGCTGTCAAGATTCCCCGAGTAACCATTCCCCAACACAGCATCATAAAAGGTGACGCTCAAAGCCACTCCATCGCAGCTGCCTCCATTATAGCCAAGACGACTCGAGACGAATATATGACCCAACTGGCAGACAAATATCCAGGCTATGGCTTTGAAAAACATATGGGATACGGAACCCCTGAGCACTTACAAGCGATCGAAGCACTCGGAGTTACTCCTGAGCACCGATCTTCTTTTGCACCCGTTCAAGCAGTACTACGTTCAAGATAACGGGACCCCATTTCATCAAATAATTGACAGAATTATACAACTTCTGGTAATCTACCCCTATAACGGTTTTCTTCGGAGGCGCTATGTATGAAAGATGTGCGTAAACAAATAGGAACCCTAGGGGAAGAAGTTGCAGCACAGTTGTTAGAAGAAAAGGGTTATGAGGTTCTAACACGTAATTGGCGCTCCCAATTAGGTGAACTCGATTTAATTGTGACGAATCAACGAGATTTAGTATTTGTCGAAGTACGGACGACCACAAGCACTCGTTTTGGCTATGGCTTTCAGTCTGTAGATGGAAAGAAACAACAACAAGTCCGAAAGATTGCGCTTCAATACGTTCTCAACCACGTAAAACGCCCTTATTCCTTGCGATTCGATGTCATTTCAGTTCTCTTAAATCGCCAAACAGGACAAGCCATCGAGACAGAGCATTTTGAAGGAGCGTTTTGAAAAAGGAATAAATAAAGCAAGGAGACCGGATATTGATAGGTCTCCTTGCTTTATTTATGAGGACGGATCTGGTATATGCATTGTTTCCCGCCCTTGGCCTTACACTCCACTTGCTCTACATCAGCGTCCAGAATACCACGGAACAAAGAGAGTTCGCTTCCACATGCTTGAAGATATTGATGTGCGACTGTGTGAATGGGACAGTTATATTCTGTCATGGTATAAGTACCCTTTTCCACACCTTCTTCCCACTCGGCCATATAGCCCTTTTCCTGCTGAATCGATGCTAGTTGGGCTACTTGCTCTGAGAGAGGAAGATCTTTCATAAGAGGTCGAATGGTTTCCTTTAAGCGTTCTTCACGGAGGCGAAATAATTGATCGATGGTTTCTTTGCCGTGAAGAGACTCTAAGTCTTGTAAAAAATCGAGTGTTAGATCACTATAATGTTTTGGAAAAAACGCTTCCGCTTCCTCGGTAAGGGAGTAGACGGATGTAGGTCTCCCCATCGCTTGACGTACCAAAGTTGTTTTGAGTAGATGATCTTTTTCAAGAACTTGTAGATGTTTTCTCACAGCAATATTGGAGATTTCTAAGGCATTTGCTAACTCTTGTGCACTCATGGATCCACTTTTTCGAAGTAGGGTTAGGATTTGTTGACGTGTATAACTCATTGGTTCAGACATAACAAACGCATCCTCCTACTAAATAATCTCGTTCAGTCATAACCTCCACTTTAGTTTAGACTCCCTACAAAATCTGTCAAGGGATCCCTTCAAGAAGTAGTTTCAATTAATTCGATCTGCTCCCCATCAGGTCCCTCGATAAATAAGATCTTGGTCTGATTCGGTAGTGTAATCGGCCCCTCCATAATGGGTATGTGGGTTTGAATACAAATGCGTTCCCATTCGATCAAATGGCTTACTTCGATAGCGAAATGATAGGTGGAGGGAGGGGATGTTGTCTCTTGGTTAATGGATATTAACTCTAATCTCCATCCATCTCCTTGAAGCCAGAGGATTTCTTCTTCTTCTAGATAAAAATGTTGATGGACTTGTAAACCAAATAGTTGTTGATAAAACTGAGATGATACGTGTAGATTGCTAACTTGGATCGCTACGTGGTGTAGGTGTACGTTTGTGGGTGTCGGAATCGCATGATACATAAATGCTTCTCCCTTTTTACAGAATTAAATTCATATCGCCAAATTCATGCCAATAATACTGGTGCTCAATCGCTTCTTGGTAAGCATGAAGGAGGTGCTCTGGATTGATCAAAGATGAAAGAAGGTCGAGATGACTTGCTTCTGGCTCATGAAATCCTGTTATTAACCCATCTACGACAAGGAGCTTTGTATTAGCAGTTATGTGTAGACTAGTCCATCCAGTCTGGGGGATAAGCTCTCCATCCCCGTCGATAGATGTCTCTAAGGCCCTCACTATGGTTGTGCCAACTGCAATGACCCTCTTACCGTGCTTCTTGGCTTTCTTGATTTCTTGAACGGTACTAACGGGAACTAAGTATTCCTCGGCATGCTTTTTGGGGTCCAGATACGCTTGGTCATCAAGTAGATAACTAAGTCCTGTATGGAGCTGAATATATGCAATTCTCACTCCTTTTTTCTGTAATTTCAGTAATAGTTCCCAACTAAAAGCTCTTCCCGCAGAAGGCATTTCAACAGATCCTGGAACGGTTCCATAAACGGTTTGATAATAATCTAAGTCCCATGGATGGTCGATGTATTCATAGCGAATCGGTTCGCCTAAAGCATAGAACGATTCAAGTAGATGATTGCCAGATTGGGAGAATTGTAGGGTTACAATGGAAGCCTCTGATAGTGAAATAACTTGTGCTTGGAGATAAGATGAGAAAATAAATTCATCTCCTAGATTCACCCCAGCGGCCACGATTAACGCTTCCCAGTTAGTCGAATCGATTCGTCGTGCCAGTCTAATTTCTACTTGGGTTTGTAGGAGTGTCCCATTCCGCTTCCAATCAACTTGAAAAACAGCTGGAATTGTTCGACTTGCATTTAGTACTAATAGATCGTCTTTCTCCAGATAGGAATCGATATGTTGAAACTGGGTATGTGTGGTCTCCCCCGTTTGGCGATTTAAAACCATACACTTTACATGATCACGACGAATGCCGCGACGCTCAGGTGGCAAAGATGCATGAAGGGAGTCTGGTAGGTAGAAGGAAAGGGGTGCGGTCATGATAAAGCCCCCCTTTTTTGTAAGAACTCAGCCGCTTGTATTCGTTCTCCGTTTTCCGTTGATTCGGCTGAAGCTAAGTGTAGAAACACATCGACGACATCATTTGGATCAGTGAGGTCGTAATCGCAATCTGGTACGGCTAAAGCATGCATTTCTGTATCCATCTCACCCGGATCTATCATATTCATGCGAACTCCAGTCCCTTCTAGCTCATCAGCCCACGTTTCAGTTAATCCTTCCAATGCAAATTTGGAGATTCCATAAGCCCCCCAACCGCTGTAGCCCGTATGCCCTGCTTCTGACGTTACATTTATGATAGAACCTTTTTTCTCTTGTAGCATCCTCGCCACCACTCTTCGCGTTACGAGAAAAGGGCCTACTGCGTTTACGCGAAGAACTTCTTGATAGTCAACTTCGGGATAATCGGCCAGAAGGGGCATAGGACTAGGGCCTAGGATAGATGCATTGTTAATTAAGACGTCAATGGTGCCAAAGGTTGCTTCAGCCAATGCGATAAATCGTTCTACATCACGAGAGAGTGATAGGTCGGCCGTAATGGCTAATACTTCCATTGCTCCTTGCTCAATCGCTTCCTTTTTTACTTGAAGTAATTTCGTTTCCTCTCGAGAACAAATGGCTAATTTCGCTCTCTCTTTGGCAAATGCTAGCGCCAAGGCACGCCCTAACCCTTTTGATGCGCCAGTAATCATAATAACCTGATTCGAAAAGGTTGACATATAAATCCGCTCCTTTGGTCTTCATGGATTGCATTTTCTTATGTGCGTTTTTAGTTATTTTATAAACTTAGTTAATCTTTTAGTTAAATAAGTTGCATCTACATCTTAGCCCCTTCGCAACAATCTGTAAAGAGGAAATGAACATGATATTTCAATTTTTTATGTGAATGATAAATATAGAATTTTTTCTAAAAAATAGGTTTGATTCTTTGCTCTAGCTCTTAGAATATTCTTGGAGGTAAATGAATAAATACTATAAAAACATGGATGATCAGGAGGGTTGTTTATGAGTCAGGAACCAAAGAGAATGTTTATGGATCAAGAAAAAAACTTATATCTTCCAAAGGTAAGTGTTTTAATATCTGCTTGTAATCGTCCTCATATGTTGAAGCAGGCATTGGAGAGTGTATTAGCCCAAACATATCCCAATATTGAGATCATTATCGGTGATAATAGTACTGATAATGGAGTGGAGGCTTTGGTTGAGCCCTATTTAAGGGATTATGATCATATTAAGTATGTTCGAAATGTAGAGACAGGTCGAAACTCATTTGACTTGGGTAATACCCTAACCCTGTTTAGTATGGCTACTGGAGAGTTTGTTAACTTTCTACATGATTATGATTTTTTTCATCGGGAGAAAATCGAAAAAATGGTCCATTACTTTCTTCGCCTTCCTAATGTCAAATTAGTTACTTCTTACAGACAGGTAGTTGACGACGATGGAAATGAATTACCTCCAGTCGTAAGTACATCTAAATTGCTTTATAAAGATTCACTTATTAATGGAAAAGAGCTTGGGAAGCACATGCTTAGCCAGTTCACTAATTCAATAGGGGGATGTACGACGGTTTTATTTAAAAAAAGTGATCTCCAGGAAGGTTGGGCAAGGTATGGAGGCTTTCATCATGTTGTGTTGAGTGATGTAGCTACTTGGATGTCTCTACTCTCTCAAGGAGATGCGGTATATATAGCAGAACCGTTAAGTTACGTCAGGATTCACCTAGAAGATCGGATGAATACAGCAGATTTAGAGTTAGGACGTGTAGCTGAGTGGGCAAGTATTTTGTTGAGTTCTTTTGAAAACCAATTTATCGAGATGGCTGAGTACCAAGGTTATCTCAAACAGTGGAATGAACGTTGGAATTCTCGTATGCATGAATTAATTGCAAGTGAAAATCATTCCTTTATTTTGCAAGGAGTGCGTAAGAAATGCTTGAGACTATTGGAAGACATTCCGCAGATATATAGCTTATAGCCACCATTGCTGTGAATTTGATAGATAAAGTGAGGGGATTCGCTAATTAAACCGATACCATTTCTCCGTCCTAATGTAGTGAAGAGCGAATTATATCTAGCGTATCTTTCGCAAATTGATGAAAATCGAATTTATTCCAACTACGGACCCTTGAATGACACTTTCGAAGAGCGGATCCTGCAAGAGTTTTTCGAAGGGGAGGGTGCGGTAAGCACCGTTAATAATGCAACAATTGGTTTAATGCTTGCCATTTCTCAATGTATGAGGCCGAATGGTCGATATGCGCTAATGCCTAGCTTTACCTTCTCAGCTACCCCTTTAGCTGCTATTTGGTGTGGACTAGAGCCTTATTTTATCGATATTTATGAAGACGAATGGTCTATGAATGTAGACATAGTAGAGGATACTTTGAAAAAGCTAGGGGACCAGGTTGCAGTTGTTGTTCCCTATGCAACATTTGGAACATGTATAGACCTGACATACTACAACGAGTTGCAGAAGAAAGGTATCCCAGTAGTAGTGGATGCAGCAGCTAGCTTTGGAGCAAGAGATAAGCATGGTCATTTTGGTAAGGGTTTTTTAGGGAGCATCATCTATAGCTTCCATGCTACCAAGGGATTTGGAATTGGAGAGGGAGGATTGGTATACAGCGGTGATGAAGGGATCATCTCAAATGTGCGGCAAGCGGGGAATTTCGGTTATAAGGGGAGTAGAGAATCAACTTTAAAAGGGCTCAATAGTAAGATGTCCGAATATATGGCTGCCATCGGTCTGGCAACGTTGGATGTATTTGAACAGAAAATGGAATCCCGAAAGCAGATTAAACAATGGTACTTAGAGCAGATGAATAAATGGAATCTATTTGAGAAAGGATGGAGAGTTCAAAATTGCTCTGGTCAGATCGTTACTCAACTCCTTTCCATTCTCAGTCCACGGGACGAAAAAGCACATGAACTCATAGATCGTTTAGATAAACAAGGGATTGAGACGCGATGCTATTTTTCTCCGCCTTGCCACAGGCAAAAACAATTTGCTACTAGCAATCAATCTACTATGGCCATGACGGAATGCATATCAGATCGCATCATCAGTCTACCGTTTTGGGAAGAGATGGACACGATGCTTGTAAGCCAAATAGTTAAAGAGCTAGCAAATACTTTGCATAGGGGTGGGTAGGTTGGAAAATACATCTTCCTATTATTGTCCATGTTGTAAGAATCACGTTTCACAATTTATTCCTTGGCCTGCTGGTTCTTTTGAACCACAACCATTTCAATTGGAAAATTGGAATCTAGAAACAGGAATTTGTTCGATCTGTATGGCTATGGATCGTGAAAGGCTTTACGTATGGTTTATTGAAAGAGAAACTGATTTATTACGGGCGAATGTAAGTGTTTTGCATATTGATCCTGAAAGAGAAAAACATGTAAAAAATAGGATGTCTACATGCGCGAATCTCCATTACGTGTGTGGAGATTCGAAACCTCTAGACCCTTGGACCAAGGGATTAGACGCCACAAATCTTTATTTTGGGGATCAAGCGTTTGATGTCGTTTTATGTAGTCATATACTTGAGAACATTCCGGATGATCGTAAGGCGATGAGAGAGTTTTACAGGGTAATGAAAGTAGGAGGCTGGGGGATTATGCAAGTGCCGCTGGCTACGAATGTCGAGACGAGTTTTGAGGATGAGCAAGTCGTAACTCCAGAAGATCGGATTAGAGCCTATGGTCATCAAGATCGTGTGCGAGTATATGCGAAAGAAGATTATATACAGAGGCTAGAGTCAGTTGGCTTTAGAGTGGAACTGTACAATATTGCAGAGAGATATTCGATCGAAGAAGCATGTAAATTAGGACTTTCAAAAGAAGATAATCTTTATATTGTGCATAAAGATGCATGATCCATTCTTCTTACCATGTAGATGACTTCTTGAGACAGAGTCATCTTTTTTGTCTTTATTTGAATAAATTAGCAGGATTATATGAAAAAAACCCGAATGATTACCATATTATGGAACAAATGTTTGGGGGATAATCATTTGTATGCAAAGATCTATAGTGCATCTGTATTAGGAATCCATGGTTTTATCGTGGAGGTTGAGGTAGATATTAGTAATGGATTACCTGCTTTCGATATAGTTGGTCTTCCTGATTCATCTGTTCGGGAGTCCAAGGAGCGGGTTCGGGCGGCTGTTAAAAATAGTGGAGTAAACTTCCCCTTACAGCGTATTACGACGAATCTAGCTCCAGCGGATATTAAGAAGGAGGGCGCCAGCTTTGATCTAGCAATTGCGTTGGGGATTCTTCTAGCTAGTGATCAAATGGTAGGGGCAAGCATAGATAAAACGATTTTTTTAGGTGAATTATCTCTAGATGGATGTTTACGACCTCTTCATGGAATTTTGCCCATGGTTATGTGTGCAAAAGAACAGGGATTTGCCAAGGTGTTAGTACCTAGTGCGAATGACCAAGAAGCACGCTTAGTTGATGGAATTGAGATTATTCCACTACAGACATTGAAAGAATCAGTAGCATACTTAAAAGGAGAATGGCAGCCAGCTGCTGGAGAAATCGCTACCACCACTGAACTAACGAAATCGATCCAACCCGATTTGAAGGATGTCCAAGGACAGCAACATGTAAAACGGGCGATGGAAGTGGCCGCTGGAGGTGGTCATAATTTAATGTTAATTGGCCCACCCGGTTCAGGCAAAACGATGCTTGCCAGACGGATTCCCAGCATTCTTCCCTGTATGAATCGTCAAGAATCTCTGGAAGTAACGAAGATTTATAGCATAGCTGGTTTATTATCTGAGCGAGGTAAACTTGTCCAAGAGCGCCCATTCCGCTCTCCTCATCATACAGTATCCTCAGTTGGGATCGTAGGAGGTGGGCAAATCCCAAAGCCTGGAGAGGTAAGCTTGTCCCATCGAGGCGTGTTGTTTTTAGATGAACTACCTGAATTCTCCAAGGCAGCTTTAGAGGTTCTTCGCCAGCCTCTAGAAGATAAAGAGGTTACTCTTAGTAGATCGAAGATAACATTATCTTTTCCGTCTGATTTCATGCTTATTTCGTCTATGAATCCATGCCCGTGTGGATTTTATGGGTACGAGGAAGATCGAAGTTGCACATGCACTCCTCATCAAGTACAAAGATACCGCTCTCGTATCTCGGGGCCCCTGCTCGATCGAATTGATCTGCATGTGGAGGTACCCCGAGTAAACTTCGAGACGATATCTTCTAAATCTGTACCTGAGTCGTCACTGGAGATTCGGTTGAGAGTAAATCAAGCGAGACAAATTCAACAAGAGCGATTTAAAGAATCAGCAACTCTTTGTAACAGTAGCATGGTACCGGCCCAAATTCGAAAACATTGCGAGTTAGATCGAGCTGGAAGAGGACTATTACATCAATCATTTGATCGACTTGGATTAAGTGCACGAGCACATGATCGAATTCTAAAGGTGGCACGTACGATCGCTGATCTTGCAGGTGAAGAGAAAATCCAGGTGGCCCATGTTGCTGAGGCGATTCAATATCGGGCACTGGATCGGAAGTTCTGGGGCTAAGCTATTTGGCTTTGACCTTTACCCATTCATTCCGATACAACAGAAGGCGATACTCTTTTCTAGCGGCTTGGAGTGTTTCAAAAATCCTCACTCCTTCTGCATAGTTTCCAATGCCCATCGCTTGTCGATAGGATCTCTCGATGGGTGCCACTACTTCCTGAAAGTAGTAATTGGCTCGATTCGTAAAATGAGATTTTTTTGGTCGCGCGACTTGCTGTTCACTTGCTGGGGTATTTTTGGCCTTTGAACCCTTTTTTGCCATGCTTATACGCCTCCTGAAATGTCAAACTAATAGATCTAGCTAATGACCTATACCATATTTATGTTATGGAAAAGAGAATATTGTTATTTTTATTACTATTTTTTAAGTAGAGTTACGGGCTTGATGAAAACGTCTTTTTACCGCATCCCAATTGACAACATTCCACCAATGTTTAATGTATTCTTTTTTGCGATTTGGGTATTTGAGGTAGTAAGCGTGCTCCGAGACATCTAGACAGAGGAGGGGAACACCGTCCCATTGGGAGAGGCTTTGCTGTTTTTCCATTTGTAAGATTTCGAGTCTCGCAGTACGAGGGTTCCAAACAAGGATGACCCAGCCTCCTGCTACTTTTTCGGCTATGGTAGAGAAGTGGCTTTTTAAAGCAGAGAATTTCCCGAAATCAGTCTGAATTTGCTTGAGGAGTGATCCTGAAGGTACTCCGCCACTGTTTGGTTTGATACAATCCCAAAAAATAGTATGTAGATAATGTTCCACACCGTTATAGGAGGCTTCTCGCTCCCAGTGCCTTATTTGATCAAAGTTAAGAGTCTGGCGAGCTTTTTCGATTTCAATTTCAGCGGTATTCAAGTTATCTACGTATTTTTTATGGTGCTCACCATGATGAATACGCATCGTTACTTCATCAATGTAGGGTTCTAATGCATGGTAGGGATACGGGAGTGAGGGAAGTTGGTGTTGACCCATTGGAACTCTTTGGACTGTGGGAATGGTGGTGTTGCTTACTCTGGATGTAGGAAAGCTATTGTTCGTGTACATATGGGGTTGATTATGGTTGTCAGTTGTTTGACGAATTTGAAGGTACTTCTCGTATTTGTTTTGGGCGTTTAAGACTTTATGGAAATAAGCGTCCAATTCTCCAATGGACGAATGAGGACTACTAGCCATTTGTTCAATTTGACGATAAGCGGTTTCGATCGCTGTTAGATGCTTGATTGAGACATCATCGTGCTCAGTAAGATCTCTTTGATGTTTTAGCCAATGTTGATGGATTCGACAGGTATTGATAATCCACGTTTTAATCCAATCAAACACGTATACATAATAAGGGTTGTTCATCATTATGCTCCTTTTCCATCTCTGTTCTTATGTGTATGTTTGAAGGAAAGGGAGCATGTATGGGAAGTGGAGAGTACGAATAAGAAAACAAACAAAAACAAGAAAGACAAAAAGTCTTCCATGTTTCTGTATGTTTGAGATGTTATTTTGTTTTTCTCCAATAAACACCATTTTGATCAATCGTTTTTATTTCATCATGGACACCTATACAATCCCGATAATAATGTACCGCGGCTTTACATTGATCCACATCGTAATCATCAATAATGATATAGCCACCTACAGAAACCCTAGGATAAAGATTTGCTAAACTCTCCCATGTGGAAGAATACATATCCCCATCCAGTCTAGCTATAGCAATCTTTTCGATCGGTGCGGTGGGAAGAGTATCTTTGAACCAACCTTTTAAAAAGCATACGTTATCATCCAGTAGGTTATATTTTTTAAAATTATCTGCCACTTCTTCTAAGGAAACTCTTAAATAGTCCATAGTATGAAAAGGTGAGTGTGTATCAGCTGGATAATCTGGATCAGGGGGAGGCAGTCCTTCGAATGAATCAGCAACCCAAACTTTTCGATTCGTAATGCCGTAAGATTTCAAAAAGCCTCGCATAAAAATACATGCACCACCTCGCCAAACTCCTGTTTCGATAAAATCTCCCTCGATGTTATCCGTTATGACTGACTCCATGCATTGGTGTAGGTTATTCATCCGTTCTCTGCCAATCATACTGTGAGCAATCGGGGGCCAATCGAGTCCGTATTGTCTTGTTTCCATTGTTGGATTAAACATAATGTTACTTGGGTCGTGATAATATTTTTCATGCTCAATCCATATTTCATATAAAAGCGCCTTTTTCAGTAGCTCTAAATATAGATCTTCCGCATTATTTCTCTCCATACCATCTCCTCCATTCTTTTTAATCTATGAATATGAATGAAAAATGTGAGACTATGGTGAGACTAAAAAAGCATGCTATCCGGAAATGCGACTCATTTCTGGATAGCATGCTTATGTTCTTATACTTTATCGAGGAATTCCGGTTTTTTATAGCTAGGGTCTTGTTTTTGGCGCTCTCGTTCGGCGCGTTCTTCAGGAGTTAAAAATTTGGGGGAAATTCGGTTATTTTTTTTATCACGGTAAAAGATAAACCCACCAATAATGTATAAACTACCTACTAATAAAAGCAAACCCCAGAGAAAGCGAAGCCATCCAAAGCCTTCACCAGCAGCGGAGTAAAAGATTACCTCCCTGATTTCTGTCCAGCCGTAGATCCCTGCGACGCCAGGGAGACAGAGGAGGAGAATGGCGATGATACGTTGGTAGACTGGTTTCATTAAAAATACCGCCTTTCGTTTTTCCAAGTGTTATGTTACCTTAAATGCCAAGTGATTACTAGTCCTGTATGTATCGTTCTCTATGATAAGATAGGCAGGAAGAAGGTTTCGGTTACGGGAAAGGGGCGAATCTATGCAGAAAGTGTTAGTTGTGGGTGGAGGAAAGGGTGGAGCAGCTCTTCTTCGAACTTTATCGGATGTAGACTTTATCGAATTGATTGGGATTGTTGACATACTGCCTGATGCACCAGCTATTGAAGAAGCGAAGCGTAGAGGAATCGCTACTGGAACCGATATGAATTCGTTTTTAGAGCTCGCACCAGATGTGGTGATTGAGGTGACGGGCGATTCGATTGTGTATGATCAGATTTACGCATCGAAATCAGAGAAAACCCTTCTGGTCTCCGGAGATACGGCGAACTTGATGGTGCAGTTGATAGAGGAGAAAGAGAGCTGGTTTCAAGCTTGGATTCAGCGACAAAAAGAGCTAGAGGCGATTATCGATTCTACCCATGATGGGATGATTGCGGTAAATGCTCGAGGACAGATTACGATTTTAAATGCTTCAGCAGAGAAAATGTTAAAAGTACATAGAACTGAATTAATTGGGAGGCCTCTTCGCGAGGTGGTTGGGCATACTCGCTTAGAAGAAGTGCTACGGACAGGGGAATCAGAGCTAAATCAAACGTTTCAACTTCCAAGTGGGACAGAGATTGTTACGAACCGGGTTCCAGTGAAAAATCATGAAGGCAAAGTTATGGGAGCAGTGGCTGTTTTCCGCGAGGTTAGCGAACTACAACACTTTATCCAAAAAATCATGGATTTAGAGGATATGAAAAGCTATTTGCAAGCGATCATTGACTCATCGGATGATGCGATTTCCGTTGTAGATGTAAATGGGATTGGTCTGTTAATTAATCCAGCCTATACAAGGTTAACAGGGCTTCAGCCAGAGGAAATCATCGGGAAGCCCGCAGAGGTAGATATCTCAGAAGGTGCGGAGAGTATGCATATGAAGGTGCTTCGAACGAGACAAGTGGTTCGAGGTGTGCAGATGGAGGTAGGGCCTCACCATCGAGATGTGATAGTGAACGTAGCCCCGATTATCTTACAGGGTGAGTTAAAGGGGAGCGTAGCAATCGTTCACGATACCTCTGAATTAAAGCAATTAACGCAAGACCTAGAGCGAGCGCGAAGCATCATTCGAAAGTTAGAAGCAAAGTATACCTTTGATGATATCATTGGTGAGAGTGAGCAGATGCAAATCGCGATGCAACTTGCTAAGCAAGCGGCGGACACTCGCGCTACTGTGCTTTTACGCGGAGAATCGGGAACGGGGAAAGAGTTGTTCGCGCATGCGATACATAATGCTAGTAATCGGAAATATAACCAGTTTATTCGAGTAAACTGTGCTGCTTTGTCCGAGTCATTATTAGAAAGTGAGCTATTTGGTTATGAAGAGGGAGCTTTTACAGGAGCAAAGCGCGGTGGAAAAAAGGGCTTATTTGAGGAGGCGAGTGGGGGCACTATATTTTTAGACGAAATTGGGGAGCTGCAACCAAGTATCCAAGCTAAGTTGCTACGTGTCTTACAGGAGCGTGAAGTAATTCGAGTGGGTGGAACCAAGTCAATCCCAGTCGATGTTAGAGTCATCGCGGCTACGAATGTTTTCCTAGAACGGGCGATGGAAGAGAAAAAATTTCGAGAAGATCTTTTCTTCCGCTTAAATGTATTCCCGATTATGATTCCCCCTCTCCGCCAACGTGATGGAGATTTAGAGCTTTTAGCGATCCATCTCATTCGAAAGTTTAATCAAGAGTACGGACGGAATGTGCGTATGATTTCACCAGAGGCTATTCAGCTTCTATCTCAGTATTCGTTTCCTGGTAATGTGAGGGAATTAGAAAATTTCTTAGGACGAGCTATGATTCATATGACGGTACAAGAGCAGAAGTTAGCCCCGGAACATCTGCCAAAATTTGAATTTCAACGAAATCAAGTCCATGATGTGGTCAAAGAAGAATCAGCTGATGATGTAAACAGGCCCCTAAAGGGTTATTTAGCAGATGCAGAAAATCGCTATGTGACACAAATTTATCAGGCTTGTGGACAAAATAAGACTCAAACAGCGAAACAGTTAGGGATCTCGATACGAAGTTTATATTATAAATTGGAGCGCGCAGGTATTACGTAAAACATTTCTGCAATTTCTTGCATGTAAAAACGTGCGTTTTTGCAAAATAATGCAGAGGGTATGGCTGTTATGTAGGTGTTTCTTCGTTTTATGGAGTTGGCATTGTTCTTGCATATATAAAGGATGACCAAAGGCTCCTATCTTGTTTTACCAAATGAATTACATTTAGCCACTTAGTTGGTCAAAGAGGTGTAGGTCATCATGAAAATGTTAACAACGTTTGAGCAAGTAGTGAAGTATGCAGAATCTCTTCCTTCTGTAACCGTAGCAGTCGCGGCAGCAGCTGATCAAGAAGTATTAGAGGCTGTGCTAGATGCTAAGAAGCATCGAATTGCCGACTTTTTATTGTTTGGAGATGAAGAGAAGATTCGCTCGATCGGCTCAGAAATTGGCTTAGATCTAGCGCCAGGGGAAGTGGTACATGCTACTTCGATTGCGGAGGCGTGCTTATTAGCAGTGACGGCTGTTAGTGAAAAGCGTGCAGATGTACTGATGAAGGGTATGGTACAAACTGCTGACTTTCTTCGCGCCGTACTAAATAAAGAAAAGGGCTTGCGTGCTGGAAAGGTGTTAAGTCATGTTGCTTCGTTTGAAGTTTCCGGCTTTGATCATCTGATCCACGTGACAGACCCAGCGTTAAATGTCTCTCCTGAATTAAAGGACAAAGTACAAATTCTAGAAAATGTAATTGATTTTTGTCATTCATTAGGTTTGCCAGAGCCGAAAGTAGCTGTATTAGGTGCGGTAGAAGTTGTAAATCCTTCTATGCAACCTACTTTGGATGCAGCGGCCTTGTCTCAGATGAATCGCCGCGGACAGATTAAAGGCGCGATTGTAGACGGACCTTTTGCACTGGATAATGCAGTATCGGTTGAGTCTGCTGAACATAAAGGCATCCATAGCCCAGTAGCAGGTAAAGCGGACGTTTTATTAGTGCCTGACATTGAAGCAGGAAATATTCTTTACAAATCGATGGTTTATTTTGCAAAGGCGAAGATTGGAGCGCTCGTACTCGGTGCCAAAGCTCCGATTGTGTTAACGTCACGAGCTGATTCCGCTGAAGCAAAGCTATATTCGATCGCTATGGCTGTATTACAAGCCGACCATTTCAAAAAACGGTAATAGTTGAAAGGGGATAGTCTGATGAAACTGTTTGACTACATGGAGAAATATGATTATGAGCAAGTCGTAGTTTGCCAAGATAAAAATTCTGGATTAAAAGCGATTATTGCGATTCATGATACAACACTCGGGCCTGCACTTGGTGGTTTACGCATGTGGACATATGCTTCGGAAGAAGAGGCTTTTGAAGATGCACTCCGTTTAGCAAGAGGCATGACATATAAAGCGGCAGCAGCAGGTCTTAACCTGGGCGGCGGGAAAACAGTTTTGATTGGAGATCCTAAAAAAGATAAGAGCGAAGCATTGTTCCGTTCACTAGGTCGTTATATTGAAGGGTTGAATGGACGTTACATTACGGCCGAAGACGTTGGAACCAACGTGGAAGATATGGATCTCATCCACCTGGAAACGAAGTATGTCACGGGGATTTCTCCAGCATTCGGTTCTTCCGGTAATCCGTCTCCTGTAACGGCTTTTGGAGTCTACAAAGGAATGAAAGCAGCAGCGAAAGAAGCATTTGGCTCTGATTCTCTAGACGGTCTTGTGGTAGCCGTTCAAGGTGTGGGAAATGTAGCTTACAGCATGTGTGAATATCTCCATAAAGAAAATGTAAAATTAATCGTTACAGATATTAATGAAGAAAACCTGCAACGGGCTGTAAATGATTTTGGGGCGATTCGTGTGTCTCCAGAAGAAATTTACGATGTAGAATGTGACATCTTTGCTCCATGTGCTTTAGGTGGGATCATCAATGATAACACCATTGAGCGTTTGAAATGTAAAGTGGTTGCTGGTTCTGCAAATAACCAATTACGCGAAGATCGCCATGGTGACATGCTAGAAGCGCGTGGAATGGTGTATGCTCCAGACTATGTGATTAACGCAGGTGGCTTAATCAACGTGGCAGATGAGCTACAAGGGTATAATCCAGAGCGTGCGATGAAAAAAGTAGAAGCGATCTATGACAGCATCCTACGTGTATTTGAGATTGCGAAACGTGATGGGATTCCAAGTTATCAAGCGGCTGACCGTATGGCAGAAGAGCGAATCGCTTCGTTGCGCCAATCTCGTAGTACCTTTTTACAAACAGAGCGTCATTCGCTCAATCAACGATAATATGTTCGGGATTGGTAAGGAGTGTTTGAAGTGCATGAAGTCTTACGGGTTCTGACGATAAACCCTGGATCTACCTCGACCAAAATAGGGGTATTTGATAATGAGAAACCGATCTTAGATATTACCCTGCGCCATAATGCAAAAGAGCTGGCTCAATTTCCGGAGTTAGTGAGTCAATATCCTTTTCGTAAACAAGTGATTTTAGATACATTGGATCGAGAGGGTATGAACATAACCCGATTTCATGCCATAGTTGCTAGGGGGGGCTTACTACGTCCTATCCCTGGCGGCACTTATGCTATTAATGACACGATGCTAGCAGACTTGCGATCAGGTCGCTACGGAATGCACGCTTCCAATCTAGCTGGATTGATTGCAAGTGATATTGCTAAGCAATTACAGATTCCTGCGTTTATCGTCGATCCTGTGGTGGTAGACGAATTACAACCAGTAGCAAGAATCTCAGGTGTCCCAGAGATTGAACGTCGTAGTATTTTCCATGCGTTAAACCAAAAAGCAGTTGCACGTCGTGTAGCGAAAGAGCAAAATAAGCGTTATGAAGATGTAAACTATTTGATTGTACACATGGGTGGCGGAATTACAGTTGGGGCCCATCAAAAAGGGCGCGTCATCGACGTAAATAACGGACTGGCAGGAGAAGGGCCTTTTTCACCAGAACGTGCGGGGACGTTGCCTGTGGGTGACTTAGTAGCTCTTAGTTATTCAGGGAAATACTTTGCCAGCGAGATTATGAAGATGATCGTGGGCAAAGGTGGACTAATGGGGTATCTAGGAACGACGGATGCACGGGAAGTGGAAGAGCGGATTCAAGAAGGAGATACAAGGGCCAAACTCGTATATGAAGCTATGGCCTATCAAGTAGCGAAAGAGATTGGCGCGTATGCCGCTGTATTAAAAGGGGAAGTAGATCAGATCATCTTGACGGGTGGCTTGGCTTACGGACAACTCTTTACCTCGATGATTCAAGAACGAGTAGAGTGGATTGCTCCAGTTAGCGTTGTGCCAGGTGAAGATGAACTACAAGCTCTTGCAGAAGGTGCTCTTCGTGTGTTACGTCAAGAAGAGGAAGCAAAACAATATCCACCACAGTAAAAGGAGACGAGAAGAGCATGGCAGAAAATTATGATCTCGTAGTCCTTGGTGCGGGGCCGGGCGGTTATGTAGCAGCTGTCCGGGCTACGCAACTAGGAATGAAAGTGGCTGTAGTCGAAAAAGAAAATGTGGGTGGAGTATGCTTACATAAAGGTTGTGTACCAAGTAAGTCTCTGCTGCGAAGTGCAGAAGTATATCATGAAATGAAAAATAGTGAGAGTTATGGAATCACAGCAGGTGATGTCCAGCTTTCCATGAACTTAGTACAAAAACGAAAAAATGAAATCGTTTCCCAGCTTCATAAAGGAGTCGAAGGACTTCTTAAGAAGAATAAAGTAGATGTTTATAAAGGATTTGGCCGTATTTTAGGACCTTCTATTTTTTCTCCTATGCCAGGCACCATTTCTGTGGAGAGAGAAGATGGCGGAGAATCCGATATGCTCATTCCCCAACATGTGATGATCGCAACCGGTTCTCGCCCGCGTACTCTACCGGGTTTGGAGATCGATGGCACTCATATCCTAAATTCTGATCATGCCCTACAAATGGAAACGCTTCCTAAATCAATGATTATTATCGGTGGCGGCGTGATTGGGATCGAGTGGGCTTCGATGCTAAGCGACTTTGGTGTGGAAGTAACCGTGATCGAATATGCAGATCGCATTTTACCGTTTGAAGATGCAGATGTTAGTAAAGAGATGACTCGTATTTTCAAAAAACGGAAAGTAAAAGTAGTGACAAATGCGAAGGTTCTTTCCGAAGAAGTGAAGGTAACAGATGGCTCTGTAACCGTTGTGGCTGAAAAAGATGGTAAGACAGAGGCATTTGAAGCAGAGAAAGTATTTGTTTCAGTGGGTCGTCAGGCTAACATTGAAGATATCGGTTTACAAAACACTTCTATCAAAGTGGAAAAAGGCGTTATTCAAGTAAATGACTTTATGCAAACAGCAGAATCTCATATTTACGCAATTGGGGATGTAAACGGCGGTTATCAATTGGCTCATGTGGCTTCCCATGAAGGAATTTTAGCTGTTGAACATATGGCTAGAAACGATGTACATGCGATTGATGCTGCGATGGTGCCGCGTTGTACCTACAGCCGACCAGAGGTAGGAAGCATCGGTCTTACAGAGCAAGAAGCAAAAGATCGCGGACATGAAGTAAAAGTTGGCAAGTTTCCATTCCGTGGAGTAGGGAAGTCGCTTGTATTTGGTGAGACAGATGGCTTTATTAAGATGATATCCGATGCGAAAACAGATGATTTGCTAGGTGTACATATTATTGGTGCACATGCGACGGATCTAATCGGTGAGGCTGGACTGGCTAAGGTTCTCGATGCTACGGCATGGGAGATAGCGCGGGCAATTCATCCACATCCTACGTTGTCAGAGGTATTTGGAGAAGTAGCACTTGCTGTAGATGGAAAGGCGATTCATGGTTAATTTGAGGGGGGATTTCCTTGAAACATAGAGAGTTAGGGTTAACAGATGAGCAAGCAGTTAGTATGTATCGATATATGTCGTTAGCGCGTAAAACAGACGAGCGTACTTGGTTATTAAACCGTGCAGGTAAGATTCCCTTTGTTATTTCTTGTCAAGGACACGAAGCAGCACAAATAGGCGCTGGATTTGCACTCGATACCGAGAAGGATTGGCTATGTCCGTACTATCGTGATATGGGTCTTGTGATGGTAATGGGGCAAACGGCTCAAGATTATTTGCTTTCTTCCTTTGCGAAAGCTGAAGATCCAAATAGTGGTGGACGTCAAATGCCGGGTCACTTTGGTGATCATCGTTATCGGATCCTTACAGGTTCTTCTCCTGTAACCACTCAGATGGTACATGCTACCGGAATTGCCTATGCAGGGAAACTAGATAAAAAAGATTTTGTCGTTCTTACGACATGTGGTGAAGGCTCTGCAAACCAAGGGGATTTGCACGAAGCGATGAACTTTGCGGGTGTTCATAAATTGCCAGTTATTTTCATGGTACAAAACAATCAGTATGCGATCTCTGTTCCTCTAGAGAAGCAAGTAGCGGGTGGAAGTATCGCCGCACGTGGTGCTGGTTACGGTATGCCGGGCGTCTCGGTAGATGGAAATGATCCATTAGAAGTATATCGTGCTGTGAAAGAAGCAGTGGAACGTGGACGTCGTGGCGAAGGACCAACCTTGGTAGAAACCATTTCCTATCGTTTGGTTCCGCATTCCAGTGACGACGATGATCGTACCTATCGTTCTCGTGAAGAAGTGGAAGAGGCGAAGAAAAAAGACTCGTTGTTCCAATATCGTCAGTACTTACTGGATCATGGTCTCTTAACAGAAGAGTCGGATGAGGCAATTCAAGCTGAGATTAAAAAAGAAGTAGATGCTGCTACAGATTATGCAGAAAAAGCAGCCTATCCAGATCCATCAGAAACCTATAAATACGTGTTTGCGGAATAGGGGGAACCATCAACATGGCAGTCATGTCTTATATCGAAGCAGTAACACTCGCGATGCGTGAAGAGATGCAACGAGACTCTCAGGTATTTGTATTAGGAGAAGACGTAGGTGTGCGTGGTGGAGTATTCCGCGCTACAGACGGTTTATATAGTGAGTTTGGAGAGGATCGTGTACTCGATACTCCACTTACAGAATCTGCGATTGCGGGTGTAGCGATCGGGGCGGCCGCTTATGGAAAACGTCCGATTGCCGAGATGCAATTTGCTGACTTTATTATGCCAGCTATCAACCAGATTATAAGTGAAGCGGCAAAAATCCGTTATCGTTCCAATAATAAGTGGTCTTGTCCTATGGTAGTACGTGCACCGTATGGCGGAGGAATCCACGGTGCTCTCTATCATTCCCAAAGTGTAGAGAAAATCTTTACAGGGGTACCGGGTTTGAAAATCGTAACCCCATCTACTCCTTACGATGTAAAAGGTCTGTTGAAATCTGCTATTCGTGATGACGATCCAGTTCTATTTTTTGAGCATAAACGTTGCTATCGCCTGATTAAAGGTGAAGTACCTGCTGATGATTATACGATTCCAATCGGCAAGGCTGATGTGAAGCGCGAAGGGACAGATGTGACGGTTATTACCTACGGGATGATGGTTCACTTTGCTCTGCAAGCTGCAGAACAGCTAGAAAAAGACGGAATTAGTGTACATGTTCTTGATTTGCGCACTCTCGTTCCACTAGATAAAGAAGCGATTTTAGAAGCAGTTGCCAAGACGGGTAAAGTACTCGTGGTTCATGAGGATAACCTGACAGGTGGTTTTGGTGGTGAAGTATCGGCGATTATCGCAGAAGAGGCATTCTTTGAGCTAGATGCGCCTGTACGCCGTCTTGCCGGTCCAGATGTTCCTGCTATGCCGTATAGCCCAACATTGGAAAAGGAATTTATCTTGAATCCAGATAAAATTGCCAAAGCAATCCGTGAACTAGCAGAATTCTAATTTTCATCATGTAAGCAGACGAAATTGAAGGAGGATTAGCGATGGCAACTGAAATTAAAATGCCTCAGCTTGGTGAGAGTGTCACAGAAGGCACCATTGCCAAGTGGTTAAAGAAACCGGGTGACCCTGTAGCCAAGTATGAAGCAATCTGTGAAGTTTCGACCGATAAAGTAAATGCAGAGGTACCTGCTACGTTTGAGGGAACGATGGTCGAAATCGTGGCGGGGGAAGGGGAAACCGTAGCGGTTGGAGAGATTATCTGTAAAATGGCGGAAGAAGGTGCGGAGCCAGTAGCTCCAGCCACTCCTGCTGTAGAAGAATCGAAACCAGCAGCAACGAATACTTCAGCCCCAGCTCCAGAAAAGGCAGCCCCGACTGGTAAGCGTGGTTCTGGTAGTGGACGCTTTTCTCCAGCTGTTTTACGCCTAGCGCAGGAAAATGATATCGATCTTACTCTTCTTACTGGTACAGGTGCAGGTGGCCGAATTACTCGTAAGGATATCTTGGCCGCTATTGAACAAGGCATTGGCAAAGTAGGAAGTGCGCCAACTCCACGGGCTGTTTCAGTGGAGGAGCCAGTTGTAGTGCCAACGCCTACTGTTGATGTAGATACAGCACTCTCTACGACCCCGATAGCTAGCAAACCAGCCGTGGGAGTTGTGACAGAAGAAGGCGATATCGAGATCCCTCTTACCAGTGTCCGTAAAACGATTGCAAGTCGCATGGTGCAGAGTAAACACGAGGCACCACATGCATGGACGATGATGGAAGTAGATGTAACCGGTCTCGTTGAACTGCGTAATAAGATGAAAAATGATTTTAAAGTGCGTGAAGGCGTATCGTTAACCTTTATGCCATTTTTCATCAAAGCAGTTAGTGACGCATTAAAGGAATTCCCGGTTATTAACTCCATGTGGGGTGGAGATAAGATTATCCAAAAGAAGCGGATCAATATCTCCATCGCAGTTGCAACCGATGATGCACTTTATGTGCCAGTGATTCCAGATGTGGACGAGCTTTCGATCTTAGGACTCGCTAAGAAAGTGAACACCTTAGCTCAGAAGACCCGTGCTGGTAAACTAGATTTAAGTGATCTACAAGGCGGAACGTTTACGGTTAATAACACAGGATCCTTTGGGTCTGTTATGTCCCAACCGATTATTAACCAGCCACAAGCGGCTATTCTCTCTTTTGAGGCGATTGTGAAGCGTCCTGTAGTGGTGAATAATATGTTTGCTGTACGAGATATGATGAACATCTGTATGTCGTTGGATCATAGGGTATTAGATGGTCTGGTGGCAGGACGTTTCTTAGCGCGTGTGAAAGAGCTTTTAGAGGAATATACGGTTGACTCGACTTTTTAATATAAGGGTTATTTTATGATGATGAACAGGTGCTCTGAGTAGGGAGTGCCTGTTCATTGTTCGAGGAAAGGAGTGATGGGGCTGGTTGGTGGGTGAGAGCAGGGAGTGTCTATTCGATACCTGCTCAATACCGATTCTGCAGAGATGTAAAACTGTCCGCTCCGCCATCCTTCGCTGGGGCAGGTGCAAAACCCGCAAAGAACGCTCAAACAAGTTGCACCAAAAGCGCCCCATGCTACGGATGGCTCCGCTAGGTCGGATCGCTAACATCGCCGGTATCGAATAGACACTCCCTCCTTCTTACACAAGCTGTGTGGTTTTTTTCGTAGGTTTGAACAACATTTCTTTGCTTGATCTATGTTAAATCTACTAGCAAAAGGTTCTTGAAGAATGTGAGAGGAACAGGGGCAATGTGTCTGACCACTGCGATGTTAGTGAGCCTGCTTAGCGTAGTCCTTCGAAGCAAGGGCGTTTTGTGGCAATGTTTGAGCGTTCTTTGCGAGTTTTGTCACTTGCCCGAAGCGAAGAAGGACGGAGCGGACTTGCTTTTCACATCCTCGCAGGCTCACTATTTGAGCTGTGGTCAGATACATGACCCGGGACTCTGATGTATTCACAGGTCCATTATGTAAGCCAGCTTTTAGATCTATTTAAATCACTTATGGTACAATACAATACGATACATATCACACAAAGCCTTACTAGGATGTGAGCAATATGTTTGAAGTACAACGACTAGGTCTCGTTCCATACCAAGAAGCCTGGGACCTACAAAAAAAACTCGTACACGAAATCGACCACGAAGGACTGCCCAGCCAGCTCCTTTTATTAGAACATCCTCATACCCTCACACTGGGCAGAGGAAGCCATACAGAGAACTTACTCTTTTCCAAAGAGCAGTATGCCGAGATGGGAATGGACCTCGTTGAGATTGACCGCGGTGGGGATGTTACGTATCATGGACCGGGCCAGTTAGTGGGTTATCCCATTTTTGACCTAGCCACACAGGGAAATGATGCCCATGCGTACTTGCGTCAATTAGAAGAAGTCCTCATCATTGCACTGCGCCGCTTTGGGTTGCAGCCAGGACGAAAAGAGCCGTATACAGGGGTCTGGGTTGGAGAAGAGAAAGTGGCGGCTATAGGAGTAAAATTTAATCGTGCTCGCACACGAAAAGGATACATCACCAGCCACGGATTTGCGTTAAATGTAAACAGTGACCTTCAGTTTTTCGAAACCATCATCCCATGTGGTATTCAAGAATACAGTGTTACCTCTCTTGAAAAGCTGCTGGGGAAAGAAATCGATTTTTCCCTCGTGATGGATTACGTGATTGAAGCAGTGGAAGAAGTATTTGGTTGGAAAGCGAAAGACGAGAGGCGTTTGTCTTCCTATGTAGTAGAGGATGAAGAGGATGTACTCAGTTGGATTCGAAGAGAGTATCAGTAAAGCAAAACCTCCACTTGAATATTCGAGTGGAGGTTATGTAATAAGTTTATAAACCAATAAGTAAGTCATATACGGATAATGCAGTTACCAATAAAGTTGCGGCTGCAAATCCACCACCTAGGATAATTCCACCTTTATTGCCGGTTCTCTTGTTAAAGAGGAATCCACGAACAGCAAACACACTGATGAGTACCATAATCGGTACCATAAAATATTGCCAGAATACGGACATACATAACACCTGCCTTCTGTTTATCACAAAGCCATTATCCATGTGAAGGAAAACCTATTTAGTAGGTCCAGTTGAAAAATACACGTATTATTGTACCCAATGGATTCATGATTGTCTATGGCTTCACAAACTTTGATGGGTACTCCTGTTATGTTTCTCTTTCTGATATAGTAAAAAGGATAGCCTAAATGGATGAAATCTAGTCGCATTTAAACTGTAAAGACTTTTTTATTAAATGTCAGAATGCATGATATTATAAGAAGGGTAACAATAAATGTAGGATTATAAATGGAGTAACTTCTTAATAAATCTTGTAAAACTTGTAAAATGGACGTATATAGGGGGGAGTTACGAATGACGCATCATGACCGTCACAAGTCGTGGCAAGAAAAAGGTGAGAAGGTACGTACAAAAACACCAGAGCGTAAGCCTGTTTTTACAACGCATTCTGAGATTGAGGTAGAACCACTCTACTACCAACATGTAGAGAATGTAGACGAAAAGGTAAGTTTTCCCGGGGAATATCCGTATACAAGAGGCATTCACCCCAATATGTACCGAAGCCGTCTATGGACGATGCGTCAGTATGCCGGATTTGGCTCCGCAACGGAGACGAATAAGCGTTTTCGTTATTTGTTAGAGCAAGGCCAGACTGGATTAAGTGTTGCTTTTGACCTGCCAACGCAAATTGGTTACGATTCCGACGATCCCATGTCGATTGGGGAAGTGGGAAAAGTCGGGGTTGCGATTGACAGCTTAGAGGATATGGAGCGGTTATTAGCCGAAATCCCGCTTGATCGGGTAAGTACATCGATGACGATTAATGCCTCTGCCGCTGTATTGCTTTCGATGTATATCGTTGTGGGAGAGAAGCAAGGCGTTCCTGCTAGTCAGATAACGGGAACCATCCAAAATGACATTTTAAAGGAATATATCGCACGAGGTACCTATATTTATCCTCCGAAGCAATCTATGCGACTTATCACTGATATATTTGCTTACTGTACAGAGCATGTGCCGAAATGGAATACGATTAGTATCAGTGGATATCACATTCGTGAAGCAGGTTCTACTGCTGTGCAAGAGGTGGCGTTTACTTTAGCCAATGGGATGGCTTATGTACAAGCCGCGATCGATGCCGGGTTAGAGATAGACAAATTTGCTCCGCGGTTGTCCTTTTTCTTCAATGCTCATAATAACTTCTTTGAAGAAATCGCTAAGTTCCGTGCCGCGCGTCGTATCTGGGCTGGAATTATGAAAGATAAATTTGGCGCCAAAAATGAGCGTTCTTGGCAGTTACGTTTTCATACGCAAACAGGCGGTTCCACATTAACAGCGCAACAACCCGATAACAATATCGTTCGTGTCACGGTACAAGCGTTGTCCGCTGTGCTTGGCGGAACCCAAAGCCTACATACAAATTCACGCGATGAAGCACTCGCATTGCCTACGGAAGAATCAGCTCGGATCGCCCTTCGAACACAACAAATTCTCGCGTTGGAAAGCGGTGTCGCGGATACTGTAGACCCACTTGGCGGGTCCTACTATGTGGAGGCACTTACTGATGCGATGGAAGAAGAGACGAATCGCTATCTAGAGAAAATCGAGCAGCTAGGTGGTGCAGTCTCTGCTGTGGAACAAGGGTTTATGCAACGTGAGATTCACCGCGTGGCACTGGAAACACAGCGAAATATCGAAAATGGAACAGAGATTGTCGTGGGCATGAATCAATATCAGATTGAAAATGAAGTCCAGCCTGAGCTATTACGAGTCGATCCTGAGCTTGGAAAGAAGCAAATTGCTGATTTACAAGACCTACGCTTACGACGCGATAATCAAGCAGTAGAAAGTTGCTTAGCGGCCCTACAGCAAGCCGCTTCAGGGACGGAGAATCTGATGCCGTTTATCATCGATGCGGTGCGAAATTATGCGACTGTGGGCGAGATTTGCCATACGATGCGAAAAGTATTTGGAGAATACCAACCATATTGATTCGTTTGAAGGAGGATATCTATTTTGTTGCGACCCATACGGATATTGATCGGGAAACCGGGCTTAGATGGCCATGATCGTGGAGCACTCATCATTGCGCAGGGGCTACGTGATGAGGGAATGGAAGTAATCTATACGGGATTACGACAATCACCTGCACAAATCGTGGCGATGGCGATTCAAGAAGACGTGGATTTGATTGGATTATCTTGTTTATCAGGAGCTCACATGGAATTATTTCCAGAGGTAGTAAGGTTACTGACAGAACAAAAAGCAGAAGACATTTTGGTTTTTGGAGGAGGCGTAATTCCACAAGAAGATATTCCAATCTTAAAGCAACAGGGAATTCGAGAAATCTTCACCCCAGGGACAACGATCCAACAAACGGCACAGTTTATTCGCCAACTGATGAAAGAAGAAAAAGGCTGGGAAGGTTCATTAACCAACTCTGGAGGTGCCCAGCTGTGAAACCCAAAAAGATTAGTCATATTGGGATCGCGGTTCGGAGTTTGGAAGAAAGCATTCCCTTTTATGAACAGCAACTTGGCCTTCCTCTTACTTCGATTGAAGTGGTGGAGAGTGAGCAAGTAAAAGTCGCCTTTTTTGATATCGGAGAGAGCCGAATCGAGTTGCTGGAACCTACGTCTTCGTCAAGTGCGATTGCGAAATTCATCGAGAAACGTGGAGAAGGGCTTCATCATCTCGCGTTAGAAGTAGAGGACATTCGCACATGCTTACAAAACTTGCGAGAGCAAGGAACCAGACTCATACACGAAGAGCCAAAGGCCGGCGCACATCAGATGCAAATTGCCTTTTTACATCCGAAATCAACCCATGGAACACTCATGGAACTTTGTCAACAGACCCTTGCTGAAACGGAGTGATCCTTGTGGACATGCATACTAAGATCAATGAAATGTACGAGCGACGTTGTAAGATTGAAATGGGCGGGGGAGACAAACGAATCCAAGCTCAGCATAAGCGTGGGAAGCTGACAGCACGGGAGCGAATCGACCTTTTACTTGATGAAAACACATTCGTAGAGCTAAATCCATTTATTGAACACCGCTCTAGCCACTTTGATATGGATCAGATGGAGGCACCGGGAGAAGGCGTCGTTACAGGATACGGGAAAGTGCACGGCAGAATCGTCTACGTATTTGCACAAGACTTTACGGTGTTTGGTGGCGCATTGGGAGAGATGCATGCCTTGAAAATCTCCCGTATGATGGATTTAGCCGCCCAAAATGGATGTCCTATTATCGGGCTAAATGATTCAGGAGGAGCTCGTATCCAAGAAGGTGTTATGTCGCTGGATGGCTATGGCCATGTCTTTTATCGTAACTCGATCTATTCGGGGGTTGTACCTCAGATCTCGGTGATCATGGGACCGTGTGCTGGTGGAGCCGTATATTCACCAGCGATTACGGACTTCGTGTTTATGGTAGAAAAGACTTCACAGATGTTTATCACAGGTCCAAAAGTGATCGAGACCGTTACTCGGGAGAAGATCAGCTCGGAGGAATTAGGCGGTGCTTCTGTCCATAGTAGCATTAGTGGAAATGCACACTTTACAGCCGCAGGCGAGCCGGAAGTGTTAGACCAAGTTCGGAAATTATTATCTTATCTTCCATCTCATAACCAAGAGAAGCCTGCTAGGAAAAAGTACGAGCAAGTCAAAGATGAATGGATCGAGGAACTGGCAGAGGTTGTACCGGTTGAGGGGACCAAGGTTTATGATGTTCGTAAGGTAATCGATCAGTTGGTTGACGATCACTCATTCATGGAAGTACAAGAGAAATTCGCTCGGAATATCGTCGTCGGCTTTGCCAGAATCGGCGGGGAGAGTGTGGGGATCGTAGCGAATCAGCCTAAGGTGATGGCAGGTGGACTCGATATCGATTCTTCCGATAAACTGAGTCGGTTTGTCCGTTTCTGTGACTGCTTTAACATTCCCGTTATCACGTTGATTGACGTCACTGGATTCTTCCCCGGTGTGAACCAAGAGCATCGAGGAATTATTCGCCACGGAGCCAAAATCTTATATGCGTACTCCGAAGCGACCGTGCCACGTATCTCTGTAATATTACGGAAAGCATTTGGAGGTGCCTATGTAGCACTAAATAGCAAAGGGATTGGCGCAGATATCGTGTATGCTTGGCCATCTGCTGAAGTAGCGGTGATGGGGCCAGAAGGGGCGGCCAATATTATCTTTAGTAGAGAGATTAACGAGAGCGAGGACCCTGAAGCCGTTCGTCAAGCTAAGATTGCCGAGTATAAAGAGAAGTTTGCGAACCCTTATGTTGCCGCGGCTTATGGCATGGTTGATGATGTGATCGATCCACGGGAGACACGCACTAAGTTAATGAGTGCACTAGAGTTATTGCGTGATAAGAAAGATACAAGGCCTTATAAAAAGCATGGAAATATTCCTTTGTAGATTTCGAGAAGATGTCTCTTCATAAATGGAGAGGCATTTTTTTGTGCTCTACATGGAAGTGTCTATCCAATCCTTACAAATGTTTAAGGTTCATGTAAGGTAATTTTATTCTCCCATTTTTCCTCTCCTGCTACACTAATTTCATCAACCAAATAACAGGAACATAGTAGCAACATGTACTAATTGTTACTCTAGGAGGAACTACAACATGAATTTTCGTCAGTTTGCATTTAATAATGTCAAACGTAACTCACGTGCATACTCTGCTTACTTTTTAAGTAGTGCGTTTGCCGTTATGATCTTTTTTACTTATGCGTTATTTATTTATCATCCCGAATTAGCAAAGTCAGACCTCGGTGAGGCTACGAAGATGGGGATGAAAGCAGCGTCTTATGTGACATTTGTATTCTCATTTTTATTTGTCCTTTATTCGATTAGTGCTTTCTTGAAAATCAGGAATAAAGAGTTTGGTGTTTTAACGATTTTAGGAGCACAGCGAAATCAGATTAATAAGCTAGTTTTCCTAGAAAATATATTGATTGGCTTTGGGGCGATTGTGACAGGAATTTTAGGTGGGCTTCTCTTTTCGAAAATATTTCTTATCTACGGATCTAAGGTAGTAGAGAAGGAGCTTTCACTGTACCTACCACTTAAAGCAATGGGACTTACAGTAGCATCATTTGCAGCTTTATATATCGTGATTTCTTTCATAACCCTGTTCTTCATCCGGCAAAAAAGAGCACTTGAGCTGTTGATGGGGACAAGTAAACCGAAGACAGAACCGAAAGCTCATATCTTACTTGTTCTGTTGTCAGTTGGCTTAATCGGCTCTGCATACTACCTATTGTATAAAGAATTTGAGAATATCTTCTGGGCTCTTGGGCTTGGGATCATCGGAACTTATTTCTTCTTTACTCAACTAAGTGTGTACTTGATGAGACTATTGAAAAGGAGTAAATCCTTCTTTTGGAAGGGTACGAGAATGTTATGGGTTTCTGAGATGGCTTATAAGATCAAAGATAATGCTCGGATGTTTTTTATGGTTACGATTGTGACCGCGATGGCTTCTGCTGGAGTAGGGCTTGTTTACTCCTTTGATCAAGATGCGAAAACCCGATTTAAAGAGACACCGTTTGCTATTGAATTTAATCTGTTTAAAGAGTATAAAAACTGGGAAGGTGAAATGAAGAAGATTGATCAAGAACTACAAGGTGCAGGACTCAAATTTGATAAGGTGATTAGTAAAGAGGTAGGTCTTGAGCTTGGTAATAAACAGTATGTAACGGTTATAAAAGAGTCTGAGTATACTCAATTGGCTAAGGTGCTTGGGCGAAAAGCTCCACAAAAATTGAAGTCTAACGAGGCGATCTTCCTAGCTAGTACACAATCAAAGGAACCGGAAAAAGTAAAAGTCGGACAAAAAGTATCGACATATAATCTCCAAATCGTAGGAGACATTGAAAAGTCGATAAATTACGCTTCTAAATTAGTGGTAAGTGATGAAACCTATAAACAAATTCTAGCAGATCAAGTAGAAAAAGCAGAGCAAGCAAAAGAAGACGATCGTCCACAGGAAAGTACATCTGTGTATTATCATGTTCCTGCTTGGTCTAATAAAGACTTTCCTACTTCCGATTCTGTTCAAGCGAAACTGAGTAACAAGTTGCAAAAAATGGGCCAAGAGCAGGAAGATAGCTTTATTGACACTCGGGCAGGGATGTATATTAGCTTCCAACAAGCACGTAGTATATTCTCCTTTATCGGTCTCTTTATGGCAGCTGTGTTCTCCGTTGCTTCAGCTAGTTTCCTATACTTTAAGCTGTATACAGATCTAAATCAGGATCAACGAATGTACCATATGCTTTCCAAAGTGGGATTAAGCACAAGAGATATGAAACGAACCAGTACGATTCAAATTGCGATGTTGTTCTTCATACCGATTATCGTTGCTGGAGTGGAAGCTGGAATTGGCTTACAGATTTTAAATAAACATATGGGTGCTATATCTGTAATGGATATGGTAACCCCATCCATAATTGGGATCTCTGGATTCTTTGTAGTTCAAGTTATCTACTTCTTCATTGTACGTGCTATTTATCTAAGACAAGTAAGTAAAGTTATGATTTCGACTGGAAAATAACACAGCATGATAACGGAGGTCACATGATGAAAAAAGATAAATCAGTTGCCTATATTTTGCTCATCTTTCTAGGTGGTTTCATCGGATTGCATCGTTTTTATTTGGGAAAAGTAGCAACCGGGATTCTCTATCTGCTGACAGGTGGATTGCTCGGGATCGGCTGGCTTTACGATCTATTTACCCTTGGAAGACAAGTAGATGATTATAACGTTCGATTTGCATATCGAAATCGAGTTGCGTAGAGAATTAATTGTGAAATGGTGTGATCATTATGATCACACCATTTTTTTATATGGGCATGCATGAGAGCTGTCTTTGCGAATAGAAATGGGTTATGTACAAATAAATCTAAGGGAGTGTACCTTTTGGAGCAGACTGTATTATCCATCTCGAAACGAAAATGCTCACTTCGATGTCTTAATCAACCAACGGAATGCTTGGTTATGGCAAAGTATGCACCAGAATAATTAGGAAGAATATACATTTAATATTTTTGATCGCTTTCTAGATTTAGACCATACTTATTTGGATTTTGGTGCGTTTATCGGACCTACTGTGTTGTACGCGGCCCATAGGGCCAAGCATGTATATGCAGTAGAGCCAGATCCAGTTGCTTTTGGAGAATTGAAGATAAATGTAAGTTTAAATTCACCGATCACTTCTAAAGTAACACTGATTAATTCGGCTATGTCTGGAAAGACTGGAGCTTCACAGTTGTACACAAGAGGTATGTTCGGTAACGCTGTTTCAAGTCTCATGCCCACCGTTTCTGATGTTTCATGTGAAGTACAGTGTATTACAATAGCTGACTTAATTAGCCAGTATAATATCCGAGATGTGAACTTTGTGAAAATGGATATCGAAGGTGGTGAATATACCTTAATTCTATGTTTGCAGGAATTTTTAGAAGAGAAAAGACCCACTTTCTATGTATCATTTCACGCTCCATTTCTCAAAGAAAATATTAGTCTACAAGGACTTAGCGGAATGGAAGCACAAAACCGCTTTGAACAAATAAGTAAAAATGTGTTGGGAGTCCTCCGTATGTATAAGTATATATATGATAATCATGGGAATTTGCTTAATGAGGAGGATATACGGGACAGAGATTATAATGGCGAGTTTGTATTTACGGACGAACGTTGGTAATACGATTGGACTTAATTGGATACGAGGCCAAGATATAAGATATTCTTGGTTTTTTAAGTGGCGAAAAGATCGTCACACTAATAGCGTTTGGAATATCCTAGGCTAGAAAAATAGAAGTTCTAGGGAGGTGTAAATGTGTCTCAATCTAATATACCTAATATTACCCCCACTATTTCTATTACACGAGACGATGCAATCAATCTCTTGCTATCCTCTATTGCACTTGAGGAGTTAGGGCTAAGTCATATTATCAACGCTGAAGGTGAAAAGTTACAGTATATTTTAGGAACTCTACCAGGAATTAGTGCTCCTCAGGTTGCTACTATCACTGATTTGCTCTTAATCAATAGCAGTGTTCGGGATACAATCCGTGAAGTGGCGAAGAAAGAGTGGATTTTGCAAGAGAAGTTAGAGACTGTTTTAGAAGCGACTACTAGCGTAGGACCACAGGGACCTCAAGGTCCTGCTGGACCCACATTTGGAACAGGGACTGGGTTATTCCGAGTCCTAGGCAATTCAGGTGCAGATGGAATTGCTACGGTGGCTGTTGGCGAGGATCTAAACTTTATATCGAGTTCATTGGAAGTCAGTGTAGTACAGGGTTCAGCCAATGTGAATTTAGAATTTTCTACTGGAGCTTCTGGAACCATTATAAATATTATTAAGGACATTCTTGAACAACTCGGTATTACGGGTCTTACAGGTCTTACTGGTATTACAGGAGCCACGGGACCTACGGGACCGTCCGGATTTGCCGGAGCCAGCGGGGAAACCGGACCCACTGGACCCACCGGACCGTCAGGATTTGCCGGAGCCAGCGGGGAAACCGGACCCACTGGACCCACCGGACCGTCAGGATTTGCTGGAGCCAGCGGGGAAACCGGACCCACTGGACCCACCGGACCGTCCGGATTTGCCGGAGCCAGCGGGGAAACCGGACCCACTGGACCCACCGGACCATCCGGATTTGCTGGAGCCAGCGGGGAAACGGGAGCCACTGGACCCACTGGACCGTCCGGGTTTGCCGGAGCCAGCGGGGAAACGGGAGCCACTGGACCCACTGGACCATCCGGATTTGCTGGAGCTAGCGGGGAAACCGGACCCACCGGAGCCACCGGACCCACCGGAGCCACCGGACCGTCCGGATTTGCTGGAGCTAGCGGGGAAACCGGACCCACCGGACCCACCGGACCATCCGGATTTGCTGGAGCTAGCGGGGAAACCGGACCCACCGGACCCACCGGACCATCCGGATTTGCTGGAGCTAGCGGGGAAACCGGACCCACCGGACCCACTGGACCGTCCGGATTTGCCGGAGCCAGCGGGGAAACTGGACCCACCGGACCCACCGGGCCGTCCGGGTTTGCCGGAGCCACTGGACCCACTGGACCGTCCGGATTTGCCGGAGCCAGCGGGGAAACCGGAGCCACTGGACCCACCGGACCGTCCGGATTTGCCGGAGCCAGCGGGGAAACTGGACCCACCGGACCCACCGGACCGTCCGGATTTGCCGGAGCCAGCGGGGAAACGGGAGCCACTGGACCCACCGGACCGTCCGGATTTGCCGGAGCCAGCGGGGAAACGGGAGCCACTGGACCCACTGGACCGTCCGGGTTTGCCGGAGCCAGCGGGGAAACGGGAGCCACTGGACCCACTGGACCGTCCGGGTTTGCCGGAGCCACTGGACCTACAGGACCGTCCGGATCTGCCGGAGCCAGCGGGGAAACGGGAGCCACTGGACCTACGGGACCGTCCGGGGACACCGGCCCAACGGGAGTAACTGGCCCACAAGGTCCGACGGGAGTCCCTGGCTTCGCAGCAAATACAGGAGCCACCGGAGTAACTGGCCCACAAGGAGATACTGGCCCACAAGGTCCGACGGGAGTTCCCGGATTCGCAGCAAATACAGGAGCCACTGGAGTTACCGGTCCATCGGGAGAAACCGGCCCGACAGGAGTCACTGGAGTAGGAGAGACCGGTTCAACAGGTCCAACAGGAGCCACCGGAGAAACCGGCCCAACAGGTCCGACGGGAGTCACCGGAGTAGGAGAGACTGGTCCAACAGGTCCGACTGGAGAAACTGGCCCAACAGGTCCGACGGGAGCCACTGGAGTAGGAGAGACCGGAGCAACGGGTCCGACCGGTGGGACCGGAGAGACCGGCTCAACAGGTCCGACGGGGTCTACCGGCCCAACGGGATTGACTGGCCCAACCGGTTCGACAGGATTGACCGGCCCAACCGGCCCAACAGGAATCACTGGTCCAACAGGAATCACCGGCCCAACGGGATTGACTGGCCCGACTGGACCTGATTTTGCAGCAGAAGGATTCTCTGTTTTCCGTCCTACTGGTACTAATACTGCTGCGAGTATAACATTGGCTGGTTGGACAGCGCCAGCAGGTACTCCATACTATGTAGGAAGTAGCTTCAATCCAACAACAGGAATATACACAGTACCAGCTACTGGAAGATACTCGATGAAGGCGGTTATTAGTTATACGACGACGGCAGCTATTACCGTATCACTTGGTGCAGGTGTAGATCCGGCTTTTGCTATTCAAAGGCAGTCTCCAGGACCAATAACAAATTTGGTGTCTGGCTTGTTCCCACTATTAAACGTTAACGTTGCATTGATTTTAACCCTAAGAGTGATTCTTGGGAATGCTTCCGTTACACTAACAGGAGACTTCCAGCTTAACGCAGGGGATACGGTTGCAATTGTTTACATCGCAGATGGATTAATTGTTAACTTAGATTTAGGTGGAGATCCTGCCTTACCTTCAGGCACAGTTTGGTCTGTGCATCGCTTGACCTAGTAAATATCACTTCACTCTTATACAAAACTAGCCTGTAAATCGTATTGTCGATTTACAGGCTAGTTTCAATTTTTTTATGGCAAATTGGTTATACTCCTTTATTAGACGACAAACAAACTTTATTCAAGAGTGGGAGTTACATACAAATGAAAACAAACAAATCCAAAGGAGCATGGAAAAAAAGAATGCTCATCACTTTCATCACCATTATCGGACTAGCTATTTCAGGAGTTAGTTATTGGAACCTTTCTCCCGTTCCAAAATCATTTTTGATTAAACGAGCATTTGAAGGTGGCCTATTTGCTCCATCTGCTGTACATGGCGATGCTGAAACGAAGACGACAATCGTCAAGGATATCGATTATGATTCCAAATTTCCAGATGGTACATTAGATATCATCTATCCGAAAAATCGTACAGGAGAAACTCCAACTATTTTTTGGGTACATGGTGGTGGATTTGTCGGAGGGGATAAATCAAGTATTACTGGCTATGCGGTAGAATTGGCCTCCCATGGCTATACCGTGGTAAATATCAACTATGCCCTTGCCCCAAAAAGAAAATATCCTACACCTGTTCTGCAACTAGGTGAAGCATATGAATACATGAAGAAAAATGATAAGAAATATAACGTAAACCTAGATCGAGTTTATTTTGCTGGAGACTCTGCGGGAGCCCAAATATCAAGCCAATTCGTTAACATTCAGACGTCAAACGAATATGCAAAATTAAACAAGATAGATGCGGTTGTAGATCCGACTACGATCAAAGGTATGTTGCTATTTTGCGGTCCGTACAATATGCCGAATCTAGCTAAGATGGAAACGAGTAAAAAGATACAAGACTTTTTACGTACCACTGGATGGGCGTACTTGGGTCGAAAAGATTGGGAAGGGTTACCGGAAGTAAAGATCGCGGCCGTATTAAATCATGTCACCGAAAAATTCCCTCCTTCCTTTATCACCGATGGAAACAAGGGATCGTTTGAAGATCAAGGAAGAGCACTAGCTAAGGCACTGCAAAGCAAAGGCGTATATGTAGATGCTCTTTTCTTTGATAAAAAAGAGTTTGGTGAGTTAGCACATGAATTTCAATTTAAAATGAATACGCCAGCAGGACAAAAAACCTTTAATCAAGTTCTAGAATTTTTAAGCAAAAAGCGATGAACCCTTCTGTATAAATCCGAAAACGGTGTTACAATATACGCATACCTTTGACGAGGAGAGGAAGTCCATTATGATTAACCAACAAAGAATACTTGATGAATTTATTGAACTTGTACAAGTGGACAGCGAAACAGGGGACGAGCGTGCGATTTGTGACCTGTTGAAACAGAAATTAACCGATCTAGGCCTAGAAGTAGTGGAAGATGGATCAGCAGCTGTGACCCAATACGGTGCAGGTAACCTGATTGCCACTCTGAAAGGGTCGGTGGAAGATGCCCCTACGATTTACTTTACTTCCCACATGGATACCGTTACACCAGGAAAAGGGATCAAGCCTATCATCAAAGATGACCATATCTACTCTGATGGAACCACAATTCTAGGTAGTGACGATAAAGCGGGCTTAGCAGCCATCTTAGAAGGAATTCGTGTGCTAAAAGAGCAGAAGGTGGCTCATGGTACGATTCAATTAGTTTTAACAATCGGAGAAGAGTCTGGCTTAGTAGGTGCCCGCCACTTAGAACGACAATATGTAAAAGCGGACTTCGGCTTTGCTTTAGACTCGAATGGGCCTGTGGGAGAGATCATCGTAAGCGCACCATCCCAAGTGAAGATTCTTGCTCGCATCCACGGTCGTGCGGCGCATGCAGGCGTGAATCCGGAAGCAGGAATTAGTGCCATTCAAGTGGCTAGCCGTGCCATTTCCCGTATGCCTCTAGGGCGGATTGATGAAGAAACCACAGCAAACATTGGTAGCTTCCATGGAGGTACTGCAACCAACATCGTGACAGAATACGTAGAAATCCTAGCGGAGGCTCGTAGCCGTAATGAAGAAAAGCTTCAGCAGCAAGTAGAAAAAATGATACAAGGATTTAAGTCCGCAGCCGCTGACTTCGGTGCAACAGCTGATGTAGAAACCAATGTCCTCTATCCAGGTTTTTCTTTCACAGAAGAAGACCTAGTTGTCCAAAAAGCAGTTGCGGCTGTGAAACGGATTGGTCGTACACCAGCGATTGGTGGAAGCGGCGGAGGTAGTGATGCCAACGTAATAGCCGGATACGGCATTCCAACTGTCAACTTTGGAATTGGATATAAGAAAATACATACCACCGAAGAGCATATGCCGATCGAAGAGCTTAACAAAGCGGCTGAGTTGTTTGTAGCAGTAGCCCAGGAATGTGCTGAATAAGAAAAAAAGATATGTTCCATTTTTTCATGGACTTATTTCATGTAAAAAACCCTGACTAAACCCTGACTTATGCAGGGTTTTTTTCTTTTGTTTAAGAAAAGGAGGAAATGGTGTATGAACCAATCTTTCTTTGGAAAAATAACGCTAATACAACGAAACAGGAGACAGAAAATATGAATGTGGTCTTTTTCTTTACAGGATTACTTTTGGTGTTTGTATTAGGCTATATTGCTAGTAATAATCGAAGAGATATTAAGCTGAAGCCGATTGTTGTGATGTTAGTGGTAGAGGGGATTTTGACCTTCTTCATGTTGAGTACAAAAATTGGAATTACCATTGTGTCCGGTGTTTCCAAAGCATTCCACAAGCTAGTGGTGCTGGGAATCAGTGGTGTCGATTTTGTATTCGGTGGGTTAGAGAACAACGGAGCGTCTACTTTTTTCCTTGATGTACTATTGCCGATTATTTTTATCTCGGTGTTAATCGGGATCTTAAGTCATTATCACATACTGCCATATATCATTCGGATGATCGGACTCGGCTTAAGCAAGTTAAACGGTATGGGAAAGCTAGAGAACTATGTAGCCGTCTCTTCCGCGATATTGGGACAATCTGAAGTGTTTCTTACCACTAAAAAGCAACTTGGGTTAATATCGAAGCGGCGTCTTTACACGTTATGTACCTCGGCGATGAGTGCTGTTAGTATTGCGATTGTCGGGGCATATATGACGATGGTGGATCCTAAGTATGTGGTCGTAGCCATTATCATCAACATCTTTTCCGCGCTTATCATTGCCAATCTCATTAATCCCTACGATATTGGAGATGAGGACGATTTAGCAATCGAGCAATCAGCAGAGAAGATGAATCTCTTTCAAGCTATTAGCGAGAGCATTATGGATGGTTTGAAAGTGGCGATTATCGTCGCCGCGATGTTAGTTGGTTATATCGCTTTAATCAACTTCATTAACTACTTGTTTATGTTCGTTTTCCACATATCCTTCCAAACCATACTCGGTTACATCTTTGCACCAGTTGCCTTCTTGATGGGAGTTCCTTATGGAGAAGCAGTGAAAGCAGGCAGTGTGATGGCGACCAAACTGGTAACCAATGAATTTGTGGCCATGCTTGACTTCCAAAATGTATCCAAGCAACTATCCGCTAAAACCGTCGGGATCGTCTCCGTCTTCCTAGTCAGCTTCGCCAACTTTAGCTCGATTGGGATTATTACAGGTGCGATTAAGGCATTGAATGAGAAGAAGGGGGATGAGGTTGCGAAGTTTGGTTTGAAATTATTGTACGGTTCTACCTTAGCGTCAATCTTATCGGGTACGATTGTTGGATTGTTTTTGTAGGAATGAGAGAAGAACATCCTGTCTAGATGAGTCTAGATAGGATGTTCTTTTAAGTAGAGAAAAGAAGATTAGAAAAGAAAACGATTGATGTAAGCGTTAAAACGAACAATAGAGGATATAATGTGCCTATTTTTCGTCTTAAATGCGTCTGTACAGTCGCTTATTATGGGAGTAAGATTAGTTCAATTTCATATAAACATCTTTTCCCTATAATCGCTGAATTCCAATGGAAACGGGGGAACCAACTGTGGTGGACTGTGGACCACAAGGGGTGAATCTTATCAAATGAAGCCTATTTGATGAGTAGGGTGACTCTCAGCACCCGAATCCGTCAGCTAACCTCGTAAGCGTAGTGAGAGGGGGGTTATTTGTTGTGGGTATATTAGATTAAAGCCAACAGGATAACCACCTGTTGGCTTTTTGCGTGTAAAAAAAAACTATTTCTATGGGTACGAATGGATTCTGATGTTAGTACGAAAGCTCTACTTATATATGAAATAACTGAGAAAATATACGATTTGGGAAGCGGAGGATTGTTCTTGTTAGATATTGCGATGATCGGGTTACTTGCCATAGCGTTTGCTTTATTTTATGGATTTACAATCTGGTGTCACCGGGTAGAGAGCGGAGGAGAAAAATAGTGATTTGGCTTATGGGTGCTGTTACGCTCGCAATTTTTGTATATCTAGTCTATGCATTACTTTATCCTGAGAAATTTTAAACATAACCAATGAGAGGATTTTTGCACAATGGGAAATGCTACTTTGCAGTTTCTGCTTGTCTTGATGTTACTATTTGTGGTTGCAGTGCCATTAGCTAAATATTTACATCTCGCTTTTTCGAAGGAGACAACGAAGTTAGATCGCTTTTTCTCCCCTTTTGAAAAGCTTATCTATCGAGTGGCAGGGATTAAGAATTTAGAGGAGACCGGTTGGAAAAAGTATTCAGTTTCCTTACTTTTTGCGAATGCCGCTCTTTTAGGGATTGCCTATCTGCTCTTGCGGTTACAGAATTTATTACCGCTGAATCCCGGCAAGATTGCCAATATGGAACCGACTCTCTCTTTTAATACAGCAGTTAGTTTTATGACGAATACGAACTTGCAACATTATAGCGGAGAGACAGGTCTTACGATCTTAACGCAAATGATTTTCGTGACGATGATGATGTTTACCTCTGCGGCAACAGGCTTAGCGGTAGCGATTGCCGTGATTAGGGCCCTATCAAGCAAAGGAAAAACGATTGGGAACTTTTATCAAGACTACGTTAGGGCCATTATTCGTATTCTGCTTCCACTTGCTGTGGTTGTAACATTGTTTCTTGTCGCATTCGGTGTACCACAAACATTGGATGCAAGAACCACGGTTACGACACTAGAAGGAAATACACAGAACATCGCGTTGGGACCTGTAGCTTCTCTAGAGTCGATCAAGCACATCGGGACAAATGGTGGCGGATTCTTTGGAGTCAACTCGGCTCATCCGTTTGAGAACCCAAATGCCGTTACCAATCTTCTGCAAATCTTGGCTATGTGGTGTATTCCTGCCGCTCTACCTATCACCTATGGAATGATGGTGAAGAATCGGAAGCAGGGCTGGGTATTATTTGGAACCATGCTAGCTATCTTTTTAGTTATGCTCACTGTGATTTATTGTGCTGAACAAGCAGGGAACCCGGCATTAAATAAGCTAGGATTTTCCTCGGCTCAAGGGAGTATGGAAGGAAAAGAGGTACGGTTTGGGATACCGCTTTCCAGCTTCTTTACTGCATTAACCACTGCGGCCACCACAGGTACCGTTAATAATATGCATGATACGCTTACTCCAATCGGTAGCCTTGTTCCATTTGGATTGATGATGCTAAACAATGTGTTTGGAGGAGAAGGTGTTGGATTTGTCAACCTGTTGATGTATGCGATTCTGGCGGTTTTCTTAGCGGGACTCATGGTAGGTCGTACGCCCGAATTTTTAGGACGAAAAATCGAACCACGTGAAATGAAGTTGATTGTGATTGCCTTACTGATTCATCCGCTGATTATCTTAGGACCATCTGCGATTGCCTTTATGACCCATCTCGGAACGGATGCTATCAGCAATGCAGGCTTCCATGGAATCTCGCAAGTAGTGTATGAGTTTACATCAGCGGGAGCAAATAATGGTTCGGGATTTGAAGGTTTAGGAGATAATACGCCTTTTTGGAATATCTCCACAGGGATTGTGATGCTACTCGGACGCTATGTTTCGATCATTGCTCTATTAGCAGTAGCTGGCTCGTTAACACAGAAGCAACCTGTACCAGAGACGATGGGTACATTCCGTACTGATAATGCAACATTCGGGGCGATTTTGATCGGAACAGTACTCATTATCGGTGCCCTTACCTTTTTTCCAGTCCTCGTTCTAGGTCCGATTGCTGAGTTTTTGTCCATTCGTTAAAAGGGAGAGAAATTACAAAATGAATTCGCAAACGAAAAATCAATCGATGTTTCAAGGACCGATTGTTCGTCAAGCGTTACGAGATAGCTTTAAAAAATTGAACCCACTTATCATGATGCGAAATCCGGTCATGTTTGTGGTAGAAGTAGGGACATTTATTACTCTGTTGATGCTTCTAATGCCTTATTATTTTGGAGTACAAGATCAGATGGGTTACACCATAGCGGTGTTTGTCATTTTATTTTTCACGATTTTATTTGCTAACTTTGCAGAAGCACTTGCTGAAGGGAGAGGGAAAGCGCAGGCAGATTCCCTGAAAAAAACTAAGGCAGATACGTTGGCGAAACGGTTGAATGAGAAAGGCGAAATCGAGGAGGTTTCCTCTACTGAATTACGAAAAGGTGATGTGGTAGTAGTCGAAACAGGAGACTTGGTTCCCGGAGATGGAGAGATTATCGAGGGGTTAGCTTCGATTGATGAATCGGCGATTACAGGGGAATCAGCCCCAGTGATTAAAGAAGCTGGTGGTGACTTTAGTTCTGTCACGGGCGGAACCAAGGTAGTGAGCGACTCGATCAAGGTACGAATTACAGCTGATCCCGGTGAATCATTCCTTGATAAGATGATTTCCTTAGTAGAAGGGGCATCTCGTCAAAAAACACCAAATGAACTTGCTTTAAATACGTTGTTGATTACCTTGACGTTAATCTTTCTCATGGTTGTTGTTACCTTATTGCCGATTGCCGGTTACGTGGGTGTCCAGTTGCAAATCGCCACTCTGATTGCATTATTGGTTTGTCTCATCCCCACCACGATTGGTGGACTTCTTTCAGCGATTGGGATTGCAGGAATGGATCGTGTCACTCGTTTTAATGTACTCGCCATGTCCGGTAAAGCGGTCGAGGCGGCAGGTGACATTAACACCATGATTCTCGATAAAACAGGAACGATTACCTTTGGAAATCGGATGGCCGCACAATTTATCCCGGTTGGTTCTAGCACAGAGACAGAAGCAAGAGGAGCAGCCGTACTCTCTTCGTTAAAAGATGAGACACCCGAAGGTCGTTCTGTGATAGAACTCGCTAAAAGCCAAGGATTTACAGTAGACCCTGCTCCCTATGAACAAGCAGAATTTATCCCTTTTGCGGCGGAAACGCGAATGAGTGGGATGGATGTAAATGGTGCCGTTTATCGCAAAGGTGCGGTTGATTCGATCCAGAAATATGTTCAAGGATTAGGCGGAGAAATTCCTGCTGATCTAAAAGAAAAAAGCGATCAAATCGCTGGGCTAGGTGGTACGCCACTTGCCATTTCGACCGGAAATCAAATCGTGGGACTTATCTACTTGAAAGATACCGTTAAACCGGGGATGAAAGAAAGATTTGACGAGTTACGCAAAATGGGGATTAAAACCATCATGTGTACAGGGGATAACCCATTAACTGCGGCAACGATTGCGAAAGAAGCAGGAGTAGACGACTTTATTGCAGAAAGTACACCAGAAGATAAAATTCGGGTAATTCGTGATGAACAAGCCCAAGGGAAATTGGTAGCCATGACAGGTGATGGTACGAACGATGCACCTGCTCTAGCACAGGCAGATGTGGGATTAGCGATGAATAGTGGAACGATCGCGGCGAAGGAAGCGGCCAATATGGTGGACTTGGACTCTGACCCCACGAAAATCATCGAAGTCGTTTCCATTGGGAAACAGCTATTAATGACGCGTGGAGCGTTAACTACATTCAGCATTGCCAACGATATTGCCAAATACTTTGCGATCTTACCCGCTATGTTTACCGTAGCGATTCCACAGATGGAAGCATTAAACTTTATGAATCTAAATTCGCCTACGAGTGCGATCTTGTCAGCCTTGATTTTCAATGCGATTATTATTCCCCTGCTGATTCCTTTGGCAATGAAGGGAATTGCGTATAAACCGATGCCAGCTGCAGCGCTGTTACGTCGTAATTTACTCATATACGGCTTAGGTGGCGTGATTGCTCCGTTTATCGGGATTAAACTGATCGACCTTGCTGTAGGGTTGTTTGTATAACACATAGGAGGAATCGTGAGATGAAAGTGATTCGTTTAGCCGTGGTCATGATAGTCATTTTGGGTCTGGGTTATCCGCTTGCCATGACAGGGATTTCTCAGCTTGTTTTCCCGCATCAAGCTAATGGGAGTATGGTTTATAATGATCAAAAACAAGCAGTAGGTTCTGAGTTAATCGGGCAATCGTTCGAGAGTCCACAGTATTTCCATGGACGTATTTCTTCGATCAAATATGACGGGGCTGCATCAGGCACCCCGAACTATGCCCCTTCTAACGAGGAAATGATCAAAAGAACGAAAGAAGAAGCAGATAAGTGGTTAGCACAAAATCCAGGAAAGTCAGTAGGCGATGTTCCACTAGATTTAATTACGAACTCTGGATCGGGATTAGATCCACATATTAGCCCAGAGTCCGCCCGTTTTCAGATCCCGACTGTGGCTAAAACAACGGGTTTATCCAATCAACAGCTAGAGGATTTAGTGAAGAAGCATGTGGAAGGCCGAGTTCTTGGCGTGTTTGGAGAATCACGGGTTAATGTATTCAAGTTAAATCTGGATCTTCATAAATTGATCCAAACCAAGGCGTGATTGGATGCAGAATGATAAAGAATATAAGCGTTTAAGCCCAGAAGAAATCTTACAGAAGATCGAGAAAATGAAGAAGGGCCGTCTCAAGATTTATATTGGGGCGGCTCCTGGTGTTGGAAAGACGTTTCACATGCTACGAGACGCACATGACCACAAGGCCAAAGGCGTAGACATCGTAGTTGGGTTAATTGAAACCCATGGACGTGCGACCACTGCCGCTGAAATCAAAGATCTGGATATCATCGCGAAACAAACGATTCATTACAAAGGAAAAGAGCTTCAAGAGTTAGATGTGGAAGCGATCATCAAGCGTAATCCAGATGTGGTTATTGTTGATGAACTAGCCCATACCAACGTGCCTGGATCAAAAAATAAGAAGCGGTATGAGGATATACACGAAATACTAGAAGCAGGCATCCACGTCTGGACCGCCATGAATATCCAGCATTTAGAAAGTGTCCGAGATATTGTACAGCAAATTACAGGGATTCAAGTGAACGAACGAGTCCCTGACTCTATGTTGCGCGAAGCAGATGAAGTGGAAATTGTGGATGTGAGTCCGGAAACCTTGCGAGACCGGATTCAAGAAGGGAACGTATATAGTAAGGATAAAATCCAGCAATCTCTTAACAACTTCTTTCGCCGAGGGAATTTGGTTGCGTTGAGAGAGTTATCTTTACGGGAGATAGCGGATGACATTGATTTGCGATTAGAAAAAGAGAGAATGGAATCAGGAATTGAGGAGCCATCCGGTATACATGAGAAAATTTTAGTTTGTATACAATATGGCCCAAATGCTGAAAAGCTGATTCGCCGGGGGGCTCGCATTGCCAATCGTTTAAATGCAGAACTTTATATTCTTCATATCCGCTCTCATAAATCCAATCCAAAAACGATTCAAGAATGGAAGCAACTCGCCGAGCAGTTCGGTGCTTCCTTTATTGTCCAAAAGGCAAAATCCAGAAAAGTAGCTCAGCAAATGGTAGAGGTTTGCCGCCAACATAAGATTACCCAGATTATCATGGGGATGTCCGCACGTACCAGATGGGAAGAGATCTGGAAAGGCTCCATCATTAACGTCATTATGCAGCAACTACAGTATGTGGATGTGTTGATTGTGTCGGATCGATAGTTGTGGGGCATTAGCTCAGCTGGGAGAGCGCCGCACGGGCAGTGTAAAGAGGACTTGCTCCTAAAAACAAACTCCTCTAGAGAAGCGATTCGTTCTCTAGAGGAGTTTGTTTTGGCTTTTACCACGGATTAATTCCATATATCTCCGATGATATAGGCTCGTTATATACGGTATAGCTAGCTACTCTTCCCTCATTAATCCTTATGGAGAACTCGCTCTTGTCAGGAAAAAATGTTGCAAACGGGAATTGTGGATATGGGGGGTATTTCGGATAATTGGGATATGCAGTTGTTTGTGTAAACGTGTAAGAACCAGCAGGGAGTGGAAGACTCAATTTCCCATCTCGCCCCGTTCTTTGCTTGGTATATTCCTTCCCATTCTGATAAACCGTGAATTCCACATTTGACAATTCGCTTAGAAAATACTCAAAGCCGTCAGGAGCGCTAGGTGAGTATCTCCAGTCTTTGCCGAGCACCGTAATTTCTAACGTTCCCGTGCTCACCTTATCGGTTGAACTTGCATTTGCTACTTGTGCCGGACTTGATATTCCACCAAAAATCAAGGAACCTACTAAAACGAACATAGATAGAAATTGAATCATACGCTTCATTCTAATTACCTCCTAGTAAATTAATTGCTACATTTGAGGTGGAATATCCTTCTTTTAAATTATGGAATTTATGAACTTAATTAAATTTTTTTGATCGAAAAAGGTTATAAGCTATTTTCAGCCCTATAACCTTTTATTCGCGGATCCCCTTTGCTCCACCCCATAAGATCAATTGCAACAAACCATATCCGATACAAGCTCCTGTAACATTTAAGATCACATCGTCTATATCGATGACACGAAGTCTCCATCCGGATAGTTCATTACTTAACATCTGCAATAGTTCGATTAGTACACTTAAGCATAAAGCTAGTCCAGCTATTTTTATGAACCGATTTATTTTAATCCATATAAGAGGAATCAAGAAACCAAATGGGGCTAATAGAGCTATATTCCCCCCGATTTGCTTCCAGAAGCTATCCCGACCCATATAGGTTTCGATCGTAGAAAAAGGAATAAAATTAAATCCATGAACAAAGCTTATTGCTTCGTTTGGCATGAATACTGGAATGGGAAACAGAGTCACGCAAACTAAGAGAGTTAAGTAAAAGAGAAAGACCATTTCAATCATGAATCTTTTAATTGGAACTCGCTTGCTAGGAAAGCTACGTATTATGAAATGTGTCAAGAGAATGGGAATAAGATAGAACCACTTAAAATGAATTAGCATATGAAAGCTCCTTTAAATCTTTACGACGAATATATAAAGCTATGTTAAATAATAAGATAAGGAGATAAAGATTTGATAAAGATCATAACAATTTCGGATAAAGAATTTGTCTTCGTATCATTTAAAGATTATCCAAGTCATTTCGGCGGTATCTTCCCTCTTCTAATTTCATGTCAATAAAATCAATGATCTGCTGTAGCGAGGCGAGTTGGCTGACGATATTTTCCCGATGATTCTTTAATTTCGCCACTAACTCGGGATATTGTGCAGGATCAGAATCGGTAGGGACCGCCAAAAAAGGCCTCATTTCTTCCAGTGACATCCCTGTTTTTTTCAAGCAAGTAATCAGCCAGATCATATCGATATCCTTCTGTCGATAGATGCGATGTCTGTTATCCTTCCGATCTGCACGGGGCAATAATGAAATCTTTTCGTAATAGCGGATCGTATCCGTGGACACTCCCGTTTGATCGGCGATTTGCTTTATCGTAAAAGTGGACTCTGTCGTCTTCATTCCGTTCCCTCCCAGAGCGCTATTTTGTGCATTATATAACTTGGATCTAACTCCAAGTCAAGCTTTTTACTCCTAAAAAATGTGTGTTTTGGTATCTTGACATGGAGTTGACTCCAAGTTATACGATGTGTTTGGTCAAGGGGAATATCCCAACTATTAATAGGAGGGGACGACAAATGAAAACAAGTCAACGGGAAAATATCGCACTTATTACAGGCGCAAACGCCGGGATTGGGTTGGAGTTAGCTCGAAAGTTACTGTCGGAGAACTGGCAGGTAGTGGCTTTAAATCGTTCTGATTTTTCGACCGAAGATATGGAAATTCAAAGAGCGATCAAGAATGGATCTCTTCGCATTTATAAAACAAAGGATCTCGCCGATTATACCAGCTTAAGAAGGACCCTAGGGGAGATGAAAGAGAAGGAACAACGAATCGATATTTTGTTCAATAACGCAGGCAGGAGCTTCCATGAACTAAGCTATTCGAAACAAGGACGCGAAAGCCATTTTGAACTAATGACAGTCGTTCCATACATCATCTTGATGGAATTAAAGGAACTCTTACAAAATGGTCACTTCAAAACAGTGATCAATACTTCATCTTCAGCCATACAGTTTGTGAAAGAGTTTACGCTTGAAACACTCGAACGCCCTAAAACATTCCGAAAGCTACTAGGCCCTTACGCTACATCTAAGTTGGCACTTTCATTATGGACGGAGGCCATCGCTCCGCAACTTGCCAAGAACGGCATCCACATTCGCAGTGTCGACCCAGGCGGCAACAATACACTACGAAAAGGGAGAAAATCTGGACTACCCATATGGCTCGAACCGTTGATGAAGTTTTTTTACGCACCGCCTACTCACGGTGCAAGTCAGTTATATGAAGGAGCTCTCGGGAAATATCGTAATAAGACGGGCGTATTTCTACAGAAAGATCGGGTTACGGGATTAAAATTTAGTGATCAAGCGAGGAATGTGTTAGAAAGGGTTCATGTGATTTATGAGCATGAATTTCTTGAAACCCAGTCTCTGATTTCATAAGTTCTCTTACCAAGGGCGCGCGCCCGAACGATAGACGGGTGTTTGTCATATTGTGATATATAACTAAGCGGAAGGGCGGTTATGTTATGTACCAATATTGGCAACCCAATCATTATCCTTACGATTCTTACTATGCAGGTAAAGATGTATATGGGCATAGACATGTTCCTGTAAAGGATCATCAGCATCGAATGGATCTGAGCAACAAAATGCGTTCCTTGTGGGAGCAACATGTTGCTTGGACCCGAATGACGATCATTAGTCTTCTGTTTGATTTACCCGATACGAAATTTGTTACCACACGACTTCTGAGAAATGCCCACGATATGGGAGATATGCTAGAATCCCTATACGGTGAAAAAGTGGCTCGGAGATTTAGCGAATTGATCAGAGAACATCTTGTCCTTGCCGCAGACCTCGTTAAGGCAGCAAAAGCAGGGGATAAATTAGATGTAGCCATAGCAGAACGAAAGTGGTATGCCAATGCAGACGAAATTGCTACCTTTTTAAAGAAGATACTCCCACCCTTATCAAAAAATGAGTTTAAGAGAATGCTTCACAGTCATCTTGCTTTAATTAAAGCCGAAGTTGAAGCGATTCTTAGAAAAGATTATCAAACGAGTATCCAATTGTACGACAGAATTGAACAGGAAGCGTTAATGATGGCCGATCAAATGACAGCTGCTATAGAGAAGCAATTTCCTCAGATATTTTAATAGAGATGATGACATAGAGAAGGTGCTACGATTTACGAGTAGCACCTTCTCTATGTCAATATTACAAAAGAGTAAGCTTTCATTAAGATAAATCTATGGTAGGTGAAATTTACCCCTTGATATGATGACCTAGTAATACATTAGATATCAGGAAAGGAAGATAAAATATGAAAAAAGGTATGATAAAAATACTAGCTTGGGCTACTCTCGCTTTGCTTTGCTATTTTCTTACACCCGATCAATTCAATCCGCTGTTGAAACAAGAGGATGTATATGTCCAAATTAATGATAAGAAACCAAAACTAGAGGATCATAGGTTTAAGTATGAACTGACTGGCTATAACGAAAAGGGAGAAAAGAAAGAGGTTGTTTTTACCACAAGTACTGAATTGTCACAAGGGACTTATCTAAAAGTATTGGCTAAAGGTTCTTATACTGCGGAATGGACAAAGCTTAAACCAGATGAGGTACCTAAAAATATCAAATGGTAAATAATACCTTTTAAGGAGTCAGCCAAATTTATATAGAAGGCTAACCAAATGATTAGTAGTAAGAGTAATACGAAACTGGTAAGGAGTAATACTGTTTTCATTTCTACTCACACTCCGCCAGTTTTGCCTACTACTTACAATTTCTCAAGTGACTTCTAGTCCCTCTATATAATCTTTAATGTCCTGCTCTTGGGTGAACTTCTGAAAAACAAGTGCTGATAACGGTTTTTTGATAGTGCCACATGGCAACGGAAAAGCTTCTTTGGTTGATTACGAGCCCAGACAACAAGAGCCGGATATAAAGGTTCTCTAAAATCACCGATTACTTTTAAAATAAACCCTTTCTCCGTCAGAATTTTAATACTATTCAAAAAAATTCTCCTTTGATAAGTTGATTTTCCACTTTCATAACAAGTAAACTGATATCAGGACAAATGTAACTAGTCATCTTGGAGGTGAATGTTTGATGGAAAAGAGATATGATCAACATTTCTTTAAAAGAAGTCAAGAATCATGGGTTGGGATCTCTCCTAAGGAGCTCTTATCTTTTGTTCGTACGAAATGCCAAGAAATTTTAACTCAGGATCGTTTGTTAGAGTTACTTTCAGAGGGTAGACAATTGCGGGTAAAGTTAGGGATTGACCCAACAGGTGCCGAAATCCATTTAGGACATATTGTGCCCCTTCTTTTGCTCAATCAATTTGCAAGAGCTGGCCATCACATTGATTTCATTATTGGCGACTTCACCGCGTGGTAGGGAGTTGAATGCAATCATTTGCAGTGATTTCACGTTTGGAGTACTTTCGTTCAAAATGCTCTCGTTCTTTTAATCCATCATCAAGATGCTTTGTTTCTAAAGCAACTAGATAACTCCCTAATTGCTTTTTTGCTTCGATTCGTGTTGGAAAGCACAAGTATTTTCATATTACTATTTAAGCAAAAAGAGGGTAGTGAGTAAGCCACTCTTTTTTTACTTGTTCTGTTTATTGATTATTGTCTAAAATACGTATTTTTAGATTTTATTAGTAAGAACGACATAGAAAAGGTGCTATTCTCTAAGGGTAGAACCTTCATTTGTATATAAGCATAACAGCTGTTTTGTTGTAGGGAAGGCCAAGTGATCCCAAGGAATTTCATGGAAGGGGAAGAAATAGCCCTTTTGGCTTTCTATGTTGACCACAACTTCTTCATGAGTTGAGATCGCTTCATAAGCCAACTGGATTAGCCCCTCTGCTGGGAAGGAAAATGTGTCGATAATCTCTTTCACTTCAACAGTAAGTCCTGTTTCTTCTTCGATTTCATTGTTGATCGTTTCAAAAAGGTCTTGTCCTCGTTCCACATGTCCACCCGGAAATGCCCATAGGCCCTTTCCGGGTTCTTCATTTCGCTGTAATAAAAGAACTTTACTTCGATCCCTATTTAATACAACTGCCACTACAGCGAGCTTTGGATCTAAATAGAAGACAAATTGACAGTTATGGCACAGAAGCTGTGGTTGGTTCGGGATATGTAGGTCTTCTAACGAAAAAAGATGCCCACATCGAGGGCAGTACTTTAAATCATCTTTGGTATATCGCCACTGGTATTGGAAGTAAAGTTCCTTGTTCATATTTCATCCCCTTTACTACAAAAGATCCCCTTTTTCTCGGTAGATTTTAATTCTCGATACTTCACTACTTACTAAATTACGATATTCCTTCGATAAAAACCAAGTTGCTGGATGCCATTCCCCCGTGTCTGCATAGAAGTTAGTGATTTCGATTCCATGTGACTGAAAGACTTTTGCGAAAGTGAGATAGGTACGTAGCTGATGGAATGGAGAGGTGACGAGAATAATCCGAGATAAATGATGCTTTTTTAGCAAATCAAGAACATATTCGGCATTTTCGCGAGTATGCAAAGATTCATCTTCAACTAGAATGGCTTCAGGAGGAAGACCCATATCCAATGCTTCACGACGTAGATAGCTAGCCGCTAAATTCCGGTCCCATGTTTTAGCCGCATTGGGGATATCTTTTTCCTGAATACGTCCATCCCAAGCCGCCTTTTGAAGCTCCTCGAGCGGAATTAAATCTGCTGCTTTTGTATCTACTTTCACACTAAACTTACCGCTACAAACAAGAAAGGGGGCCCATCCTTGGTGATATAGATTGACAGCAGTACGAAGTTTGCCATCTAGAAATCGGATGTCGCCCCGTGTGCCTGCCAGCACAACAATAGCATCTGCTTTATGTAGACGATCTCGCAGTGCAAATTTCTTGCCCTTTATGTAGAAGACGAACCAAATGATTAGCAGAAATAGCAATGTGAAACTGGTAAGAAGCAGTACTGTTTTCATTTCTACTCACACTCCATAAGTATGCGACTCAGATCAGTGACACACCGATCTTTTCTCCATTTAGATTGAACTAAGGTTCCATGCAATACCTTTACTCTACTTATGATTTTATTCGATCCAGCAGACTGTGCAAGTATAAAAGCATTATGTGCATTGTGAGTACAGGCATCAAGGACGTGTTGACTCCAGCCTATTTTTAGCCTTGCCGCGCGTAGTAAATGATTTTTCACTATGTTCCTCCTTTATTTTGTGGCTAAGATACCTCACACAATGAAGGATAATTGACGGGGTTCATGAAGGATTTAAAGCGCAATATTAGTTTATAATTATCCTTAGAACAAAACGGTAAGCTACCACTTCACAAGTGAAAATAATTATACACTTTTAGTCTAACTTTTTTAAATATTATAACAAAATTACACTTGTGAAGTATTGGAAGGGCAATAGGGTAGAGGCTTTTGTCATGCTTTGTGGAAGTATCAGTTAGGCTGTATATTCTAAAAAAAGTGAGGGGTTAGCATGAATAAAATTGATCAAGCATTGCAACAAGTAGACTACTACTACTTCGTAGGAAGATGGCCGTGCTCTCTTTGATTATGGTCCCGTTTTTGTTTACTATTTCGAAGCGTGTTTCTGCAAAAGTAAATGTACTATCTGGGCAAGTCATGTCTATGCAGAGGGATATGCAGGCAGATACAACGGAACTCGTAATGGGCTTAAAAACAGTTCAGTCTATGCGCCAAGAAGAGAGGGAGATAGAGAAGCATAGAGACCGGGTGCAGAAATATCGCAAGTTGAGAAATCACGTTTTTTATCTAGGGAATGCGGGAGAGTTTATCGTGAATAGTCAGAAGTATGTAGGGCTTGGGATTTTATTGTCCTACGGTACGTATCTCGTTTTTCAAGGAAATCTTACGATGGGAACGTTGTTAGCTTTTACGATCTACTATCCTCAGCTCTTTGGAAACTTAGAAAAGATTCAATTTGCGGTTATTAAAACGCAAGAAATCATGCCTAATGCAATTAATTGATGAAATCCTAGATTATGAAGAGAGGGATGTAGATTCGGGAAAACCAGTAAACGAGGTGAAAGGGGCTATTGTGCTGGAGCGAGTATCCTTCTCTTATGAGAAAGATCGCGGGAAATTGAACAAAATGGATATGAAGATCGATTCAGGGCAGTTTATCGGCATCGTGGGTCCGTCGGGTGAGTCGCTACCAGACAAATGGGATACGATCATTGGGGAACGTGGTGTTCGTATTTCTGGAGGGGAGAAACAGCGGATTGGGATTGCTCGGGCATTGTTACAAAATCCGAAGATTCTTTTGATGGACGAGCCTACTTCTGTTTTGGATGCACAGACGGAACAACTTTTAAGCCAATATTTGCTTGACTTCTTTCAAGGGGGAACGGTGATTGTCGTAGCGCATCGATTATCGAGCATTCAGGATGCGGATTGGATCTTTGTAGTGAATGAAGGAAGGGTTGCAGAAAAAGGGGTACACGATGAATTGATAAAAAAGAAAGGGATTTATTCCGGATTGGTTCTTGATCAGCAGTTAAAAGAGAATCTGTAATTTGGGCTAGTGGAAATTCATCGCTCAGTTGCTGGTTATTCCTGTAAAGACAAGGTTTTCAACAAATAGATGGGTATTTTTTTGCCAAGATATCTGTGCACTAAATAAGGTGGACTAAAATATATTGAAAACGGGAGTAGATTTCGTCAGGAGGTGAGTAATATGTCTTATCCCAATATACCGAATGTAAGCCCTAATATTACTGTGACTCGAGACGATGCGATTAATTTACTTCTATCTTCGATTGCTCTAGAAGAACTGGGTTTGAGTCATATTATTAATGCAGAAGGAGAGAAATTACAGTACGTACTTGGGACACTTCCCGGTATTTCGTCAGCGCTAAATCCCACGCTTACGGATCTTTTAGTGATCAATGAAAGTGTTCGGGATACCATTAACGTGATAGCTAAGAAAGAATGGATCTTGAACGAGAAGTTAGAAAATGTCTTAGAGAATGTCGGTGGTTCCCTGAATGTAGGACCACCAGGACCTCCGGGTCCGCAAGGACCATTTGGTCCACAAGGACCATTTGGTCCACAAGGCCCGCAAGGTCCGCAAGGCCCACAAGGTCCGCAAGGAAATACGGGTCCTACTGGCTCTTTCTCTACGGTTTTTGCGAATGGGATTAGTGCTATTGTTCCAGTGTATCCTCAGAATGTTAATACTCCCGTTACATGGGTTACTGTTAATTCTGTTGGAACCGGTATTGCGATCGCAACGGGTGCTGCCCCGATTACTCTCGACGCTGGACATAGTTATTTAGTTTCAGCTTCGATGGCTGGGCGCTCTATTGGCGGGAACGATGATTTTGGATTTTTTGAATTGTATTTGAATGGAACTCTCATTCCAACTGCACAGTCCATTATTTATAGTAGTGGTCAAAATGCTGATGGTTCTCTTCAGGTAGCATTTCCTGTTGTTGGTGCGCCTGCTGCTCTTACAGCACAAGTAAATCTCACCGATCCTGTAGGCTCATCGGGTCCTATTGAGGTAGAGGGTGCTTTAGCAAGTATTTCAGTCGTGCAAATAAATTAAAGGGATCCCTTCGTAAAAGAAGGGTCCTTTTTTCTTTATTTAGAAGGATTTTATCGTACATAGATAGAATAAACAAAATGTAAAAATATTTAAAATTTATCTATTTAGGGAGGAATTATGTTGAAGAAGGCGATCCGCAATACAGCCATGGGGTTAATGCTTTCGATCCCGTTGGTCTTTACTACTGCGTTTGCTTCGAGTGTTCCTGTGCAAGACAAGGGGCATGCTAAACCACGGGTATCTGAGGAGCGAATTTATCGTGATATTGCTTGGATGGCAAGCAAAGATGATGCTCGGATGGCGGGAACTCCAGGAGAACATCAAGCAGCGAAGGTGATCGCACAGCGCTTTAAAAAATTAGGCTTTGATGTAAAGATGCAGAGATTTCCATTTACCCGCTTTGAGAGTCATGGGGCAGCATTAACGGTGAGTCAACCTGAAAATAAATCGTTTGAGACGGCTCCTTTAACCTATTCTCCGAGTACACCAGCTCAAGGGCTGAGTGCAGATTTAGTATATGCTGGGTTGGGTGCAGAGAGTGATTTTGCTTCTGTGGATGTAAAAGGGAAGATTGCTCTGATCAAGCGCGGAACGCTCACTTTCTACGATAAAACTCAAAATGCAGCGAAAGCAGGAGCGATTGGAGTCGTAATCTTTAATAACACCACAGGTAAGTTAGGTGGAACGCTTGGACAGCAGACAAGCATTCCTGCGATCGGTTTGACAGATACAGATGGTGCGCTTCTCGTCAATATGTTAAGTGGTGGACAAAAGGTAACGACCACGATGAAAGCAGACACGGAGGTTGTTAATACGTACTCACAAAATGTGATCGGTACGTATAAAGCGAAAAATGCGAGAAAAGCAAAGACGCTTGTAGTGGGTGCACACTATGATGGAGTGGACTCAGCAGCGGCCAATGATAATGCTTCTGGAACAGCGACGATGTTAGAAGTAGCACGTCTTGCTTCTCAAAAGAAGCTTGATATGAATGTGAGATTTATTGCGTTTGGTGCGGAAGAAGCAGGACTAGTTGGATCTGAGTTTTATGCGAAATCGTTAAAGCCAGAGGAAGCAGCGAATATTTCTGCTATGGTCAACATGGATATGGTTGGAGTTGGCGATCAGCTGGGTGTGATGACCGCCTCTGCAAATGCGCAATCTTTTGTGGCGGATTTGGCAGTAGAGAAAGCAGAAGAGTTACAAATTACGCCAAACAGAGGGTTTTCCACACGAAGCGATCATGCTTCTTTTGAACCACTCGGCATTCCGGTAGCTTTCTTAAATGTAGGGGAAGATCCAAACTACCACAGTGACCAAGATACTTTGGATAAAATCCAAAAGCCGAATCTGAAGAATGTGGGAACAATTGTCACGAACTTAGTTCTCGATATCGCAGATAACAATTCTGGCGCACCAGCACCAGCTAAAAGGCTGATCCAACCTTCGAAAGAAATCCAAGTGAAACAGGCTCATCACGATCACGGGATTTACTTGTTAACGAAATAAGCTGAGATGGATAAAAGCATCAGATTCTAGATGAGTCTGATGCTTTTGTTGTTATGTGAAATATAAATTTTTATATATAAAATTAAGATAATTAATTGTTCCATGAATCATCTTTTGATACAATGAGGTTGAGAAAAGGTAATACCTTTAGATAATTCAATATAGATGCTTGTGGGGTTGAGAAGAAGATGCAATTTGGTACAGATATAGAGGATCAGCATCCCTTTTTTTCGGAAGTTCGCCCAGGGCGTGGTTTTGAAGATATAGCGATGCAGATTAAGGAAGCGATTTTGCAAGGGCATCTAAAAGATGGGGACCGTCTGCCAAATGAGAGAGAACTCGGTAGTCTCTTTGGAGTGAGCCGTCCTACTTTACGGGAAGCCATTCGCTCATTAGAAGCGATTGGAGTGGTAGAGGTGCGCCGTGGGGTTTATGGCGGTATTTTTGTTGCGGAGCCTAAACCAGATCATGTAGGAAAAGCACTTGCGGCATTGCTTCGTTTTCGTGGTGCTACGATTAGCGAATTAGTAGAGTTTAGGCAAACTTTTGAAGCGGAAACGGCATATTGGGCCGCACAACGAGCCACAAAAGAACAAATAGAACAATTGGTGATCATTGCAAATAAAATCAAGGACGTGGCGCATTCAAGTAAGGTGCCATGGGAGAAGTTTATTGAACTAGATTTGGCCTTCCACGAAGAAGTGGCCCAAGCTTCACATAATCAGATTCGGGTTGCGATCATGCTGGCAATTCACGGTGTACTTCGTAAAACTTCTTTAATGCTAGAAAAGATTGATGATGTGGCTTGGCGGGAACAGCAGGCAGCAGATTTGATGGAGATTGCCGAGGCGATCGGTGAGGGGAATCCTGAATGTGCGCCCGGCATGGGCGTAGTCTATAGGGTGAAAGTCCCGAATGGTGAAGGTAGCAGTAGCCATTAGCTTAAGGCAAGGGTGTCCACCGTGAGG
>NZ_SLXV01000002.1 GCF_004341445.1 Baia soyae
AAGATAAAACTAAAGGGCATGAGTCCGGTTCAATACCGAACACATACCCTGCAGATTGCTTAAAACTTCGTGTCTAACTTTTTGGGTTCACTTCAACGAAGCAGGCTTTTGTGTATGTGCCTATAAAGTTTCCAATACGACTTTATCCAAAGATAAACGACTAGTAGGACGGGCAGGCTGGGCTGCTTTCCCGATCGTGATTAGCATTACAGGAACATAGCGATCTGGAATATTAAATTCTTTTACCAATGACTGGCTGTTAAACCCACCCATGGCACAAGTATCAAACCCTTTTGCTTTTGCTGCCAGCATTAACTGCATAGCGGAGAGGCTAGCATTTAGAAAAGCTGCATCACGAGCGTATTGTTTGTTTTGATAAGCACCGTCAATTTGTCCAAGCGTCCGATCATAAACCGCTTGTGTTATCTCTCCTTGCTTGAGGTCCTCGTCATAAACGAGGCGAGCTCCTTGGTTTGCCTCAACATCCCCTAAGATCGCGATCACAACAGATGATTCGGTCACCTGAATCTGATTATAGGCGATCGGAAGTAAACGTTGTTTAGCTTCTTCACTTTGAAACGCTAGGTAACGCCAATGCTGAATGTTCCAAGCGGATGGAGCACTTGCTGCAAGGATTAACAGCTCATCCAATTCTTCTTTTGGCATTTCGTATGTATCATATCGTTTTACACTACCACGAGATAGCATAACTTCTTTTACTGCTTGAAAGTTCGCATTCATTCATATTCCTCCTTAGTACCGTTGTTCTAGTCGTCGTCATATACCTAGAACTATGCTTTACAATCTTTACTTAGTATATAAAAATAAGTACCTAATAACAAGCGTATCTTTCCATATAGAAAGCAAAAAACAAGCTACAGGAACTCTCGCTCCTATAGCTTGTCTACAATCATTTCGCTTTCCTATTTCGTGGAACCTTTGCCAATCAATGAATGTCTGCGAGAGTATCCGAAGTAAACAACAAGTCCAATTACAAACCAGATACCAAATGCGATCCACGTAATCATTTTTAACTGTAAGATGAGGTATCCACAGAATAATATACCTAAGATTGGAACCAATGGCACAAATGGTGTTTTAAATTTACGTGGTAGGTTTGGCTCCGTTTTACGAAGAATTAGAACTCCGATACAAACAAGCATGAAGGCGAAAAGTGTACCAATATTCACCATTTCAGCCAAGTGTTCTAATTTAAATAGTCCACCAATTAGCGCGGCGATAATCCCAACTAACCAAGTTGCTTTATAAGGAGTCGAGTGTTTTTCATCTACATCAGAGAAGAATTTCGGTAATAGTCCATCACGAGACATAGCGTAGAAAATACGAGTTTGTCCATATAACATAACAAGAATAACGGTTGTAAGACCCAAAATAGCTCCTACATCGATAAAACCTGCAACCCAATTCTGTCCTACCTGATCCATTACAAAGGAAGCCGGATGAGCAATGTCTTTAAACTGAGCAAACGGAACCGCTCCGGTCATAATTGCTGAAACAATTACATATAGAAGAGTACAAATCCCAAGTGACCATAAAATCCCACGTGGTAAGTCGCGTTGTGGATTTTTCGTTTCTTCCGCTGCAGACGCTACCGCATCAAAGCCAATGTAGGCAAAGAATACCGTGGCTGCTGCGAGTGAAATCCCACTAAAACCAAATGGTGCATACGGTGACCAGTTACTTGGTTGTACATAGAACACACCAACCAAGATAAAGAGAAGAACAACCCCTACTTTTACAAGCACCATAATATTGTTTAATTTTTTTGAGGCTTGAATCCCAGTAGCTAATAAAAAGGTAATAAATAAAACAATTAGGACAGCAGGTAAGTTAAATAGTGTACCTGCTTGAGCATCATACGCTGCTGTTAATGCTTTTGGTAGATGAAGACCAAATCCAGATAGTAAGTTTTGAAAGTAGCCTGACCACCCTACGGCAACAGAACTAACGGCGAACAAATATTCTAACACTAAATCCCAACCGATCACCCAAGCAATCAGCTCACCTAGTGTGGCATAGCTATAGGTGTAAACTGATCCAGATGCTGGAACCAGTGCTGCAAACTCAGCATAACAAAGTGCTGCAAACGCACAAGCCAAACCAGCTAGTAAGAAAGAAATGGTAAGTGCTGGACCTGCTTGCAAGGCACCTGTACCGGTTAATACAAAAATCCCTGTACCGATAATGGCCCCGATTCCCAGCAAAGCCAAATCCCATGCAGTTAGGTTACGTTGTAACTTTGACTTTGTTTGCGCATCTTGCACAAAACTTTGAATACTTTTTTTACGGAAAAGCCCCGTAGATGATTTCAAGATAAATCCCCCTATTCCCTATAGAGCTAAAACACAACAATTTAAACAATTTAAACGATTAATATTCTATGAAATATTAATATGTGCTAGCTTTACGCCATTTTACATAAATGCTTTTATGTAGTCAAGTGATAATTAGGTGTAAGTTTAATAGGCAATTTATACTAATAGGTATAATCTCCAAACAAAAAGCCGCTTATTCAGCGACTTCTACTTCTACCTCTACTTTTCGGCGAAATGAACCAGGATAGTCTATGACGAGTCCATGTTCATCAATCCAAAACTCTTTGGTAAATCCTTTATATAGATTTTCAAAGCTATATTTCACTAGCGGGCCATTCCGTTTTAAATGCGTATAGCGTTGACATCCTCGTTCGAGAGACAAGCTTGGTACGTCAATATAAACAACAGGCATGGCGTTAGTGGGCCGAATGGGAAAGTGAAGTCGACGAATGGGTAGGATGTTGGTAAAGGGAGAGATGGAAAGGTCGATATCAATACATCCTTCTAGTTCTGCTATCGGATCTCCATCACGATAGCTCCAGTTCCCCTCTCCATCTGAAAGTAGGTGGAGAAACCTGGGCTGTTCTTCATGTGAAACTAGAAGAGAAACTTCTCGCGTCCTCCATTCTTTATCACAAATTAAGTGATATGAGATACAAATAGGATGAACTCCACTAGTTGCTGTGATAACAGAGTTCGCAATAATCTGTGTATCTTTGATATCAAAAGATAGGTGCTCTAGTGTTGATTCATCCCAAGAACGCCAAATTGCATCCATGTGCATGGCAGTCTCCTCATTTCGTTCATAACTCCTTTCTCTATACCCGTTTTTATATGATCCTAATCCGATAATTTATCAAAAAAACAGACCCACTCGATCGTTTTAGAAAAAAAGAGACGGCATAGAAACCGTCTCTTTTTTAATATCGAATTCAATTTTCCAAACGCTTCAAAAGTTGTTCTTGTTCATCCTCATAACCAGGTTTACCAAGCAAAGCAAACATATTGTTCTTATAAGCCTCTACCCCTGGCTGGTCAAACGGGTTCACTCCTAGTAGATAACCGCTAACTCCACAAGCTTTTTCAAAGAAGTAGATCAGATGCCCGACTGTTCGTGGGGTTAGTTCATCTATTCTCAAGACGAGGTTTGGAACACCCCCATCTGTATGAGCAAGCAAGGTTCCTTCAAATGCCTTTGCATTCACAAAGTCTAGGTCTTTCCCTGCTAGATAGTTTAACCCATCTAGATCGTCCTCTGCTTTCTCAATCACGATCTTTTGCGAAGAATGATTCACAAAGAGAACGGTTTCGAAAATCGTACGGAGCCCTTCTTGGATATATTGACCCATCGAATGAAGATCGGAAGTAAAGTTAACCGATGCTGGAAACAATCCTTTCTGGTCCTTCCCTTCACTTTCTCCAAACAACTGCTTCCACCATTCAGAGAAATATTGAAGCGCCGGATCGTAGTTTACCAATATTTCGGTCGTTTTTCCTTTGCGATACAAGGCATTTCTGGCAGCAACATATTGGTAGCATGGATTGGAAGCTAGATCCGGATTTGCGTATTGCTTCTCTGCTTCTTGTGCGCCTTCCATTAATTCTCGGATCGGAATTCCTGATACGGCAATCGGCAAAAGTCCAACTGCTGTAAGAACAGAATAACGTCCCCCCACATCATCAGGGATCACAAATGTTTCATAGCCCTCTGCCGTAGCAAGGGTCTTAAGCGCGCCTCTCTCCCGATCGGTAGTCGCAAAAATCCGTTTCCTTGCTTCTTCTAGCCCATATCGCTTTTCTAGATAATCACGGAATATACGGAAGGCGATAGCTGGCTCTGTCGTGGTTCCCGATTTGGAAATCACATTCACACTTACATCTTTTCCTTCTATCAATTGAAGGAGGTTTGCAACATAGTGAGAACTTATATGATGACCTACAAAGTAAACTTCTGGCGTTTTCCGCCTCTCTTTGGTTTGCATGTTGTAAAAAGAGTGGGACAACATCTCAATTACTGCACGCGCACCCAGGTAGGAACCACCAATTCCAATTACAATTAATACATCCGAATTCGCTTGGATTCGCTCTGCGGCGGCCTGAATTCGGGCAAACTCTTCTCGGTCATATTTAGATGGTAGCTCCACCCATCCTAAAAAATCAGAACCTGCGCCCGTTCCGTTATGTAATTGCTCATGTGCTAATTGAATCGCTGGAGCAAGTTGTGCTACTTCATGATCTCCTAAGAATGGCCTAGCTGTTTGGAATTGAAACTGAATATTACTCATAAATGCCCCCCGTATGATTTTCTCTTTGTGTTATATTGTCCATCTCAAAACATATAAACCCTGAAAGGGAGAGATTTCTTATGTCCTTCGTTCATAAAACCCAAATTTTCTTCATCGGACTATGTTGTAGTCTACTCCTAACGAGTTGTGCACAAGCCAATATCCATATGAATATAAATTGGGACTTATCCGGTACATATAAGTTTCAAATCGTCAATGATCCCAGGCTAAGTAAAATAACAAACTGGCTGTCTGATCATTATAAGCAAAAAGGCTATCTGATCACTCCCATCAAAACAATTGAAGCGGTCGGGTTCTCTGCGGAGAAAAAAGTAAAAAACATCCTAGATACTCCCATCCAGCAAGATTTTCCTGACTTCTCACAATTAATGAATTCATGGACCACGATCCTACAAAGCGATCTTCCTAGCTTACAATCACTAGACTCTACACCAAGTGAAAAAACCAAACCAAACAAGCACTTAACATGGAATTCGGATTTATTTACCACTCAGATCCGATATCGAAACACTGAGCTTGATTTAACCCGTCTACCTGTTAATAAAATATATGCTACCTATCAGCATTATTTTGGAAAAAAGAATGAAACTCCACCTTCTTTACAGTTTCAGATCACTCTGCCTATCGCGCCAGATAATAGCAATGCAAATCAGGCTAGCAATGATGGGAAGACCTTATGTTGGGATTTAAAATTTGGACAAAAAAATCCTATCTTCATGACAGTTGAAATCCCAAATCCTATTACAGTTGGCATCTTATCCTTGTTAGCCCTTCTATTCCTTGGTGTTATCCTCTTCACGACTATAAGAAAGCGAAAAGGGGCTGGGAAATAAAAAAGCCCCTCATCCAGTATACATCCTAGACGAGAGACTTTCGTGCCCATTCGGTTATCTTATGCTATGCACTCATCACAAAATCTATGCAAGATGAACAGGTTTCAGCAATTCCCAATCCCCGTCAAAGGAATAAGCGGCAGGTCCTGTCATATAGACATGATCATCTTCTACTCGCCATTCGATGAGCAGATCCCCACCTTTTAGATGAACAGTAGCCTTACGGTCAAGCCTTCCTTTACGAGCTGACGCTACCACCGTAGCACAAGCACCCGAACCGCAAGCATACGTCTCTCCCACTCCTCTCTCCCAGACCCGCATCTTGACAGAGTTAGCATCTTGGATCGAGATAAACTCTACATTGGTACGGTTGGGAAAGTTGGGATGACTTTCGATTAGCGGACCGTACTGATGAAGAGAAAACTCCGCCAAGTCCTCCACTTCAATCACAGCATGTGGATTCCCCATGGATACAGCACTGTATACAAATTCACGATCTTGCACCACCAATTGCTCTTCTTGGGCAATGGTTTGGGTTGAGATCACAGGAACTTGGCTCGCTTCCAAAATCGGCTGACCCATATCCACACGAACTTGGGTCACTTTCCCTTCTCTAACTGTAAGCCAAACTGGCTGGATGGCTCTTTTTGTTTCGATCGTAAGTTCTGCTTTTCCACTTGATATCCGCTCATAAAAATACTTTGCAACACAGCGAATCGCATTTCCGCATTGCTCTGATTCGCTACCATCTCCATTAAAAATGCGCATCTGACAATCGGCTACCTCAGACGGCAAGATGTATACCAAACCATCTGCCCCGATTCCTGTATGCCGATTGCAAACCGCGACAGCAAGTTGAGCTATATTTCCCGGCACACCTTCGCGATCTACTACGACCACGAAATCATTACCAAGACCATGCATTTTCGTAAAACGCATAAGGAAATCCCCTTTTATGAGAAAGATTAACTCACTCAACATATCAAAAAATATTTATCCTGAAAAGAGGATATAAAAAAATGAACAGACAGATGAACTCGATTGGTTCACATGTCTGTTCGTTATCCGGAATTAATTCATTCTTAACTTAAATACCTTGCGGACTGTGAGGGCCACCGAATCTAACAAACCCGCACAGAGTACAGGTAGTGAAGCCGTAACGGTAACGAGAATCCAGTCTCGAAGTCCAATAGGTACCGTATGGAAGATTGGTTGTAGGGGTGAATAGTAAATGACCGCTAACAACAAGAGTACCGACGAAGCTACTGCCAAGAGCAATGCCTTGTTATTAAATGGGTTTCTCTGAAAAATCGTTCCTTCTGAGCGACAGTCGAATACATAGATTAATTGGGCCATAACCAATGTAGCAAAAGCGACTGTTTGTGAGACGACGAGATTCTCAGGATATTGCATAAAAGTTACCCAAAAAGCGAGTAGCGAGCATGAACCGATTAGTAATCCGCGTGTGATAATCTTCCAACCTACTCCCCTAGCAAAAACACTTTCACGGCTGTTTCGAGGAACACGAGCCATCGTATTTTCCTCAGCAGGGTCTACACCCAGTGCCATCGCAGGTAAGCCATCTGTCACCAGGTTCACCCATAAAATCTGGATCGGTAACAGCGGTAAGGGAAGTCCTGCTAACATCGCAAAAAACATCACTAAAATCTCACCCACATTACTAGCTAACAAGTAGCTAATAAACTTACGAATGTTATCGTAGATATGCCTACCTTCTTCAATGGCAGAAACAATCGTTGCAAAGTTATCATCAGCTAATATGAGCGAGGAAGCTTCCTTACTCACATCCGTGCCAGCCACTCCCATGGCAATGCCGATATTGGCTGCTTTTATCGCTGGGGCATCGTTTACACCATCACCCGTCATCGCCACTACGTGACCAGCTTGTTGCAGAGCTTTTACAATCCGCAATTTGTGTTCAGGAGAGACTCGCGCATACACATCAATCTCGTTGACCCTATTTTGTAGTTGTTCATCACTCATCTCGCTTAGTTGTTGCCCGCTAATTGTTAACCCGGATGTTGATTTAATCCCCAATTCATACGCAATCGCCTCCGCTGTCGCTTGATGATCACCTGTAATCATAATCGTTTTAATGCCCGCATTTCGGCATATTTCAATCGCATCTTTTACTTCCGGGCGAGGTGGATCAATCATTCCAGCTAGTCCGACAAAGACCAATTTCTCCTCAAGAGCCATTTGAGAACTTTGTTGTTCCCCTTTTCCCACTTCTCGGTAAGCAAATGCTAGGTTACGCAGTGCCATACTTGCTAGGTTTTCATTTTGCTCTTGGATTTGCTGGCGAAGCTGGTCTGAAAGATGGGTAACCTTCCCTTGAACGAGAGCATACGTACAGCTTTCGAGTAACACATCGGGTGCTCCTTTTGCATAGAGGAAACATTGGCCCGATGGGCTGGTTAAAAGGACCGACATCCTTTTTCGTTTCGAATCAAACGGGAACTCTCTCATTCGTTTCCATGAATTTGTTAAAACATCTTGATATAAGCCTGCTTTTCCACCGGCAACTAGAAGAGCTCCCTCAGTTGGATCACCATCTATTTGCCAAGTATCCACCTGATCTGGCCCCGTACGCTCTAACACAGCGTTATTGCACAGTACCGATATTTCTAACAATCGGGTAATACCTAAGTCTTTTTGAGGGGAGATCACTTGATTTTGGATGCGAAAGAAGTCTTTATGAGCCGAAACATTGGGATCTACTTCCACTTCTTTTCCCAACGTCCATAGCCTGGTAACCGTCATCTTATTTTGAGTCAATGTGCCTGTTTTATCTGAGCAAATCACCGTTGCACAACCTAACGTCTCCACAGAAGGTAACTTGCGTACGATTGCTCTTCGCTTAATCATGCGCTGAACTCCCAACGCCAGAGCGACTGTTACAATCGCTGGTAACCCTTCTGGAATCGCGGCAACCGCCAAGCTCACACCGGCCAAAAACATTTTGTACATCTCTTGCCCGTGCCAAATCCCAGTTCCAACTACCACAGCGGTCAAAAAGATGGAAGCCACGATTAACACTTTCCCTAATTGTTCCAACCGTCGTTGCAAGGGTGTTTCTGTGGATTCTGTTGCTTGAATCAGATGCGCTATTTTCCCCATCTCAGTCTGCATACCTGTACCCACTACCAGACCCATGCCCGTTCCTTGAATCACTAGGGTCCCCATATATCCCATGTTTTTTCGATCACCTAATGGCACATCGGCACGGGGTAAGCGACTTGATATTTTTTCAACAGGTAGCGATTCTCCTGTCAACGCTGACTCTTCTACACGTAGCGAGATCGCCTTACAGAAGCGAACATCGGCTGGAATCCGATCTCCACTTTCGAGAAAAATAAGATCACCTGGAACTAATTCCTCAGCTGGAATTCGGACCCATTTCCCTTCTCGCATTACGCGAGCAGTAGGTGAAGAAAGCTTTTTAAGCGCTGCTAGCGATTTCTCCGCTTTTATCTCTTGAATAAATCCTAGAACCGCATTTAACGCCACAATCGCAATAATCGCGATCGCATCTGTATACTCACCCAGTAGCCCTGAGATCAAGGTGGCTGCCAGCAGGACCAGCACCATAAAATCTTTAAATTGATCTACAAAGACAGATAATAAGGAGGCTTTTTCACTTTCACTAATCTGGTTCGGCCCTATTTGTTTGAATCTTTTTTTAGCTTCATTTAGGGTAAGTCCCTTTTCTGAATCAACTCTCAGCTCTTGTGCGACTCGTTCTGGATCAAGATCAATCCACTGGTTTGTGTCCGACACACATCGTTCCCCCTTTGTCCCATTTTGCTCTATACATGCTATTCAGGGACAAGTCAGTTCATTCGGACGAGTTATGATTGATTTCATACATTCAAATAAATATTTGACTGATAAAAAATGAAAGAATATAATAACATTCAAACAGATACTTGAATATAAAGGATTGAGTATACATGAAACCATCCTCTCTCGAATCAACAGAACAATGCGAAGTAGTCTGTGTTGATGAGCCGAAAGTGGCACGAATTCAACAAGATTTGCAAGCGGAAGATTTTGAAGGCACTGCACAGCTGTTTAAAGCCTTGGCCGATCCAACGCGACTAAAAATCGCTTACGCCATCCATCAAGAAGGGGAATTATGTGTTTGTGATGTAGCCGAAATCATTTCATCCTCTATGGCGACCGCTTCCCACCATCTGCGACTGCTTAAAAAAATGGGGCTTGCGAAGATTCGAAAAGAAGGAAAACTCGTATACTACTCCTTAGACGATGACCATGTAAGCCAATTAATACAACTAGCTTTTGTCCATCAAAAAGAGGTGAGATAGAATGTCTCAACATGATATGACTCAAACAAAACAGGATGAAACTGTATATCGATTAGATAATCTAACTTGTGGCTCTTGTGCGGCCAAATTCGAAAAAAATGTAAAATCCCTTCCAAATGTACAGGATTGTCGGGTCAATTTTGGTGCTTCGAAAATGACAGTCTGCGGGAAAGCAACGATTTCTGAACTAGAAGAAGCAGGTGCTTTCGATCAAATTAAAGTTCGAGAAGACCAGCAATGGATTGCGGAAACGAAAAAGGTACCTTTTTGGAAGAATCGAGAAAATATTCAACTCCTTTTATCTGCGGTGTTGTTACTTCTAGGAGCTATCTCCTCTTCTACTTCTGGAGAAAAGGCGGTCCTAACGATTGCTCTCTATATTGGCTCCATCGTAATAGGTGGCTGGAGTCTTTTCTTAAGTGGATTGAGAAACCTAGTTCGCCTAGAATTTGATATGAAGGTTTTAATGACGATTGCGATACTCGGAGCCGCGGCGATCGGCGAGTGGAGTGAAGGCGCAACGGTTGTCATCCTCTTTGCCATAAGCGAATCATTGGAACGGTATTCGATGGAACGCGCGCGAAAATCGATTCGTTCTTTGATGGAAATCGCACCTAAGCAAGCAACCATTCGGCGGGATGGAAAGGAAATCACTCTCTCAGTCGATGAAATTCAGGTGGGCGACCTTATGCTTGTAAAACCTGGGCAAAAAATCCCGATGGATGGAAAGATAAATCTTGGTTCTTCCTACATCAATCAGGCACCGATCACGGGTGAGTCTATTCCAGTTAGCAAAGATGTAGGGGACGATGTCTTCGCCGGAACGATTAACCAAGAAGGCTATTTGGAAATCCAAGTAACCAAACGAGTAAAAGACACGACGCTTTCTAAAATTGTGCACCTTGTAGAAGAAGCGCAAGCAGAGCGGGCTCCTGCCCAAGCGTTTGTAGATCGTTTTGCTCGGTACTATACACCGGCGATCATGCTACTTGCCTTGCTGATCGCCGTCCTCCCCCCACTCTTTATCGGCGGGTGGTCCGAATGGATTTATCGGGCTTTAGCACTACTGGTCGTAGGTTGTCCTTGTGCTCTCGTGATTTCGACTCCTGTTGCCATCGTCACTGCAATTGGAAATGCGGCTCGTCATGGTGTGCTTATCAAAGGCGGAATCCATTTAGAAACAGCAGGATCGATTGACACCATCGCCTTTGATAAAACAGGAACTCTGACCAAAGGAACTCCAACTGTTACCCACTTTGAAATGTTATCTGAAGTAGAATCAAAAGAATCACTTCTCGATATTGCTTATGCTTTAGAAAGAAACTCCCAGCACCCTATTGCAGCCGCGATTTCACGCTATGCACAGGAACAAGGGAGTCAAACGGAAAAACAAGTAACTGCGTTCACGTCCGTCACAGGCAAAGGAGTCGAGGGTAAGATAGATGAAACACTCTATCGCTTAGGAAAACCTTCTTATATAGCAGAATCGCCCACAAACTCCCTTCCAGAATCGATTCAACAAGCAGTCGAAAGGCAGCAAGCAAAAGGGCAAACCGTTATGTTGCTAACAAATGAACAGCAAGTACTAGCATTGTTTGCTGTTCAAGATGAGATTCGCTCAAACAGTGCAGATGTGATTCAACAATTGCACCGTGTTGGGATGAAACAAACGGTTATGTTAACAGGCGACAATCAAGCAACGGCACAGGTTATTGGTGAGCAACTAGGCATCAGTCAAATCCAATCGGAGCTTTTACCAGAAGATAAGCTTGCTCAGATTCAAGCGTTGCGGAATCAAGGGGCTAAGGTTGCGATGGTAGGAGACGGGATTAATGATGCGCCTGCGCTTGCAACTGCTAATCTGGGAATTGCGATGGGGGGAGCTGGTACGGATACAGCCCTCGAGACAGCAGACATCGCTCTCATGGGAGATGATTTGCAGAAGATCCCGTTTACGATTCGGTTAAGTCGTAAAGCTCTTCGGGTGATTAAGCAGAATATCACGTTTGCATTTGGCTTAAAGTTGTTAGCTTTGTTGTTGATTATTCCGGGGTATTTGACTTTATGGATGGCTGTGTTTACGGATTTGGGTGGGACTTTGATTGTGACAGCTAATGCGTTGAGGCTTTTGAGGGTTAGAGAAAAGTAAGACGCATAGTTAAAGTAAAACCAAAATGATGGGCTTATTGAAAAAAGAAAGCCCGGGGCATGTATCTGTCTACAGCTCAAATAGTGAGCCAGCGAGGATGTCAAGAACAAGTCCGCTCCGCCCTTCTCCGCTTCGGGCAAGTGGCAAAACTCGCAAAGAACACTCAGACATTGCCACAAAACGCCCTTGCTTCGAAGGACTGCGCTAAGCAGGCTCACTAACATCACTATAGCCAGATACATTGCCCCTAGCCTATTCCATTTACTCGTTATTCAGCAGGCTTAACGTTATATAGAGCACTACAAAGATCAAAAGAAGCTAGTTGTAAAAAGCTAGCTTCTCCTTCTTTTATTAATAGAAGCCGCAATATTCGTGATAAAATAAGAAAACGCAGACTGCACAAGAATCGAGGTACATAGATGGAAGCATCTTCATTCTTTGAAAGAACGGATCGTCTGATTTTAAGGAGATTTAGTACAGGTGACATAGAACCTTTTCATCTCTATCGTTCGAATCCGGAAGTGGCTACTTTTCAGTCGTGGGAAGATTATCAATATCATGAGGCGCAAGTGTTTGTAAATCAACAGATCCAAAATCATCCTAATCAACCGGGGAGTTGGTTTCAGTTTGCTGTTGCTTTATCTGGTACAAACCAACTAATCGGCGATTGTGCTCTCCACACACCTTTAGTGGAACCTCGGATCGTAGAGATTGGATTTACTCTTTCTCCAGAGTATCAAGGGAATGGATACGCGACTGAGGCTGTTGGTGCGTTATTACGATATGTATTTCATTCACTAGGAAAACATAAGGTAATCGCCTTCTCCGATGTTCGAAATAGCAAATCGATTGCTGTTTTAGAACGAGTAGGTATGAGACGTGAAGGTCATTTATTACAAAACTATATGTCAAAAGGACAATGGATTGATGAGTATCAGTATTCGATATTGAAGTCTGAGTGGGAGAGATAAGAAAAAGATGAATTGAAGTTACTCATAAAAAAGAATGGATTCGATCACGACAGATCGATAACCCATTCTTTTCATAATCCTCTAATATTTTTTAGATGCTTATATCTTCGCAAAAGAAAAATTATTCCATCGGTGGATCGTTTACAAAATTAGTCATAATTTTTCCCCCTTCTTTGCGAACTAATGTTAGAACATCGACGAGAGTATCTGTGTAATTTGTGTATTCCGTTGATCTCAAGTGTTTGGATACACTAGACAATAGTAATAGGATGTCACATGCAGACTCATCAAGTGTGGATTTTTGTGCAATTTTCCATGCTTGCTCCAAAACAGGATAAGCTTTTTCATACTGCTCTCTTCGATAATACAGGTCTCCTAGTGCTGTCAGAGCTTTACATAGTCTGTACTCATCGTCATCCCCTATTTTAACAGCATGTTTTAAATTTGTCTCTGCCATCTTCCATTCCCCTTGACGTGAATAAACCTTTCCAAGCTGGGTATATGTTGTAATAGCTAACGATTTACGAGAGATTTTGGACTCTAATTCGTTTGCCTTTTGATAATAAAGCTTAGCAACCTGTAGCTTACCTATGCCTGCATTGGCTTCTCCTAAAGACGAAAGCAACTCAAAAATTCGATCTATATTTGAGTCAAGCTTCGCAAAGGTAAGTCCTTCCTTCGCTATCGGAATTGCTTTTTCATACAAGCCCATCTTGTTTAATAATTCCACTCGTATCTGAATCAGGTTTAGTAGTCCATTAGAAAACCAGACATAATTCCCTCTGTTTTCCCAAGTTTCCTCTACTAGTTGAAGTGCTTCTGCATTTCGATCCAATTTCTCCAGTACAGAGGCTTTCATAATCGTTAGCATATAGGCTAGATGACTTCGCTCTCCATCTGATTGAAACGATTTAAGCCCAATTTCAATAGCTTTGAGTGAGCTATGAAGCTCATTTTGTAGATGCAACATCCTACTCATACCGTAGTAACACGATGCTATTATATTCTGTTGCAACATATTTGGAGCAGAATATGCCTCCTTAGGTAATATTCAACTGAATCTTGATATTTTTCACTAGCTTCAGCTTGTTTAGCCTTCGCATAATAACGTAATACCGTTAATTCTGGATTACGTCCATGTAGATGAACTATTTTGGATTCATACTGCCGAAACATCTCCATCGCTTGGTCGGGATGAATGCGCATCTCTAAGTCAACTAGTTGAAAAAAATCATCTAAATCCACCATTTCCTCCAATACTTGTTGAGATTGATATTTTGAAATGTCTATTCCATAAAATCTACAGATCTTTTCAATGGTCTCGTACTTTACTCTCTTATAGCCCTTTTCGATCAGGTATAAATTAGATGCTGAACAACCTGTCAAGTCATCTACCTCTTCTTGTGTGAACCCCCTCTCCTTTCTTGCCTTTTCAATGGCTTGTCCCAATTCTTCGGTCACATAAAAAAATAACTCCAAAATTTTTCACTCCTTTCTGATTCATTTTGCCGATTTCCAATGGATTTTATAGTTAGAAGAGTATGGATGAACTGGAATGAAGCACTCGGAAAGTTATTCTAGATTTTTTTATATGTAATCGGCATTTAAATAAAAATATTCCAAATTTTATACTCTTTGATTGTACCATAGTAAGATAAAGTTGCAAAAACAAACTTATTGGAATCAACGGATAAGTACTTTTATTCAATCCATAAAATTTTCTGAACAAAAAGTTGTAAAGGTAGGGATTAGCCATGTTAGAGTTTCGAGTTACAGGCTCAAAAGAACAAATTCGATCCTTTATGTACGAGTTTTATCGCAATCCAAGCATTAAAGTACTGGAGCAAGAAACTGGATACAAAATCAAAGATGGGGAAGTTCAACCGAGTGTAAAGTGTTCCATCCATCACCTTCCCGAACGACGAATGAATCTGATCCAGATTATTACCACTGGTGGAGAGAAAATTGAATTTAAATTATTTGATATGGTACAAGCCAGAATTAGTGAAGGCGTAAAAGTATTTGCAGGAAGATCCGTTGACATATTCAGTGTAATTAAAGAAGAAAAAGAAGCCTTCGAGTTGTGGAAGAGGCTAAAAAAAACCTTTGATGAACAAAGTTAGCATCTACAAGTGAAAGGAGGGATTCACATATAGGGACAAATCAAACTAACTACTGCAGGATATCTTTGGAGAGAAGACAAATTTATACATGAGAGAAGGCGTTCTCGTTGAAAAAATCAAATAAAATGATTATTTCATTTGCGTGTACGGTTGCTCTGCTTCTACCGTTTGTACCAGCTCATGCACAAACTGACACCACTCCTACAAGAAAGCCACCAAGTGGTAATTTTTGTGGACCGGATGATAAGAATCCTAACGGAAATCAAGGGAGAGACATTAAATATTTTAAACCAGAAAAGGAAATCTCTTCTCCTCCATCCCGTTTCTTGACTCCCAATCTATTTGACAAGTACACATTCCAACGTGAAGCCCGTGCATGTTGGGTTCCGACTACTATTGAATCCTATTACAATTCTTTAAGCGTACCTGTAAACTACAAGTTTACAAGTAAAGCCACTAGGTCAACCACCTTTGATGTAGGCGTAAGCGCTAATTTCCATGAAGCATTCTCTGCATCTATGGGATACTCTGCTCAAAATACAGTAGAAAAAAGCTCTGAATTTTCCGTATCTGTCAAGCCTCATACTGGTGTGAAGCTTGAAGCATCTCCATCCGTTATGGTCATCACAGGAAAATGGTCTTACTTAACAGGTAGCCAGCAAGTTCAAGCCTATTATCCAACTCATATTACATGGCTAACATCTCGTAAGTGATGTCGAATGTCAGTTTAAATCAATGATGCCCCTCTCTCAGAGGGGACTTTTATTATGGAGAGTGGTCGAAATGAAAAAGGTGCAATATTTGTTACTCATTTTATTGTTGTGGAGTAGTGGTGGATGTAACCCCGAAGCAAAAGTAGATACTCAACAGAAAAACATATTCCAAGTTACAAAGAACGAAAGTAGTTATGAATCGTTCTGGAAAGTAGGGAATGAAAACAAATTTATTATGAATCTAGCAATAAACCATTCAGCTGACATGAACATACAAAAAGAAGACTTTAAGTCCATTGAACTTCTACCGGCAACCAATATCGTAAAAGTTGAAGGTTTCAACATGGAAAAAAATACTCCGTTACCCGATCTGCAACAAAAAGGTTTCTTCATCTATGCAATTACCCAAGCAACAGGCAAGCACACGTTTCATAAGATAGTTTTCCATTCAAAAGACGGGAACAAAAAAGAATTGGACATTGGGAATCTTACGATCAATGTACACGACGGCATCTATTCAGGAATACAGCCTTTAACTAAAGGGGCAGGTGTTTTCTCCAAAACCAGACCCTTGATCCTAAATGCTAGTAATGAGAATGATTACCCAGTAAAAGTAACAGGTGTTTTAATTAACAACCCCAACATAAAATTTACGGATAGCGATATCAAGGTGACACTCAATGGAAAAGAGCAACTTTTTTCGAAAGGTGGCTATATACTCAAGCCTAAAGAACAATTGCCCATCCAGATTAATTGGGAAGTCGTGCCTCCTCCTAATCAGATACTCAATATCGATGTAAGGCCACTCATCGTTAGCGAATACAAAGGAAAAGTGGAATATGCAGATATCCCTAACATGGTTTTTCGGAACGACTTTTCAGAGGATAAACCATAAAAAAGAATTCACACCTTCCTAGCCATCACCCTATTCATAGCATGCTTATGAGGAACACCTGACGAATCGCAATCAATGATGTCCTCGGAACTATCCTCTATCAACCAATCATGATAGTGCGATAATAGTTCTCCCGACTTCCAATCATGTGCATTAGGTTCGTTTTCGGGTGGAGGTGGAATGAAGGGCTTTTGTACGAATACGTTGAAGAAATGCATTCCGTCTGGGTTGGTATAGTCTTTATAGTTTTGAAATAGCTCTTTCCGATATTCAGGATTTACGTAATGGAGCACTCCACTTGAGAAGAAGATATCGAAGTGGGTGTTTAGTCGAAAGTCTAGTAGATCGGCTTTAAACACATTTACTTCTACTCCCACGTGATCGGCTAGTCTCTTCGTTTTTTCAATTCCGGCATCTGATATATCAAATGCAGTTACATCGTAGCCATTTCTAGCAAAAAAGACTGCATTTCTCCCCTCCCCACATCCGATATCTAATAGTTTCATCTTTCGAATAGGTGGTATATATTCGAGAACCTTATAGCAATCTGAATGGGGCTGGAATCCCCAGTAGTAATCCTGCGTAGCGTATGCTTTTTCGTATATGGTAATTTGTTTATCATGGGAAACGTAGCCTAATAATTTATCTATGCTTACTTCCAGTATCTTCGATATCTCAGGAAGTAATGTAATATCTGGCATTGCTTGTTCATTCTCCCATTTGGAGATCGCCTGATGGGTAATTCCTAATGAATGAGCAAGCTTTTCTTGTGTAAACCCTTTTTCTTTTCGATAGCGATAAATGTTTTTGGCAACCTGACTCATCATGATCGATCAACTCCTATATCGCTATTCTAATTTGATTGGGTAGAAGCAAACAATAACTTATCAATTGACTTTTTTCTTTCTGCAACAGGTAGTTGAATTCAGGTACAATAAGGAATACCACTATAAACTGAAAACTAGGCGTATTGATTAACCAAATGGCTAATCAATAGTCTTGATCTAGATAAAAGGACTGAACCTACTTATGTCATTTGATGGAATCGTAACTCGTGCGGTTACACATGAACTTACAACCAAGTTGATTGGGGGACGGATTAGCAAGGTCTACCAACCAAGTGATACGGAACTCTTGCTATATATTCGTTCGCAAGGGCAAAACCATAAACTATACATATCTGCCCACCCTGCTTATCCTCGTTTTCAATTTACCGAATCCCCTGCGGATCATCCAAAGGAACCGCCTATGTTTTGTATGCTTCTTCGCAAACATATTGAAGGCTCCTTGATTCAAGCTGTCCGTCAGGTGGGTATGGAGCGGATTGTGCAGATTGATATTCGAGGAGTAAACGAATTAGGAGATGAAGTGTTACGAAGGCTTTCGATTGAAATATTAGGTCGGACCAGCAACGTGATCCTACTCGACCTTGAGACAAATCGAATCATGGATGCACTTCGCCGCGTTCCTTATTCGGTAAGTAAAGTACGTCCGGTCTTACCTGGCAGGGATTATGAGTACCCACCTGCTCAAGAGAAGTTAGATCCATTTGAAGTGGATGAAACGACATTTCTCTCTGGATTTGACTATCTGGCGGGACGGCTCGATAAGCAGTTAGTCAATCGGTTTCTGGGGTTTGGTCCTTTACTTGCTAAAGAGATTCTCTTTCGGGCAGGAATTGGAGATCGAAAAAATCTATGGAATGCGTTTCATCAGCTGATCGAGGAATTCCGTACCCATCAGTATCAACCAACCCGTGTGGAAGTAGAGGGAAAGCATTATTTCTACGCGACGGAACTCACTCATCTGGCCGGGGAGCATCTTCCTTTTGAGTCAATGAGTGAATGCCTAGAATCCTTCTATTATGGAAAAGCAGATCGAGATCGGGTTCGTGGGCAGACGTTAGATCTCATTAAGCGGTTAACGAATGAACGGGAGAAAAACGAGAAAAAAATCGAGATATTACGCAAGGAAGTTGCTGAATCGGATTTAGTGGAAGAAGAACGTATCAAAGGAGAGCTACTAACAACATACATGCATGAAATCCAACGCGGAGACTCGTTTGTCCGTCTTGCTAACTACTATGATCCGGAAGAAAAACAGATCGAGATTCAGTTAGACCCTCTACTCTCTCCTTCTGAAAACGCACAACGTTATTATAAACGTTACAACAAACGGAAAGCGTCCAAGAAGTACAATCTAGAGCAGATCGCCATCGCGGGGGACGAGAATCAGTATCTGGAATCGGTGCTTGTGTTGCTAGAAAATAGCTCTTTAAAAGAAGTAGAGCAAATTCGAGAAGAATTGGAAGAAGAAGGCTGGGTACGTACACAACGTCGCCCGAACCGAAAGAAGAAAGAGAAGCCGAATCCAATCAGCATGTACGCGAAAGATGGAACGCTCATTTTAGTCGGCAAAAATAATAAGCAAAATGATTATCTCACTCATCAGCTTGCCCACAACTCGGATACGTGGCTTCATACCAAAGATATCCCTGGCTCACATGTCGTCATTCGTAGTAAAGAAATCAGTGAAGAAACGCTTTTAGAGGCTGCTACTCTAGCGGCTTATTACAGCAAAGCTCGTGAGTCGAGTCAGGTTCCAGTCGATTATGTCACAATCAAGCATGTGAAAAAGCCAGCAGGTGCTCGTCCCGGATTTGTGATTTATGAAAATCAACAAACTTTATATGTAACACCAGATGAAAACACCATTCGCGAGATGTTAAAGCGGACAAAACCTAAAGCACATTAATCCTGTACAGATAGGGTGTCTGAGGATGAAAGCTATATTGTTAACTGGGTTTGAACCATTTGGAGAGGAAGAAATCAATCCTTCTCTTGAGATTGCGAAAGCACTTGATGGGAGGGAAACGGACAAGTATAAGATCTATGCTCGTGAACTTCCTTGTGTTTTCGGAGAAGCAGTCGACCAATTAAGGCTAGCGATTCAAGAAGTAAAGCCTGATCTCATACTTTGTGTGGGACAGGCTGGAGGGCGACCTGACTTATCCATCGAACGGATCGCGATTAATGTAGATGATGCGAGAATTCCTGATAATAAAGGGAATCAGCCGATTGATGAACCGATTATCGTGGAAGGTCCTGTAGCGTACTGGTCCAGTCTACCAATTAAAGCAATTGTGAAGCATTTACGTGATGCTGGATTACCTGCCTCCGTCTCGCAAACAGCCGGCACCTATGTCTGCAACCACGTTTTCTACGGACTCATGCATGAAATTAGGCACAGTAGCATTCGTGGCGGGTTTATTCATATCCCCTTCCTACCCGAACAGATCCAAACGCGTACCCATATGGCATCATTGTCCTTGGATGAAATGGTACGCGGGATTGAAATAGCGATTCAAGTATCAGTGGATGTTGAACAAGATCTGCTTCTAGAAGGTGGACAAACACAGTGAACTACATCGCCATTGAAATGGCGAGCTTCTCGTTTCATTGAATCGACCAACGTCGTATTCTCCACGAAGGCACGTTCCGTGCCTCAGATTCGTTTAGGCTATAGCTCTTTTGAGAATGTTTCGTGCAGCATTGATATCGCGATCCTCTACATAGCCACAAGAACATTGGTGGGTTCTATCCTTTAGTGTTTTTTTCACGATCTGACCACATTCTGAGCAAGCTTGTGATGTATTGTGTGGATTCACTTGAATCACGTGCTTACCAGCATACCCTGCTTTGTAAGTAGTGAACTGTACAAGTTGATTCCAGCCAGCATCTACAATACTTTTTGCTAGATTGTGGTTCTGAACCATCCCTTGGATGTTCAGATCTTCAAATTCAATGAGGTCATAGTGATCTACTAAATGTCTGCTTATTTTATGGGCAGTATCCTTCCGTTGATTGGCTATGTACTCATGCATACGTGAGAGTAAGGAAACTGCCTTGCTTCTACGGTTAGATCCTTTCTTTCGTCTAGAGACAATACGTTGCAATCGTTTCAATTTATGCTCCGACTTTCTTAGATACTTTGGATGTTCAAAGAACTCACGTTCAGAAGTGATAGCTAGATGACGTACACCCAAATCAACTCCAACCTGTTTACCAGTGGAATAAGCTCTTATCTCCACTTCACAGGAAAAGCAAGCATAGTACCGACCATTCTTCCGAATGATCGAACAGGTTTTGATCTTTCCTTCTATTTGCCGATGACACTTGATGCGCACATTCCCAATTTTAGATAGCTTCAGATATTTATTTTCAAGAGAAAAACCGCTTTGTGGATAGGTGAAGCTATCATAACGACGTTTTCCTTGAAAACGTGGGTAACCTGCCTTCTGTCCCGCCTTGATCCTTCGAAAAAACGCTTTGAATGCTTTATCTAAACGGCGTAGAACATCTTGCAACACTTGTGATTGTACCTGCTTGAAATCCGGAAGCTCTTTCTTGAGTTGAGGCAATTCATTTTGTTGCATATTATAGCTGACCGAAATATTTCGATGCCGATAAGCAAACTTTCGTTGCTCCAATGCTGTATTGTACAACCATCTACACAAATTCAAGGTAGCTTCAATCTGTTCGATTTGAGTCTTCGTAGGTTCTATCTTGAATTTGTATGACTTTATCACAGATGGTTCACCCTTTCTTTTGCTGATTTTCAATATACTTCCGAATCGTCTCTTCTGAGATGGAACCAACGGTTTCAATATAGAAACTACTATTCCAAAGATGACCGCTCCATAGCTTGTTTTTTAGTTTAGGAAATTTCATAAATAACTTTCTAGCAGAGATTCCTTTCAACATTTTCACTATGTAAGATGGGGCGATCTTGGGATGAGCAGAAGCGAATACATGAACATGGTCCTGTTCACCCACTTCAGCCATAACAACCTCAAATCCCTTCTCTACTGCGATTTCTTGAAATAGTCCTTTCATATAGATTTCAACTTCATGGTCCAGTACAGCTCGGCGATACTTAACTGACCATACAATATGATAATTTACGTTGTATACGCATGTTCGAGCGTGCTTGATTGTATCCTTATTCATACATATAGTATAGATAATAATGCGATATATATCAATACTTATAATCAAAAATAGAACTACATATGGTATGGGAACAATGAAATGGGGAGAATTCCCGTTCACAGGTCTTAAAAAACAACTGAGCTACATGTCCAGCTCAGTTGTTTTTTTATTAGAATAAACATAATAATCTGTTATAATAATAATATTAACAACCCTTGTGCGAAAGTGAGTTGTCCCTCCATGAAGATGGAATTTCATTTCCGGGTTCCGAATGAAAAAAGTTTTGATATCATTAATCTGTAGAGACAGGGGTGTAGCGGCCAATGCATACAGATAAAACCGGCCCTTTCACATGGGTACAGCGAAGCATTGGATTATGTATCTATCTTATTATTACGATCGTCCTTCCATCTCCAGCATTCCTGTTTCTGCTGGCAACCCTGTATCTACTCTTTAGTACCGTCAAATATGAAATCCAGCAACAACGATCGGAATCGCTCATTCGATTTGCATTTCTCCTATTTAGCTTAGGAAGCTTGCATGATATCGGTCGAACGGAACACTTTGGAATAGCCAGTTTTTTAGGTGGCTTGATCGGCTGGACGATTCTCCTGTTTGTATATGGTAGACAGCTTCATAGCCATCTCTCTCGCTCTACTGATTCCCCTGTCGAAGTGATCCTTCATCCAGTTGTGATCGATTGGCTTCAACGGATTTGGGGGTTCCTCGTTTTTGTATTATGTGTGCTTTTTGACTCTTATCATATCGATACGCTTATCTTCGCAGGGAAGCTGTACTGTTTTATCTCCACGATCAAGTATCTCCTCCGGAAACAATATGAAAAAGGCTACATCCGCCTCAGCTTTGTCATTATCCCGATCGCAATGAACACCCCTATAGGGTTTCAAGGAATGTGGCAAGACTGGTTTCAACTTGTTTTTTGTCTCTTCTGTTTTGGGATCGTAGGATATCTGAATTGGGAAAAGTAAAAAAGTCGATCTCCTCATTCATATCGTTTGGGAGATCAACTTTTTGTATGTTATGGGGATTACTTTTTTGATATAGGTGTGCGACTACCTGGCTTAACGACGGGTGTTCCTTTTGCACAGAGAGGACAATTCTCTGCTTCCCAGCATTTGATTTCGATTGGCATGAGCGCACGATAAGGTACGGTGAAAGGAGTTTTCCCTTGGCTTCGATCGACAATGGAGCCAATTCCGACTACATCAGCCCCCATCCCCTCTAGAAGAGTGACCACTTCTTGCACAGAACCACCTGTGGTAACAACATCCTCTACGGCTAAAACGCGTTCCCCTTTTTCTACTTCAAATCCACGACGAAGCTCCATCACGCCTTCTTTTCGTTCGGCGAATAGACAACGAACTCCTAAAGCGCGAGCTACTTCATGAGCGATCACAACTCCGCCAAGTGCCGGCCCTACTACTACATCAATCTCCATATCACGGAACAGATTTGCAATAGCTTGTCCTGCTTGCTCAGCGTCTGCTGGATGCTGAAGTAACTGAGCACATTGCATATATTGCTGACTATGTCGCCCTGAAGAGAGAAGAAAATGCCCCTCTTTTACGACTCCCGTACGTATGAGTGCTTCAGACAAATTCCATTCTTGTTTCATCTCAGTTTCCCCCTGGCTTCTATGATTTCTTGTAGGATTTGGTGATACGCTTCTAGTGGATCTGGCGCATGTGTAATCGCACGTCCAACTACTAGATGATCGGCTCCTGCTTGAATCGCCGCAGTTGGAGTGACAACTCTTTTTTGATCATTTGCAGAAGCACCTATAGGCCGAATCCCAGGTGTTACAGCTAGGAAAGAAGGCTCTGTCGCCTCTTTTATCGCTCTCGCTTCCTGACCTGAACAAATCACTCCATCGGTTCCTGCTTGATGAGCAAGCTTCGCTGAGCGTAAAACCGCTTGCTCCATTGAGCTATTTATTCCAAGCTCGTCGTGTAGCATTTTTTCATGGGTACTCGTCAGTTGGGTAACTGCTAGGAGGCGAGTCCGGCATTCGGAAGAGGAAGCAAATTGCTCAGCAGATTCACGAGCACGCTTCATCATCTCAGAGCCACCCATGGCATGCAGGGTTAAGAAGTCTACACCTAGCTTGCTAATCGATTCTACTGCTTTAGCTACTGTATTTGGAATGTCATGTAGCTTTAAATCAAGAAAGATAGAGTATCCTTCTTGTTTCCGCTCATAGATCCAGCGCGGGCCTGTTGCGTAAAACAATTGATAACCTACTTTAATCCACGGTTTTTCCTCTCCCTGCCAATGAGAAAGAAACGTTTCTGCTTCTTCTCCAGATGGTAGGTCTAGAGCGATCATCAATTGGCGACGTGCTTGATCCATGGATCAAAACCCCTTCCTATAAGATGATATGAAATGCAGGTGCGGGTGTTTCAGAGCATCAAAATGTGCTTCTTGCCTTAGCTAGACAAGAAGCACTAGTAGACATATTCCATCTAACTGATATATCCGTGCCCTTGCCCGACTCTCTACTATCCAATAACCACAGCTTCTTGTTTTTTTGTCACCACTGGCGGATTCATCGGTTCCGCTGACATATGAATCGACTCCAGTGTGGTAAGAAGTGCTTCTACGGTATCCATGGATGTGAGACAAGCAATTCCATGTTCGACTGCTTCTCGGCGGATGCGGAATCCATCGCGAGCTGGAGCCTTGCCTCTGGTCCACGTGTTTACGACTAGATCAGCTTCCCCTTTGCGAATGAGATCGATGATGTTAGGAGAGCCTTCTGTTAATTTGCAGACACGTCTTACTGGAAGGCCTGCTTCTTCGAGTGCATCTGCGGTTCCAGCTGTGGATACAATCTGGAAACCGAGTTGATGGAAACGGTGCATGAGCGGAATCGCTTCATCCTTCTCTTTGTCTCCGATGGTGGCTACAATGGTTCCAAAGCGAGGCATATGAATCCCCGCGGCAATGAGTCCCTTATAGACAGCGCGGGCATAGTCACGATCTCGCCCCATCACTTCACCGGTTGATTTCATCTCTGGACCTAGTGTGACGTCTACCCTGCGGAGTTTCGCAAAAGAGAAGACGGGTACTTTTACTGCTACTTCTGAAGCCTCAGGCCATAAGCCACCCTCATACCCCTGGTCTTCTAGTGTTTGTCCAAGCATGATACGGGTGGCTACTTGCGCCATTGGGATTCCGGTTACTTTACTCAAGAACGGTACGGTACGAGAGGCACGTGGGTTTACTTCTAGCACATACATCTCATCTTTATAGAGAACAAACTGGATGTTGATTAGCCCTCTTGTTTGAAGTGACTTCGCAATATTCGTCGTGATCTCTACTAGCTGCTGCTTCTGACTCTCGGTGATAAATTGAGGTGGATAGACGGCAATCGAGTCACCTGAGTGAACACCTGCTCGTTCGATATGTTCCATAATCCCTGGGATGAGCACCGTTTCGCCATCACAGATTGCATCCACTTCCAGCTCTTTCCCTAGTAAATAACGGTCAATGAGAACAGGATGTTCCGGGTTTACTTTCACCGCTTGCACCATATATTGCCTTAGTTCAGCTTCGCCGTAGACGATTTCCATCGCCCGGCCCCCTAGTACATAAGAAGGGCGAACGAGCACGGGATAGCCTAGCTTGGTCGCTGTCTCTACAGCCGCTTCAATCGAGGTAACAGCCGCTCCAGGTGGTTGTGCGATTCCGGTTTCACTTAGAAGTTTCTCGAACTTCTTTCGATCCTCTGCTCGATCGATCTCTTCTAGGGATGTACCTAAAATCGGAATCCCTTCTTCTCGTAGGTCTCGAGCTAAGTTAAGTGCCGTTTGTCCACCAAACTGTACAATGATGCCAACTGGATTTTCTTTCTCGATAATGTGGAGTACATCTTCTCTATACAGTGGCTCAAAGTAAAGCCGATCGGATGTATTAAAGTCGGTCGAAACCGTTTCGGGGTTGTTGTTAATAATCACAGCTTCCATCCCTGCCTCGCGAATCGCCCAGATCGCGTGGACAGTGGCATAGTCAAACTCTACTCCTTGGCCGATGCGAATAGGACCTGATCCGAGTACAAGTACCGTCTTTTTATCACTTTTCTTTCCTTCATCTTCTTGTTCGTAGGTTGAGTAGTAGTAAGGAGTTGCGGCCTCAAACTCGGCAGCACATGTATCTACTATTTTATATACAGGCTTGATTTGTAATTCTTTCCGGATATCTCGCACATGACGCTCTGTTTCTTGACGAAGACGAGCAATGGTCGAATCCGTAAAGCCCATTTGTTTGGCTTCTAGCATTAGCTCATGCGATAACGTTTCCTCTTTTGCAATCTTTTCTTCTAAGTTGATAATGCGGCCAATTTTATAGAGGAAGAAACGATCAATCTTGGTAATCTCATATGCAGTTTCGAGCGGCAATCCTCTTCGGAACCATTCGCCTAGCAAGTAAAGTCGTTCATCATCCGCTTCGGCGAGTCGCTTCTCTAATTCTTCTTGGGTCAATTGCTTCGCTTCGGCGAGTTCAATATGATCTAGCCCGATCTCTAAGGAACGAACGGCTTTAAGCAGAGATTCTTCTAGCGTACGACCGATCGCCATTACTTCCCCTGTTGCCTTCATCTGAGTTCCAAGGCGACGATTGGCAGAGATAAATTTATCAAACGGCCAACGCGGGATCTTGCTAACTACATAATCAAGCGCAGGTTCAAAGCAAGCGTATGTTTGACCTGTTACAGGATTTTTTAATTCATCTAATGTGTAGCCAAGCGCTATTTTCGCCGCAATCCGTGCGATCGGATACCCCGTTGCTTTGGAAGCAAGCGCACTGGAGCGGCTTACCCGCGGATTTACTTCGATCACATAGTATTGGAAGCTATGCGGATCGAGGGCATACTGCACGTTACATCCCCCTTTAATATCAAGGGCGCGGATGATTTTTAGCGCAGAGCTACGAAGCATATGATATTCCCGATCGGATAAGGTTTGGCTTGGGGCAAATACGATACTGTCCCCTGTATGAACCCCTACTGGATCAAAGTTTTCCATATTACAAACCACGATGCAGTTATCGTTGGCATCGCGCATCACTTCGTACTCAATCTCTTTCATTCCCGCGATGCTTTGTTCAATGAGGCATTGGGTAATGGGGCTATATCGTAACCCATTATCTACAATCTCTCGAAGTTCCGTTTCATCATTTGCGATTCCGCCACCAGTGCCTCCTAAGGTATAAGCAGGTCGTACGATAACCGGATAGCCATTGCTGGTAGCGAAGGATACTGCTTCTCCAACCGTATTCACAATGACACTCGAAGGAACCGGTTCGTTAATCTCGTACATCAAGGTACGAAATTCATCTCGATCCTCCGCACAAGTAATTGCTCGTAAATCGGTACCCAGTAGCTTCACACCTTCTCGTTCAAGCACGCCTTGTCGTGCCAGCTCTACCGCTAAGTTTAGACCTGTCTGTCCGCCTAATGTGGGGAGCAATCCGTCTGGACGCTCTCTGCGAATGATTTGTGTGACAAACTCAGGGGTAAGGGGTTCGATGTAAACTCGATCCGCCATGTTGGTATCGGTCATAATCGTTGCTGGATTGGAGTTGATTAGGATGACTTCCACTCCCTCTTCCTTCAACGCTTGACAGGCTTGGGTTCCTGCATAATCGAACTCTGCTGCTTGGCCAATCACGATCGGACCTGAACCAATCACGAGGATTTTCTTTAGTGTAAGATCTTTAGGCACGAACCTTCTCCCCTTTCTTCTCGTAGGCATCTTTTCCATGTTCCATCATTTCCATAAAGTGGTCGAACAGATAGCCAGAATCAAGTGGGCCTGGAGCGGATTCCGGGTGATATTGCACACTAAATGCCGGGAAATCGAGATGCTCTACTCCCTCTATCGTCCCATCATTTAGTGCCACATGACTAATGCGCAATCTCGTATGATCAATCGATTCAGCGGTTACCGTGTAGCCGTGATTTTGTGCGGTCATCACCGTACGCCCAGAAGCTAATTCTTTGACCGGATGATTGCCTCCGCGATGTCCAAACTTCAACTTCTCTGTATCTGCCCCGCAAGCTAGAGAAAGGAGTTGGTGGCCGAGACAGATTCCAAAAACAGGCACTTTTCCGAGTAAAGCTCGCACTGTTTCGATCGCCTCAGGGACATCTTTCGGGTCCCCAGGTCCATTGGTTAACATAACTCCATCTGGACGATAACGGAGAATTTCTTCGGCTGTTGTAGAGTATGGAACCGAAATCACTTCACAATTTCGTTCCGATAACTCTCGCTGGATATTATGCTTACTGCCAAAATCCATCAACACTACTCGTTTTCCTATATTGGGACTGATATGAACGCTACGGGTGCTTACATTTTTCACTTGATCTGTGATCAAAGGAGTATTACGTAATACTTCCTGTAATTCTTCAACCGAAGCAGTACCTGTGGTCAAAATCCCTCTCATCGTTCCATGTAAACGAATTTTCCGAGTTAGCATGCGTGTATCAATCCCCGAGATCCCCACTATCTTGTGCATCTTCAACCACTCGTCAATCGAGTCTTCTTGCCGCCAATTACTCATGTATTCGGCATGCTCTCTCACAATCAAGCCAAATGCATACGGACGAATGGATTCATCATCATCTCGAGTAAATCCATAGTTTCCAATGAGTGGATAGGTAAGCGTAACCATCTGTCCATAATAAGATGGATCCGTTAAAATCTCCTGATATCCAGTCATACTCGTATTAAATACGACTTCTCCGACAGAAGTTCCTTCTGAACCGAAAGATTTTCCTACTAACAATGTGCCATCTTCTAACAACAACCGTGCCTGCTTCATATTGAAATCCTCCTTCTACCTCTCGTTTTCTTGATACGTAATCGTTCCATTAAGTAGAGTAAGTACGGGCCATCCTTGACACTTCCAACCTGTGAATGGCGTATTCTTTCCTTTTGAGTAGAAGTTCGCAGGATCGATCTCTTTTTCGCTCTCTAGATCGATCACGGTGATGTCGGCTCGTTTCCCCTCAGCTAGTTCTCCGTATGGTAGCCCAAAGATTTCTGCTGGTTTCCGCGTCATCTTCTCTACCAGCTCAGACAAGAGTAACTCACCCGTACGAACGAGGTGCGTATACATCAGTGGAAATGCGGTTTCAAGTCCGACGATGCCAAACGGTGCTTTTTCCATTCCCATCGCTTTTTCTTCCAGGGTATGAGGTGCATGATCCGTAGCGATGATTTCGATTGTACCGTCTTTCAAGCCGGCTATGAGTGCGGCGCGATCTTCGGCGGATCGAAGCGGTGGATTCATCTTATAAAGAGGATCGAGTCCTGGGATCTCTCCATCAGTCAAAAGCAAATGATGCGGAGTAACTTCCGCTGTTACCTTCTGTCCACGCGATTTTGCTTCTCGCACAAGGCGAACCGATTGTTCTGTACTGATGTGGCAAACATGATAATGAACCCCCACATCTTCCGCTAACAAGATGTCTCTGCCTACATGAATCGCTTCTGCTTCATTAGGAATTCCTTGCAATCCATGCTTTTTAGCAAACTCTCCATCATGGACACAACCATTTTTCGCAAGTGTATCATCTTCACAGTGCGCCACAATCGATAATCCTAATTCATGTGCTTTGCGCATCGCTTCTTTCATCATGTGACTACTCTGCACCCCAACTCCATCATCCGAAAGAGCGACGATTCCTGCTTGCTTAAGTGCTTCAAAATCCGTTAGCTCTTGCCCCAATTCTCGGATCGTAATCGCTCCAAGCGGTAAGACGCGAGCTTTTCCTACACGTTCTGCTTCTTGAATAATGTTCTCTACTGTTTTCGGTGTATCGATGACAGGCCTTGTATTTGGCATGCAAGCAATCGTCGTAAAACCACCGCGTGCCGCCGCTAAGCTCCCTGTCTCAATTGTTTCTTTCTTTTCAAATCCAGGCTCTCGAAGATGAACATGCATATCAATCAAACCCGGAATGACTAGCTTACCTGCAAGTGGGATCACTTGCATTCCATCTCCCACCTGAATCTCGGAAGCCATTTGTACTACTTTGCTTCCTTCAATTAAAATATCTTTTTTGACTAAGGTATTATCCTTGCTTAGTATTTGTCCATTTTGTAATAATAGTCGCATTTTTAGTGTCCCCCTCTTTCTACATAAGCCCGTTCTAGTACAGCCATCCGTGTCCAAACTCCATTATACATCTGAGTAAAAATCTTAGAACGCGGATGTTCCACTACTTCATCTGCAATCTCTACACCGCGATTCATCGGTGCCGGATGCATCAGGATAGCGTGCGATTTCATCTGGGCAAAGCGCTCTTGAGTCATGCCATAACTTTGCAGATACGCCTCTGAACCCTCAAACAAATTTTGTTCATGGCGCTCTAATTGCACTCTGAGCAACATCACTACATCCGAACTCCGAATCGCTTCCTCAAACTCCACATAAGGAGCTTGCTTCTCAATCTCTGCATCCCTCATCATAGGAGGGCCACTTACGACTACTTCTGCTCCAAATTTCTGGAGCGACCATATATTGGAGCGGACCACACGACTATGCTTTAAATCCCCAATAATCGCGACACGTAATCCCCTTATCTCATCGCCAAACTGTTGTTGAATCGTGTATAAGTCTAATAAAGCTTGTGTTGGATGCGCCCAAGACCCAGCACCGGCATTAATAAATGTACAACCTGTATCTTGTTTCGCTAATTCAGCAATCAATTTTTCATCTCGATGGCGAATGACAACCGTCTCTACTCCAATCGAAGAGAGTAGCTTCACCGTGTCATACATCGTTTCGCCTTTTGTCGTACTGGAGACTTCCTCGCTAAAATTAAGTACATTTAGACCAAGCCGCTTTTCTGCAACTTCAAAGGAGAAGCGGGTACGAGTGCTTGGTTCGAAGAAGAGATTGGCCACAAAGCGATTTTGAAACATGTTAGTGCCCTCTTCATGATGCTCTTCAAAAAAGCGAGCTCGACTTAGTAAACTCTGCATCTCTTCTTTACTGAGAAATTCAGTATCTAACAGATGTTGATATGGTTTCACCATGACAAAGGCCCTCCTTTGCTCGAATGATCATTTTATATAGAAAAAACTCTTTACCAGTTTGGCAAAGAGTTGGGTGTCTACACGGAATAAGCCTACTTAGTGTGGTTCATTTGGTCCGTTATATACGTCCATGAACCGATTCCGTGTAATCCTTTCCCTTTGCCAGTCTCTCGGGACTATCTTAAAAGGGTGTTCTATTTATTTGCAGGGTCATTACTATTTTCACGAAGTGTTACGGAATCTGTCAAACCATCCACTTCACTCACGACTACGGAGATAATCTCATTGCGGGAAGTAGGAACGTTTTTTCCAATAAAATCTGGACGAATTGGCAATTCTCTATGCCCACGATCAATTAAGACCGCTAGTTGGATCAACTGTGGGCGTCCTACGTCGATGAGTGCATCCATCGCCGCGCGAATCGTTCTACCTGTGAACAATACATCATCCACAAGGATCACTCTTTTTCCGATGATATCCGGGATCACGGTCTCACGGACATGGGGATGCTCGCTCTTCTCAGACAGATCATCGCGATACAAGGTAATATCTAACTCACCAATCGATAACTCTTTGCCTTCGATTTGCTTAATTCTCTCCGCAAGGCGCTCAGCTAGTGTTACACCGCGCGTCTTGATCCCGACTAATACCATATCTTCTACGCCTTTGTTTCGTTCTAAGATCTCATAAGCGATTCGTGTCAAGGCCCGACGGATAGCCGCCTCGTCTAAGATGACTTTTTCCACATTTATCCTCCTTTCGGGCAAAAAAAGTGCTTCTTGTCCTAGCTAGACAAGAAGCACAAGTGGACAAACGCCACCCATTTATATCCGTGCCCTTGCCAGCCTCTCGGGACTGGATTTAAAGGTTCTGATCTTCCTAACTCATTATGACGAAGTTTTGGCGACCTGTCAAACGAATTTTAGAAAGAATGCTTCAGAACCATTATTGGACACTCAAGCTCGTTTTTTTCACAAAGTTCACCTGCATCATATGCTTGATTACCTTCTCTAAATACGCTTCATCCAAAGTCGGATACATAAAGTGAATCTGTTGTAAGTAATGGCGAGTTAGAGATGAATCAACTTGAACCCATGTGTTTGGATCTGTGTTAGCATGTTGCCCGTATGCTACTAATCCAGCAAGAGCTTCACTTCTCTCGCTTTTCAAAATCTCCCTAATCAAGTTTTCCGCTTCCTCAGCGCCCGGAATCTGAACATCAATTCCAAGGTGATGAAACGCATTACATAACGTTTCGCAAGGTACGCGACGATGATTATAGATGTGGAACACTCGATTGACTGATTCCTTTGTCCGAGCAATATTTATAATCGCTCGAGCACAAATATCAACAGGTGTAAATTCAATCGTTTGACCCCCCACCATCTGTGGAATAATCGTTTTCATATCCATAAAAGACTTCATCGTGAGGTAAAACATATTTTCATTAATATTCTCTTGAAACACACCATCTGTCATTCTTCCTGTTAAGTTACCAACCCGGTAAATAGAAGCTCTCAGCCCTTTTTCCATGGCGTCAAAAATCACTTTTTCCGCTTCAAACTTGCTTTGCACATAGACATTATCTCGGTAGTCTTGTCCAATGTAAAAATCGCTTTCTGTGAATACAGGAGGCTTTTCACTACCTTCTACACTCAATCCCGAAACACTAACCGTCGAAACTTGATGGAACGAAATATCATGCTCTAGACAGAAGGCCACTGCATTTTCGACACTTTGTACATTTGTTCGTCTAAACTCCTCGTACTCTCCAAAATGCTTTACCAAGGCCGCTGAATTGACAACCGTATCAACTGTTTTGCATAGATTTTCATATTCCTTAGTGCCTAATCCAAATTTTTCCCTGGTCAGATCTCCTTTCAGAATATGAACCCGCTCCAAAATTCCTCGCTGCTCTTCTCTAAGCATTTCTGGGAAATAGAATCGAATCTTATCTTGGAATCGTTTCTCTGCTTCTTGTTCATCCACACCTCGTACCACACAATAAATGGTAGCAGAAGTCGTAACTAACAGCTCATGAAGGATATGCGCTCCTAAAAATCCGGTTGTGCCTAGTAATAAGATGGTTCGCATCACACGCTTATCGCCACTTAGTTCGATTTCAGATAAAGATACTCGTCGGTCAGTGGTTATTTCGTGTAAAGATGATTCGTGTTCTGATTGGACCTCCAGATCCCCTGCCACTTTGCGAGCCATTTCCTCAATGGTTTTCAGCGTGTAGAAATCTTTGATACTTAAATCCCAGCCGTATTCATAAACTCCACCCAAAACCTTGATCATCGAAAGCGAATGTCCACCTAGATCGAAGAAATTATCCTTGACCCCTACTCTCTCTATCCTTAGTACCTTTTGCCAGATGGTAGCTAGTTTCTCCTCGATTTCATTGGAAGGCGCTATATAGTTCACATTACCATCCATCGATAAATCAGGTGCAGGAAGAGCTCGGTAATCAATCTTCCCGTTGGCAGTAGTAGGCAGTTGATCCATTTTGACAAAGTAAGGGGGAACCATATAATCAGGAATCATTGTCTTCAGGAAATCACGAAGCTCATATATCAAATGCTCTTCTTCCAGCACGACATATCCACAAAGGTACGCTACATCCTTGTCATTTCTCGCTATGACCGTTGCATCCTTTACTGCAGGATGAGTAAGTAAACAATTCGTAATCTCACCCAATTCGATTCGATACCCTCGAATTTTTACTTGATCATCGATCCGTTCCATAAATTCAATCGTTCCATCATTCAACCATCTAGCACGATCCCCAGTACGATACATCTTCGTTCCAGGAATAAAGGGATTATCCAAGAACTTCTCTTCTGTCAGATCGGGTCTTTTCCAATAACCTCGTGCAATTCCTTCTCCACCAATGTAAATCTCACCCGGCACTCCAATTGGCTGAAGCACTTGATCTTCACTTAGAATATAAATCTGCTTATTCACAATCGGCTTCCCAATCGATGGTTTCATCTCTCTCGGTTTACATGCTCCAACCGATGCATCGACTGTCGTCTCAGAAGGGCCGTAAGCATTTAAGAATGTCCGATTTTCTCCCCACGTTTGAACCACATCACTTGTAAGGACTTCACCACCTGTACTAATCGTATGAAGGAGAGGTAATTCTACATAGGGTAATTGCTTTAAGAAGGATACTGGAACAAAATGAATAATGGTTATCTCTTTTCTCTTCAACCAATCAACTAATCCTAAACCAGAAAGCATAGTCTCCCTACTTGGGATAAAGAGGCTGGCACCCGTCAATAAGGTATAAAATATATCTCCTACTGAGGAGTCAAAGCTAATAGAAGCCAACTGCAATACTCGCTCCCCGGCTTTAATTCCGTAGGCTCTAGCATTCAATACTAGATTATGTACCGCCTGATGCTCGATCATAATTCCTTTAGGCTTACCCGTTGAACCCGATGTATAAATGATATACGCTAGGTCATTTGCTTGATTAACCGGCTCAAGGGTCCGTGACTCCCCATTATAAATCGTTGCTTCATCAATGAATAAAATCTCTCCACCATATGTGGTTGGCGTTTTGATCCCTTGCTGAACCAACAATAGTTCCACATCACAGTCATCTAACATATACTCAATCCGGTCTTCTGGATAACTAGGGTCAATCGGAAGATAGGCTCCACCTGCTTTTAAAATCCCAAACACCCCTACAATCATCTCTAAAGAACGATCTACCATCAGCCCCACAATTTTTTCACGATCCACACCGCGGGCACGAAGTTCGTATGCTAATTGATCGGCACGCCTGCTCAACTCCTGAAAGGTTAGCTCCTCATCTTCATAGACGACTGCAACCCGATCCGGATATTGATTCACCTTTTCTTCAAATATCTCCATAATCGTTTTCTCTTTGTCATAAGGTACCTTCGTATCATTGAAACTTTGTAGAATCGCTTCTTCCTGCTTTGGAAGCATATGCAACTTCCCGATTTTACTCGCTGGATCTTGACATACTTGACTCACAAGCTCCACCAAATGACTCGCCATTCGCTCAATCGTTTCTCGTTTAAATAGATTCACATCGTACTCCAAACGGAAACAGAGCCTTTCTCCTTCTTCTACGGCATCCAAGGTAAGATCAAATTTGGCTATATGGTACTCTTGCTCATAAGGGAAAAGTCTACTATCATCTAGCGCGATCTCCGGGATATCGATATCTTGCATCGAAAACATCGTATCAAAGAGCGGATTTCGGCTAAGATCCCTTGGCACATTTAACTTTTCAACCAATTCTTCAAACGGATAATCCTGATGCTTGTACGCCTTTAGTGCATTTTCTTTTACTTCTCCCATGAACTGAGCGAATGTTTTTTCACCGCTAGGATAGTTTCGAATCGCCAGTGTATTCACAAACATTCCAACCATATTCTCCACATCAGCATGAGGCCTTCCCGCAATCGGCGAGCCCACAATGATGTCTTCCTGCGCACTATACTTGTGAAGTAATGTAGTATAGATAGCTAGCAGCGTCATATACAACGTCGAATCTTGCTTGCGAGCTAACTGCTTCAACTTGTCTGTCGCTTCTTCACTTAACTGAATCTCCACCACGGAACCTTCAAAACCACGGATCAGCGGTCTCGAATAGTCGGTTGGTAGATTTAGCACAGGAAGTTCCCCCGCCAACGCCTCAAGCCAATACTTCTCTTGTTTCGATGACCAGTCGGTTTCTTGTAACCCCTGTTGCCACATCGCATAATCTTTATACTGAATCCGATGCTCAGGCAACTCTTCTCCTTTATACAGTTCCATCAGTTCGTGAAAGAGTATGCTCATCGAAATACCATCTGAAATAATATGATTCATATCCAATAAAAAGAGTGCTTCATCTGCCGAAAACGTAACCCATGAAGCCCTTAGCAACGGAGCCTGACTTAAATCAAATGGACGCAGGAATTCTTCTACCACTTGCTTCGCTTCTGACTCTGATGAATCGATCCGTATCATAGAGAAAGGTACTTCTGATGCAATTATTTGGTGCGGTTTTCCTCCTATCATTTCAAACGAAGTCCGGAGTGATTCGTGTCGCTTGATCAACTGATGTAGCGCCTCTTCCAAACGCCCTACATCCAGACTTCCTTTTACACGCATCATCATCGGCATATTATAGCTAACGGAGTCGGGGTCCATTTGCTGAACGAGATACATCCGTCTCTGGGCCGAAGAAACTGGGTAATACCCCCTACATTCAACCGCTGGGATCGAAGTGTACATAGATGGCGCCGTCACTTGAATCTGTTTTGCCATATCTTTCAGCGTAGGAGTTCCGAATACTTCTTGTAATGGGAAGGCCACTCCAAGTACTTTTTGAATCTGAGACACTAATCGCATTGCTTTTAGTGAGTGTCCGCCTAAATGAAAGAAGTTATCCTCCATTCCTACCTGCACCACCCCCAAGACCTCTTGCCAAATGTCGGCTAGTCTCGCCTCTGTTTCATTGGTTGGTGCCACATAGATATGGGACTGGCTCGTTTGATCTGGTTCTGGCAATGACCGTACATCAATCTTCCCATTTACAGTCAATGGAATTTTCTCCATCGCAACAAAAGCAGACGGAATCATATAGCCCGGTAAGCTTTGCGATAAATAAAGTTTGAGATCCTCCCAATTTTGATTTCCTACTATGTACGCACAAAGGTAGGGTTGCTTGTTTGAGTCACTTCGAGTGATTACAACCGCCTCTTTTACAGCTGGATGAGATAAAAGTTGAGAGGCAATTTCACCTAATTCAATTCGATAACCGCGAATTTTAACTTGGTTATCGGTGCGACCTAAATATTCGATTTCTCCATCCGGAAGCCATCTCACAAGATCCCCCGTCCGATACATTCTCTCCCCTGGTACAAACGGATGATCAATAAACGTCTTCGCTGTCAGCTCTGGATTATTTAGATACCCTCTCGCCAATCCATCCCCAGCGATGCACAGTTCTCCTGCTACTCCAATCGGTTGAAGCTGCTGACGGGAATCAAGCACATAAACACTTACATTATCAATCGGTTTCCCAATCGGTATATTTGCCATCTGTTCATTTACGGTGTAAGCCGTCGTAACGACTGTATTTTCAGTTGGACCATAGCTGTTTATCACTTTATAATCCTGCGGTATATGCTTAGTCAGCTTATCGCCACCGGTAAGAAGAATACGTAAAGACTGATTCTTCCATTCCATAAAATGCTCACAAAATTGTGTAGGTAAAAAACTAATCGTGATTTGATTTTGCTCGAAATATTGATTTAATTGATTTAGATCAAGGCGCATTTCATCTGGAAGCATATAAATTGCTGCTCCAGAGATTAGATAAGGAAAAATCTCCCACACAGAAGCATCAAAACCAAAACTAGCGAATTTAGCCGTCCGATCTACCTCGGTCACATCATACTCTCTAACATGCCAACACGATAGATTGACCAGAGAACGATGTTCGACCAACACACCCTTCGGTTTCCCAGTAGAGCCTGATGTATAGATCACATAAGCTACATTCTCAGATGTCACTCCACTCACAGGTGCAATCGTACTCTCGATCGAAATAATCCCTTGATCTCGATCCAAGCAGACTATATCTAGTTCTTCCGGCACCCATCCCAGTAACTCTTCCTTTGTAACCAGGACTTGAACGTCTGCATCCTCCGCCATATATAAAAGTCTACTTTCGGGATACGAAGGATCTAGCGGGACATACGCTCCTCCTGCTTTTAAAATCCCTAAGACACCCACAATCATCTCCAGAGATGGCTCCATACACAAACCGACTAGCGATTCTGCTCCAATTCCCTTCTTCTGCAAATAGTGAGCCAATTGATTCGCTTTTTTATCTAATTCGCGATATGTAAGCTGTTGTTTTTTATATACAACTGCTATATTCTCTGGTGTGTACTTTACCTGCTTTTCGAACAGTTCGTGAATCGTACTTTCTCGCGGATACTCTCTTTGGGTACTGTTCCAATCCTCCAATAGCTGCCTTTGTTCTGACTCAGGAACAAAACACGCTTCCGAAATAAGACCATCTGGATGATCCAAGAAAGAGCGAACCAATTGGTCAAAATAAGTAGTGAACCTCTTTACTGTATGTTCATCCAGCACGTCATGATTATATTCAAAGTGGCAACAAATGCGCTCTTCCTCTTCTTCAGCGTGAAGAGAAAGGATAAACTTTGGATTTTGTTTTTCTATTTTGATAGGTTCAAACGGTAGACCATGCACATCAAATAAATTAGTAGCATTTCCCAGAGCAATCGCTCCATTTTGTTTCCACGCTTTTTGTAATACAAAGACAGTCTGAAAAATAGGATGATGACTGTTATCTTGGGTTGATACACATTCCTCTACCATCTTAGAAAAAGGAAAGTCTTGGTGTTCTAGAGACTGATCCATTTCATCACGCACACGATGCAGTAGATCACGGAATGAATCTCCTGTGGAAAACCGAACTTGAATCGGTAGCATATTGACAAAATAACCAGCTGTCATCCGAAAGTCCTTCTTTTTTCGACCGAATCGTGGAGTCCCGATCACGATATGTTCTTGACCAGTTAATCTATATAGCAAAACGGAGTAAAGAGAAAACATGACGGTATTGACGGTGGTATGAACCTTTTGACAAAAATCACGTAACTGCTGTGTGGTGTCTTCCTGTAACGCAAATGAAAATTCACTACCTTGTTCGGGTGGCGTAGAATGAGCGTTTGGATTCGTTGGTAAGCTTAATACAGGGAGCTCATTTGAGAGTTTCATTTTCCAAAAGCGAGTCGCTGCTTCTCTCTGTTCACCTAGAACAACATTCTTTTGCCAAGTAACAAAATCGGAATATTGGGTTATTACAGGATCTAGATGTAACTCAGATCCTTCACAAAAATGTTTATAGAATAAACCAACTTCATCTAGCATAAGAGAAAGGGTCCAACCATCTATAATCATATGATGACAAACAAAGAGCAGAATATACTTCTCATCTGAAATACGAAGCACACGAACTCTACAAGCTATACCTTCTTCTAAAACAAATCGCCTACGAGCCTCTGACGAAAAATAATTTCGCAGAAGCACATCATCTGCCCCTTCCATATCCAAACACTCGAAATCGACAATGGGATCACGATAAACCTTTTGTACAGGTTCCTCATCTAAAACAAAAACAGATCGAAAAACCTCATGCCTCTTCATAAACTCAATGAAAGAACGGCGTAAGTTTTCGACATCCAATTTTGCATGTATATACCAAGCAACCGATTCGTTGTATGTAGAATGATCAGAGTTTACCTGATAATGAATAAAGATTAGCTTTTGACCTTCTGATAAAGGATATTCCTTTATAAAATCTTTATGAGACATCAACCATTCCCCCTTAATTTTATCAGATAACTGTAGATTTAATACTATAAAATGTTTATAACATTAGGGAATTTAATCCCCTTATCTACATTACCTATCGCAGAGTAACCACCGCTCCACTCCCTTTAATACAAAGAAGCGTCAGTCATTTGATTTTATCCACTTTAAACCCCATCAGATAGTAGCACATATAGAAACACTTTACAACCAATTCTATATTTTATTATATTATTTTTAATTTGAAACACCGAGGCAATTACACTGAGTGGTTTGCAGACTGTCAATTAAAAGGAAAATCCATTAATATAAAAACAGGAGTGATTTTCCATGAAAAAACCATTTTGGTTACTTTTTTCTGCAGACGTACTTGTAGTGTTAGGTGAAGCAATTGGGCTTTTTTGTATTGAAGTTCTTCTGTTCCAAAAAACGGGTTCAACAGGTCTAATGGGGAGTCTCGTTTTCTGCTTTGTACTTCCTGAAACAGTCATTCGGTTACTTGGGACAGGCTTTATTGATCGTTTTAATCGGATTAAGCTAATGAGTACATTAAACATTATACGTGGCGTGGTGATCGGTGGGCTGTGTATCTCTCTATTCATGGGAACCTTTCACATCTGGCTATTCTTTATTGCTGCTATGATCTTAGGTTCTTGTGCTGCCCTATTTTTACCGACTGGGATGGCACTAATCCCTAATTTAGTTGAAAAAGATCAGCTAGTACGGGGGTATTCGTTGCTAGAGTCATTTTCCTCCTCCGCTCGCGTATCGGGCCCCTTAGTTGCTTCCTTTTTTATTGCATGGTCAGGTGCAGAATCCGGAATGTGGATTTTTGCAGGAAGTGTATTTTTAGGAAGTATTTTAATTAGATTCATTAAAAATCCATCACAAGAATCTCTAGAAAAACCAACTAATAATTCTACAATTTCTTTCTCACAAATCAAAAAAGACATCGGGGAAGGATTTTCATTCTTCCGCCAGATCCCTGCTTTAACTGTGGTTATGCTTTTAGCGGCCATTACTACCATGGGCATGGCCATGTGGTTTATGTTACTCGTCCCCTACGGACAAAAAGTTTTACATATTAACTACACACAGATTAGTTTATTAAGCTCCTTGTTTTTTGTAGGAATTATCTGTGCAGCTATCATAACTGGATGGATTGGGAATGTGCACTCTCGAAGTAAATTTATGATGGGAAGTTTGATTTCCACGGGTATTTTTACCTGCCTCATCTCTTTTACGACCAACTATTATCTTGCCTTATCTCTCTTTTTCTTACTAGGAATGACCATGCCTTTCTTTAATACTCATAGCCAGTCTATTTTCGCTCAATTAATTCCTGATAGCCACCTAGGTCGGGTGATGTCTGTTCGACTTCTACTCGGACAAGGCTCTATTCCGCTCGGAAGTTTAACAGGTGGATGGATTTCAGAATGGTTCGGTACTCCGTCTATTTTCTTTACAGCAGGTGCTCTTTCCATCCTAGCAGGTATAATCGGTTTATTGATTCCTTGGTTAAATCAGATTGATGGGAATTTAGATGAGTTAGCTAGTGAGATTAAGGAGAAGTTTGCGCCTATGCCTGTTCGGGAGAAGGAAAGTGCGTAGATGACGAAACAAAAAAAGCACGATCTGAGTGGAAGTTTTCCATTCGGATCGTGCTTTTTTCAACCTACACCAATCGAACATCTTGATTCGGGAGTAGTTGAATCCATTCGCTACCAATCCAGACGATGCCTGTGATCCCTAGTAGAAATAAGAGAAATAAGAAATCCCATTTTCCAATCGAAAGCTGGTAGTAGTAAGTCCGTTTCTGATTTCCCTTGAAACGTTTGGCTTCCATGGCTACTGCGATTCGGTAGGCACGGCGGATGCTTTGGGCGAGAAGGGGAACGGCGTAGGCAGAGAGCTTGCTCTTGAAGCCTTTCCAGCCCTTTCCTGGCGAAAATCCACGCACTTGGTGGGCCATGCGAATGGTTTGAAACTCGTCCCAAATAATCGGCAAGAGACGAATGGAAGCCATAAAACTATAGGCAAACTTAGGTGGAAAACGGAGCTGTTGCATTAAAGAATAAAACAAGCGAACTGGATGAGTCGTACATACAAAGATCAGCCCGATCAACCCAAACGTAAGCGCGCGGAAACCAAGATGAACCCCTCGATAGAAGCTTTCTTCAGATACTCGAAAGATTCCCCACTCCCACCAGAAGGTACTTCCTTTTCCGTATAACGCCATGGTCAACACAGAACTGCAAAAGAGCAGGAAGAAAGGAAGAAAAAATAAGAGCGCAATCTTCCTCGAAACGCCTGTTCCAAAAGCAAAGCAAATGATAATCACAATTGTAAGCAGTAGCATGACATTTAGATTATGGATAAATAAAAGCGAAATCAAAACTCCTAATGATAGCAGGAGCTTGATACTAGGATTTACTCGATGAAGCCACGTCTCTTTCGCGATTCCCTCCATCTGCAAGCTCCTTTCCATCCACTCCATTGGAGCTTACTTTCTGCAAACGACCTTCCTCAATCCACCAAACTCGATCCGCATAATGATCGGCGATCTCTTCACTGTGCGTTACCATCACGATGGTCGTGCCGCTTTGGCTGAATTGCTCTAGCCAGTCTAATAACGAAAACGTGTTTTGAGCATCTAATCCAAAAGTCGGCTCATCTAGTAGTAAAATTTGATGACGTTCATGAATGGTCGCACAAACGCTCAGTCTTCGCTTCTGTCCGACAGATAGCTGATAAGGGTGTTTATGGTGATGCTCCCATAGCGCAAACCTCTCTAAGCGTTCCCGTACAACTTGATCGATCTCTTCTTCGGAAGGATTTTTTAATGCCTGTCGAACGCTATAAGCTACTTCATCCTTTACCGTACTCGCAACAAATTGTAATTCTGGATTTTGAAAGACAAAGCCAATCTCCTGCAAATCACCTCGTTTGATGGGTGATCCTTGATAAAGTAGTGTTCCTTTGGTTTTCAGTAGTTGACGAATTCCCTGGAGCATGGTGCTTTTGCCCGCCCCATTCTTACCCATCACTGCAATCCATTCACCCTTGTACAAATCAGCATGGCTAACGTGTAGCTTTACATTTCCCGAGTGAAGAACTTGAAAGTCTCTTAATGCGAGTAATGGGGAATCGGCTTGATTGGTGATAGGCACCTCTGAACAATCAATCAATCGATCTTCCCAGATTCCTGGATACCAGATACCATATTCTCGTAGCTGCTCTTGGTAATTTGCTAAAACTTCCTCTTTCTTCCCATCTGCTAAAATCGTTCCATCGGGACGAAATAAGACGATGCGATCAACTACATCCAGCATTTGCTCGATTTTATGTTCCACGATTAATAACGTTTGATCCTCTGGGAGCTGACGAATCGTTTCCCATACTTGATTCGTTCCTTCTGAATCCAATAAAGCAGTTGGTTCATCTAAAAACAGCACCTCTGGCTGAAGAGCCATTGCAGAGGCTATCGCCAAGCGTTGCTTCATCCCACCCGAAAGCTTATGGATAGACGTTTGCACATCTTCCAGATGAAGGCCAACAGCAGATAAAAATTTTTTGATTTGTGCCGGCATTTCCTCTCTCGGAATCTGCAAATTCTCTAATACAAACGCGATTTCTTCATCCACATGAGTCATACAAAATTGACTATCTGGATCTTGAAATACCATCGCCGTTGATTCAGGCACCACCACTTGCTCCGCTTTCATCGGAACATCTACCGCGTGTGGAATTAACCCTGCTAACACTTGAAGCAGGGTCGATTTCCCACAACCGGATGGTCCTAAAAATAAAATTTTCTCTCCTTTTTCGTATTGAAAATGACAATCCCGAAAAAGGAGGCTTTCATCACCTGGAAATTTTAGACGAAGCTTATGAACTCCGTAACCTTTGTTAATCGTCAAGTGATCGCACATCTTCCTCTGTACTTCCTCTCACAAGGCCCGTAACCCCTGTCTTTTCTAGTGCTTTTGCAAGCCCATACGCTATCACACCTGCAATCAGCACCGACCCCACAAAACGAGCGATGAAGAATAGTCCTAGATTCCACCATACTAACGCATCGATATAACCCTGGAAATAATCAAACACAATCGATCCAGCACAAGAAGCAATAGCTGCTAAACTAACAACCAGCACATTTGCCTTTTTATAACGGAATAAAGCAAGAATGAGTTCTGCAAGTAAACCTTGAATCAAGCCATATATTAACGTTGATAATCCCCATTCACTTCCCATGAGAAGCTCACCTGAAGAGGCCGCAGTCTCGGCAAGTAAAGCAACGCCTGGCTTTCGAATGATGAGAAAAGCGAGCGGTCCTGCCAGAAACCACATTCCATACAACAATTGATCTACGTGTAGTCCAATTGGTTTTACAGCTGAGTATACAGGACTCCAAAGCTTATAAATGACACCAAATACAAGTGAAATGACGATGGTTACTAGGATATCGGTAAGTTTTAATCCTTTTTTCATGAGTGTCTCCTCTTTCTGTGTTCTTAGGGTTTGTTGATGAAAGTATTGTTAGGAGTCTAGCCCGGGTCATGTATCTGACCACAGCTCAATAGTGAGCCTACTCCATATCTGCCATTTTCCTCATTCGAATGGCCGCAGACTTCGGATCAGGAGCCGAAAGTATAGATGATATAATTGCAAATCCATTTACCGCATCAGCAGGAATCCGTTTTATATTTTCTTCTGTAATGCCACCGATCCCCACAATAGGAATCTCGATCGCTTTTCGGATGGATCGTAAGGTATCGAGATGAAGCGGGATCGTATCTGGCTTAGACGATGTGGGGAACAAAGCACCTACTCCTACATAATCGGCACCTGATCTCTCCGCCTCGATTGCCTCTTCGACACTATGGACTGATACACCAATCTTGGTATTTGACCCCACGATTGCCCTTGCATATAGAATTCCCTTATCCTCTTGACCAATATGTAACCAATCTGCTTCCACTTCACGAGCGATCTCCACACGGTCATTGATGGCAAAGGGAATTTGATACTGACGACATAACTGCTTCACTTGCAAAGCCTCTTCGATAAATTGATCGTCTGTTATCTTTTTTCGTCGAAGCTGAACGCAAGTTACGCCTCCTTGAATTGCCTGTTCTATACGTGGCAAAAGATCGGGTCGTTCATCGGTAACTAGATAAAGACGGAGATCATGTACTAATCCCATGCCTTTCTCCCTCCCTGATCCCACTGATAAAAATGGTGAATAGGACTGTGACCCTTTCCAATCGGGAAAGCATGACAAATCGCTTGAAATACATACTCTTTCGCTTTTGCGATTGCTATCTCTATCGGCTCACCTAAAGCAAGATAAGCCGCAATCGCAGAAGAAAGGCTACAACCTGTACCATGCGTATGTGGGGTATCAATACGCGGACTACTAAATTCCCTACCTGTGGAAAGAATATCAACGGCATCTCCATCCAGATGCCCACCTTTGAGCAGCACTTGTGTATTCATTTTTCCGGCGAGTTCTTTAACTGCTTGCCGCATCTCTAAAATAGAAGTGATTTTGCATCCAAGTAACACTTCCGCCTCAGGCAAATTGGGCGTAATGATGGTTGCCATTGGAAGTAAGGCATTTTGCAACGCAGCAATGGAGTCCTCCTGTAATAGGGAGTCCCCAGACTTAGCAATCATGACTGGATCAATCACCACATGTGGCGGCTGATATCGCTGTATGCTCTGTGCAATGACATCCATAATCCCATGATTCGAAACCATTCCAATTTTTACAGCATCGACTCGGATATCTGAAAATACTGCGTCTAATTGTAATTGTACTACTTGTGAATCGATCTCTTGAATCGCTGTAACCCCAAGCGTATTTTGGGCGGTAACGGCTGTAATGACACTCATGCCGTATGTACCCAGTGCAGAAAAAACTTTCAGATCTGCCTGTATCCCTGCTCCACCCCCACTATCACTTCCAGCAATGGTCAGAACATGCTTCCTCTCCACATCTCATCCTTCCCTTCACATAACAAAAAAGCCGCACCTAGACGAGGAGCGACTATCATGTACAAGTCTACTCCACTTCCCTACGCTAGTATCAACTAGATCAGGTTCAAAGGGTCCGGGTTTCTCCCGTCTCAATCGCCTTGATTCCCCTAGTGGCTCGATCCATATGTTATTGGAATGAAACAAGTTCAAAATACCATATTTTCATTTTATCGTCAAATTTTAGATGTAGATAAAACCAATCCCCATGGTATTCCATAAAAATAACAAGTAAACTGAAATAAATCATTTGATAGCTTCGATTTGAGGTGACTTCTTGGCACAAACAATACTAGAGTTTTTCTCTTCCCTTGGTTTATGGGCCATCCCACTTAGCTTTTTATTTACGGTCCTATTAAATGTACTAGGTGTCATCCCTTCCATCTTTGTAACCGGAATCAACATCGTTCTTTGGGGTCCTTGGTGGGGTTTCTTATTATCATGGCTAAGTGAATTAGTTGGATCTTCACTCGCCTTTTGGTTATATCGAAAAGGCATCCAACAGTGGAAAGGGGGCAGTAAAGGCGACTGGAGTTGGATACAAAAGTTAAACTCCCTTCCTAGACGCAAACAACAGCTTACCCTCGTAACGGTTCGATTAGCCCCCTTTTTCCCATCAGGAGTTATAAACGTAGCGGGCGCATTTACCAATGTCCAATTGATTGATTTCATCTGGACAACGGGCATAGGCAAAATTCCTTCGATCACACTGGAAGTAGTTACATTCCTCGGGTTTCAACAACTTGGTCAAGCTTTGCAATGGCTCATTCTAGCCCTAGTCATCATTGGGATTCTTTTGTGGTGGTATTCAAAGAGGAGGCAAGCTGTTAAGTAACCAATTGTCCATGGAGCTTGCAAGGTTTGGGAAGACCAGATCTTCGATTAAAATGTGCTTGCAAACGCCTCTCAAAAGGAAGACACTTAATCTGTATACTAAGATCATACATCAATTGGTATGTTATGAAACAAACATTCGATATTTCTGTGTAAAAGGGGGTATAACATGTCAAAATATGCCGCAATCTTACATATGGAAAAGCCTGAGTTAAACCTAGAATTTCGCGCAGCGCACTTGGATTATCTTCAAAACTTAGAACAGCAGGGAAAAATCTTTGCCAAAGGGCCTTTTACTGATGGTGCAGGTGGTATGGTGATCTATCTAGCTGATTCTCTAGAGGAAGCTCAAGAATTAGCTGGACAAGATCCTTATGTATTACAAGGAGTAAGAAGGTTAGAATTACACGAATGGAAGGCATGACCCATTCAAAAAAGCACCTCCCATTGTTAGATTGTATCTAACAATGGGAGGTGCCGTTCTAGAAAGAATGATTCCCTGTCATTTTATGAAAAGGTTGGCTCCGAGGCTTTTTTTCAATAACTAAAATAGAGTCATAACAGCTCATTGACCAGATAGAATTGGTAAATACATCTATATTTTGCGGCCTTTGATGCCAGCCATTTAAGGAGTCGATTATATTTTTAGAATAGCTAATAAAACTATTACTTGCATGTAAACCTCCACCTATTTCACTCCAGTAGTTTGTGTGAAGATCTTCTACAAGATACACCCCGTTATTTAAAAGAGCAGGGAACATTTCCTCAAATGTTATGATTTGTTGGTGAATCAAATGACCACCATCATCGATGATAATATCAAATTCAGGGAGTTCAGGCTTGATTGCTCGCCAAAAATTCCTATCTCCTTGATCACCTATAATCACTTTTATTTGATCTTCTTCTACACATTTACATCTCTGATCAATATCTATACCATATATGGTGGCTTGTGGTCCAAAATAATTTTTCCACATTTGTAGAGAACCACCATGGGACACACCAACCTCTAGAATATTCACTTTTTGATTAACAAAACGTTGAAAATGATGTTCATATATCTCAAAATAATGATCCCATTTATGAATTAACCGTTTATTATTTGATTCAAAATACTCTCTCAATCGTCCCATACTATTCCCCTTCCCCTAAGTCATAGTATCGATCTCCATATTCTATGAAAATATGAATAAAAGGTTCCTACTAATTTTTCTTTTAATAGATTACACAACAAACCCTTCTGAAAAACACAATCAGAAGGGTTTAAAGGTTTTTTCTACATTTGATTTCGTAACTTCCGTAACAATGCCTGAAAATCACCTGGTGGCTCTACTTCAAATCGCATAAACTCACCTGTCCTCGGATGTTCAAATCCAAGCACTTGCGCATGCAAAGCTTGCCCACCTTCAAAGCGTATCTGGCTTTTTGAAGGACCATATACAGGATCACCCACAAGTGGAAAGTTAATATATTTCATGTGAACCCGAATTTGATGGGTACGCCCTGTTTCCAGCCTGCACTCAATAAGAGAGGTGTCTTTCAAGTGTTCTTTGACTCGAAAATGGGTCACAGCATCTTTCCCATTGTTGTGATTGATCGCCATGCGTTGGCGATGGATTGGATCACGACCGATTGGGGCATCCACTGTTCCATGCTCATGGGGAATGAGTCCATGGACAATCGCTGCATAAACCCGTTCTACTGATTTCGCTTTTAATTGATCCACCAAAGAATGATGGGCATGATCGTTTTTGGCTAACATCAATAGTCCAGAAGTATCTTTATCAATACGGTGTACGACACCTGGCCTAGCCACTCCACCAATTCCGGATAAGCTATCCTTGCAATGGTATAACACCGCATTTACCAAGGTTCCTGTGTTATTACCAGCTCCAGGATGCACCACCATACCTCGTGGTTTATTCACGACAATGACATCTTCATCCTCATACACGATATCAAGTGGGATGTTTTCCGCTTCTACTTGTAACTCTTCCACAGGTGGAACGGAAATCTCCACCGTCTCACCTGTACGAACTTTATAGTTGGACTTCTTCGGTTTCCCATCTACCGTGATGAGACCCTCACTAATCCACTCTTGTACCCGCACACGAGACCAATCTGGATCATAGGTACTCACCCATTTATCCAATCGTTCTCCAGAACGGTCTTCCTCCACTTGCAACGTAACTACTTCCATTTGTTCACTCATTTTTTTATGCTTCCTTCGTATGATTGGACTCTAGTTTTTCTGGGACAGGATTTCCTGGTTCTAATAATATACCAAGAAATAAGATTGCTACTCCTACACAAACCGCACTATCTGCTACATTGAAAATCGCAAAGTCATAGGAACCAAACTGAAAATGTAGAAAATCTACAACTTCACCCATTCGAACACGATCGATATAGTTCCCGAGCGCTCCTCCTAATACAATCGCATATCCCCACTTCATGAGTGGATGTTCCTTACGACTTTTCCATAGGAAATAAATTAAAGCACAAATCACAATAGACGTAACCGTAATAAAAAACCATCTTTGATTTTGTAAAATGCCAAAAGCCGCTCCACGATTCCGGTGGGAAGTAAGATGAAAGAATCCATCGATTACCGCAATCGACTCTCCAAGTGTCATCTTAGAAGCGACTAGCCATTTTGTCCACTGATCTACCAAAATGACAGTCAATGCTGTAAGCCAATATCTCAAGTGGGTACCTCCCTGTATTAGCGCTATAAGCGAGCATACATCGCTGTATACTCGCCTCCTTACCAAATCACTATTCCGCTTCTACCTCAAAATCAGGATACTCTTTTTCCACAATACTTGCACAACGCTCACATAGCTCTTGATGCTTACTGTATGAATGCGTTCCAACAGTAGGAGAAATAGTCCAGCAACGGTTACATTTCTCTCCTTCGGCTACATGAACAATCACTTCTACCATTTGCTCGGCAGGAACTTCAGAAGAAGCAGGAAGAACCTCTACTCCTGAGACGATAAAGAGCTGGTGAAGGTTATCTAAGTTTGCTAGCAACTGCGCACTCTCTAGGTTTGGTACGATTTCAATTGTAGCTCCGAGCGAGTTTCCGATCAACTTCTCTGCACGTGCTTGTTCGAGTGCTTTTAACACGCTACTTCGGATATCGAGGAATCGATCCCACTTATCCTCTAGTGTTTGATCACACAAAGTACCGTCCATCACTGGGAAATCAGCAAGTTGGACACTCTGCTCACTAGCACCTGGGATATACTTCCACACTTCCTCTGCTGTATGAGGGATAATCGGGCTGATCATCACATCTAAGGCCCGTAAGATCTCATACATCACCGTTTGAGCCGAACGACGTTGTAGGGAGTCTGTCTCTTCTACATAAAGAATATCCTTTAATACATCTAGATAGAATTGGCTTAAGAACACGGTACAAAACGTATGGATACTACCATATACTTGGTGGAAATCGTACGTATCATACCCCTGGGTAACGGTTTCGATCAGGCCTTGTAGCTTCGATAGTACATAACGATCCAGTTCTGTTAGCTGATCATAGCGCACACGGTTTTCTGCTGGATCAAAGTCTGCCAAGTTGCCTAAAAGAAAGCGGAATGTGTTACGCAGTTTCCGATATACCTCAGCTACTTGTTTGATCAGCGGATCCGAGATTCTTACATCCGATTGATAATCAACAGAAGAAACCCATAGACGCAGGATATCAGCACCGTATTGATTGGCAACTTTATTTGGATCCACCACGTTCCCAATCGACTTGGACATCTTACGCCCTTCACCGTCTAGCACATACCCATGGGAAACAACTTGTTTATAAGGCGCATTTCCAGTTGTAGCGACAGAAGTAGAAAGGGAAGAGTTAAACCAACCACGGTACTGGTCAGATCCCTCGATATACAAGTCTGCAGGGAAGCTTAGGTCATCTCGCTGTGCGAGTACAGCAAAGTGGCTGCTTCCAGAATCAAACCACACATCCATAATATCAGTCTCTTTACGGAAGCTGGTACATCCACATTTGCTACATTTCTGATCAGCGGGCATTAAATCGCTTACGTCCTTTGCATACCAAGAGGTAGAGCCTTCTTTTGCAAACAGATTCGCGATAAAATCAATCGTCTCATCATTGATGTGAGGCTCTGTACAATCTTGACAGTAGAAAATAGGAATCGGCACACCCCATGTACGCTGACGGGAGATACACCAGTCTCCGCGGTCGGCAATCATATTTCCTAAGCGAACTTCTCCCCATGTTGGCATCCACTCTACATCCTTGATCTCATCTAGCATCTGCTGTCTAAATCCATCAATCGAAGCAAACCATTGTTCCGTCGCACGATAGATGATCGGCTTCTTGGTTCTCCAGTCATGTGGATACTGATGCTTGATAAAGCTCAGTTTAAGCAATAAGCCCTGTTCCTGTAATAACTCAGAAACTTTTTTATTACCATCTTCATAGAACATACCTTCAAAACCTGGAGCTTGTGCAGTAAATACCCCACGTCCGTCGACTGGGCAAAGCACCTCTAAGCCATATCGCTGTCCAACGGCAAAGTCTTCCTCACCATGTCCAGGAGCTGTATGAACACAACCCGTACCTGCTTCGAGCGTGACATGATCTCCAAATACCAATGGAGATGGACGGTCATAAAATGGATGTCGGCATGTAACTCCATTCAACTCACGGCCTGCCCAAGTAGAAACGACTTCATACTCCTCCACTTCAGTTGTCTTCATAACCGCCTCTATCAATTCAGTGGCCATGATGAATTTCTCATTCCCTACTTGAACAGCACTGTACTCAAACTCAGGATTTAAAGAGATAGCTAGGTTAGCAGGGATTGTCCATGGAGTTGTAGTCCAGATGACGACAAACGTATTTTCCTCGTCCACGATCCCATTTCCATTTTGCACTGGAAATTTCACATATACGGATGCCGAACGTTTCTCTTGATACTCGATTTCTGCCTCTGCAAGCGCAGATTCCGAAGTCGGAGACCAATAAACTGTACGCATTCCACGGTAGATGTGGCCCTTACGAGCCATATCGCCAAATAGACGAATCTGGGCTGACTCATACTCTGGTTGTAAGGTGATATATGGATTTTCATAGTCACCACGAATCGCCATACGCTTAAATTGATCAGCTTGTTTTTCTACAAAAGAGAGAGCATATTCGGTACATAGATTACGGAAATCGACCACACTTACTGACCTGCGATCCACTTTCTTTTTCGTTACAACAGCGTGTTCAATAGGCAAACCATGTGTATCCCATCCCGGTACATAAGGCGCGTCAAACCCACTTAAACTTTTATAACGAACGACAAAATCCTTCAGTGATTTATTTAATACATGACCCACGTGGATATCACCGTTCGCATAAGGAGGTCCATCATGCAAAATGAACTGAGGCGATCCTTTACGCTTCTCCTGAACCAAACGATAAATATCGATCTCGTTCCACCATTTTTGCATCTCTGGCTCTCGGTTAGGAAGATTTCCCTTCATCGGGAAATCCGTCACAGGTAAATGAATCGTACTACGATAATCAGCCATCTACTACACATCCTTCATCTCAGAATCACCATATACAAAATACAACACAAAAAACCTTCATCATCCTCTAGGGACGAGAAGGTTTCCCGCGGTACCACCCTAATGGCTTTGATCGTCGAAACAACGAAACGATCAAATCCGCTCTACCATTCGTAACGTGAATGACACGGTCCATCCTACTCTCTAACAATTTCGGACGACAGTTCACGGGTGATCTTCGAGCGAAGATTTGACTGAGCTCACACCAACCCCCAGTTCGCTTAACAAATCTTATCGCTCTACTTGTCCCGATCAAAACCATTACGGCTATGAGAATATGTTATTCATCATTATACACAGATGTTAGGTATTTGTTAACATCCGTAAGGCTATTTCTTCTTAAAACATTGCTTTTTTACGCATCTTGCGGGTTCTGCGAAGATTTGGCTCTTGGTCGTCTTCCATGTATGTAGAAGCTACCTCGCCAAGCATATGGTTTTCACCCATTTGTTGGAATTCATTTGCTAATTCGTTAGGGAACTCATTTGGAAACTCATCATATTCATTTCCAAAGCCGTTTGGTCCTTCAATTAGATACTCTTGTTGGTTCTGTGGTTGTTCGAGTGAAGGCGTCACAGGTTGCTCAGCATAGGCATCCAGCTGCTTACCTGTCTCCTCTAGGTTCTCTTCTAATTCTTCCAAAGACTCCCAAGAAGAGTTGTCCAAAACATCCAAGTGAGATTGTACTAAGGTACGGAAACGAGCACGGTAGATCGTTGATTTTTGTTTCAAATCAAGCAACTCGCTGTGAACCGCACGAGCTTTTTGTAGAGCTTCATTGATAATTCGATCGGCATTCTTCTCTGCTTCTTGAACAATCAATTCTGCTTCTTTCTTCGCATTCAAGCGCACTTCCTCTGCCACTTCTTGTGCCACACGAATGGACTTATGAATGCTTTGCTCCATAGAAGCAAGCGCATTGGTGTTTGGTTGCATAGCTTGCAACTGGTTCTGCATCTGCTGTTGCATTTGTTGCATTTGTTGTTGCATCTGCATTTGGTTCTGTGGTGTTGGATATTGATTTTGTTGTTGTTGCTGTTGCTGTTGCTGCTGCGTCATCATCGGTTGAACTGGATCTACTTGATATTGCGGTTGAGGCCTTGTCTGACTAAACGCTTCTCCGTCCATAATTCGCTCTAGTTCAGCTTGTAAATCTTCAACCTGTTGTTCCATCTCTAATTTTTCACGGGTCAACAACTCAAAATCTTTAATAATCTGATCTAAAAAGTCATTAACCTCGTCAACATCATATCCACGGAATGATCGTTTGAACTCCTTATTATGAATATCATAAGGTGTTAATTTCATTACCGCACCTCCTGAGTCTATTTGCTTGCCTTTTCTATTCGACAATATTATCAGATATCCTTCTGTTTGACCACCCAATAACCAAAATTAGGTGGATTCTTTCAAGAAAAGGATAAAATCTGCACGACACTTCTTCCTTTTTTTGTCGTTTTCTCGACACCAACTACACAAATCCTCCCTGATCCTCGTACAGAGATCGTATCACCTGGTTCTACCAATTTATCACTTTGATCGACAAGCTGCCAATTTATTTTACATTTCTTGCCTTTAATCATCAACTGTGATTTGGAACGAGATAGATGAAATGCCTCTGAGACAATCGCATCTAGTCGAAGCGATGCGACGATGATATTTTTCGTGATCCGATCTGGTTCGGAATAAAAAAATTGGTTTCGCACGATCGTCTGTACGGTGACCTTTTTACGGCCTACTGAAGACAGATGGAGTGGGAGAAAATCACTCATCTCACGCGCGACAACCAAATCACAACCATGATTATGAGGTTGTATATCACCAATCATCTCTCGCTTGATCCCAAGACCTAAAACCGCCCCTAGCACATCAGGATGTTCAAGTGGCCCGCGATCGGATGTCTCAATCCGTAAAAAAGCTACATCAGACCAAGATTCGTCTATGGAAAAGTAGTCAGGTGCCATGATCACCCTTTTTCGCTCAGCAACCGGATATCCACCGTCTAGCAGGCAAACTAAATCTGCTTCCCGATTACAGATCGTCTGGTAGATAAACTGTTCTCTGGGGTCCAGAAAGGGAGTTGTAACAATCATACTTCGCTCATTGGAGAGTGTTATCCAATCAAAGCAACGCTCCACGAAAGGGCGCTCTTCAGGGCGAAAATGCATAAAGACCTTAGAATTGTTCATTGTTTATGCCTCAACTAATTAAACTAAAAATGAAACCTATCACTACGTATAATCCCTGTTGTACAAACTGTAATGCAATCAGCGCAACGATCGGCGATATATCAATCATTCCGATCGGTGGAATGAATCGACGGAACACCGCCAAATAAGGTTCACAAATACGAGCCATAAAAGCACCGATCGGCGATTGACGCACCTGTGGAAGCCAAGACATCAAAATGTAGATCGTAAGCGCAATCGAATACCCGTAGAAAGCATAATTTAGAATTTGAATGGTTGTTATGATAGACACGTGACAAAAGTCACCTCACTTGCAGCTTAGAGTGCATCATCTTGTAGAATTTCAGTAATCGTTCCCTGCACATCTACATTAGATGGCGTGCAGATAAAAATATGAGCGCCTACTCGTTGGATACTCCCACCTAGAGCATAGACGGTTCCACTTAAAAAATCAATCACGCGAGTTGCCTGATCCCGGCGAACCCGATGAAGATTCACGACAACAGGTCGATGGCTTTTTAAGTTATCAGCAATCTCCTGAGTCTCTTCAAAAACTCGCGGCTCAATCAGCATGAGACGGACATTTTTCTGAGAATGTAACGACACGATATTACTCTTTCCTTTAGTAGGGGATGGATGAGTTTCGCCGGATTCATTCTCCTCCATTAATTGTTCCTCATCTTCATTGACGCCAAAAAAATTCATGACCCGATTCATAATGGTCAATTCATTCTCCTCCTTCTAACATTCCCTTATTCCCCCATCAGAATCGAACCTAGACGAATCCATGTTGCTCCTTCTTCAATGGCTATTTCGAAGTCTTGCGACATACCCATTGACAACTCTGTCATGGGAACATGAGGAATTTGCTTCTTTTGTAATCGGTGCTGGCATTCTTTTAGCTCACGAAAAACCGATCGGATTTCTTCACGATTTTCGATATGGGGCGCCATCGTCATTAAGCCAACAACTTCGATACTAGAGAAATTCGCCATCTCTATCGTAAAATCTTCTAATTCTTTCCGAGAAATTCCAAATTTCGTCTCTTCACCCGAAATATTCACTTGAATAAAGCATTTCATCGTTGCTTGAATAGACTTCGCCCGTCTCTCAATTTCTTTCGCCAGTTCAATACTTTCAAGGGAATGGAGGTAGGAAAATCGACCCACTACTTCTTTCGCCTTATTTCGTTGAAGATGGCCAATCATATGCCAAGTACCACGATTATGTAACTCTTGCCATTTCGGAATCGCATCCTGTACTCGGCTCTCACCTATATGAAGACAACCTGCATCTAGAACTTGCCTCGTTTTATCAAGATCTACATACTTGGTTACCGCTACCACATTCACTTCATCTGGATTTCGTCCTACTCGCCGACAAGCTTGTCCAATCCTTTGCTGAACTTCACTTAAACGGTTTTCTAACTCTTGCATGAAGAATTTAACTCCTTACTCGCTTTCCAATAAAAGCAACCATACGACCTGTATCGCCTTTATCTCTGCGATGAGAATGGAAGTGTTCATTTGAACAACTTGTACAATAGTTAGATTTCACAATTTGATCATCCCGTAAACCAACCTGCTTGCATAACTGTGCATTTGCCTCTTTCAAATCTAGCATTGCTTTGTAATTAGTCGTTGGAAGAGCAATGGATGAAGGCAACTCATGACATTCTAGCGCATCCTTCATCGGACGTAACACATGTTCGTCCACTTCATAACAACACGCACCGATTGAAGGACCAATTGCCACTCGAATTTTCGAACGATCTGCACCTTTGGCAACCATCTCGGCAATCATGTTAGGACCGATTTTTTGGACTGTTCCTTTCCAGCCAGCATGAGCCACTCCAATCACATCAATATCCGGAGCATAGAAAAAGAGTGGCACACAATCAGCATAGAAGGAAGCAAGGAGAATATCTTCTTCACTCGAAAAAAGGCCATCTGTATTGGAAAATGCAGACTCTCGATCTCGATTGCCTTTCCCTCGGTCTACGCGAGTCACATAAGCGATATCTACTCCATGAACTTGTTCACCACAAGTAAAAGAACCCAAAGAGAAAGAAAGATCTCGCATCAAACTCTCCCTGTTTTCCACTACGCGTGATGGTTGATCTTCCACGTGTAAGGCATAATTATGACACATAGAGGAAGAATCCTCCTCCCTAGCAGAAAACCCCACTGTCAGATGGGGGTACTCTTCCTGCCAAAGCGCGAGAACAAAATAGGGAACACGTGATTTCTTTTGCATTTGAAATGGTTCCATGTAGTCCCCTCCCTGTATTATCTTACCATAGTTTGAGGGATTGACATAGATTAGTGAGGGGATTCATTCTGGTTCGACCATGGAAGTTGACCATATGGTGACACAATTTCTTGAAAGCGATGATCAAGACGAACCAAGATCACATCCGAACCAATCTTCACAATTTGTTTCCAAGGTATTACCCATTCTTGCCCTCCTGCAAACCATCCAAAAAACTTTGTCTCACCTGGTACGATAATGGCTCGCACCACTCCCCCGCGTAAATCCAGATCCAAGTCGTGAATTTGCCCCAACTTTCGTCCATCTGCTATATTTACTACTTCTTTACTTTGAAGATCAGAGATTTTGATCATCAAGGTGATCCCCCTGTCATCCTATCTATCGTAAATGTAATTTATGTATATGTGTGGGGTATATAAATCTGTACTATTGATTGAAAAAGGTTTAGCAAAATAAAAAGAATCTCAAATATGATACATTCCCCATAAGGCAATCCTACGGAGAACGTATCATATTTGAGATTCAGCTCTGTTCTACACGATGATTTGAGTCACTTTTTTCACTACCTCTTGACTCGACTTGCACTCCAATTTACGCATGATACTAGAAACATGTTTTTTTACCGTGCCAACCGATATAAAAAGTTCCTCTGCTATTTCTTTTTGGGAGCATTCTTTTACCATTAACTTTAAAATATTGATCTCAGTTGGGGTTAACAGGGATTGTATTTTATCCATTTCAAGTTGGCTTTTCTCGAATCGAACAAGTCTGCGAAACTCCTTCAGAATCTTATTAGCAAATCGGGGCTGCGGATTATGGTAATAAGTAGAACGAATCATATTAGGAATCTCCTCGAAGTTCGATTTCACAATATAATTAACTGCCCCTGCCCCATAAGAGTCCAAAATAAAGTGATCATCCTCTAGCGAAGTAAGCATAATAACTTTTGCTTGGTGAAACTGGCAGATCTCTAAAGTTGCCTCAATCCCGCTGGCTGACCCTGCTAAACAAATATCCATCAAGATAATATCTACTTTTTCCATTCCACTAGCAAATTGAATCGCTTCTTCCTTCGTCGCGCAGTGCCCCACTACACATAAATCTGTTTGTCTCATCAAGTATTCGGTAAGTCCTCGTTGCCACCGCGGATCGTCTTCGACCAATAGGACGCAAATTGGTTCCACATTGACCCCTCCTTTGTCAGCGGAAAGGACATCAACACCGTTGTCCCCTCTCCTAGTTGACTATGAAATTCCAATGAACCACCATGCTTATTGAGGACACTATAACAGTATGTAAGACCAAGACCCATATTGTGTTCTAGATTTTGTTTGGTTGAAAAGAAAGGCTCTATAATACGATGTACATGTTTTTCAGGAATTCCTATACCTGTATCTCTTATTACGACTCTTGCTTGCTTAGAAGTATAGTCAATTCGAATAAATAGTTCCCCACCACTAGGCATCGCATCGATTCCGTTGATTAGGATATTATTAATGGCTTCTTCAATTTGAAGTTGGTCGCACATCCATCTAGATTCTATCTCAGGAAATGCCCGATGAACCGTAATCCCACTCTTCTCTAATAAAGGCCTCAATCTTTGTAGACTATTTTCTACCATTTCCGTTAAGCTATTTGAAGAAAGCTGTAACTCTCTTTCATTTGTTTGATATTGAATTTTATCCAAAAGAAGCTGAATTCGCTCATAGGAATCAATAATGATCTTCACATCTGTCTGTAACTCTTTATCTCCACTTTGACTAGCCATATGGTCTACTTTGTAGCCTAATAATTTAATAATACCTAAATCATTTTTTAAAGAATGATGAAGAAAAGCGGTACCGATATGAACTGCCTTGAGTGATTGGTTCATTTGATGCTTTTGAATTAATAATCTAACTCCCGCAAATCCATCTCTAAAAACGGAATATAAAAAGACTGCCATGGCATACATCACAATCCACATATTTAATCTCCATACATTTTCATAACCCAATCCACGAATCAGATTATTTGTAATGATAACAAATAGGATAGTCGGGATATAAGCAACATTGGTCCAAAATCTCTCCCGCTTCGCAAACGGATTTTCTTCCTTCATGTACGAATAAATTAATAGAAGTGATGCTGCTAACACATAAGGTCCAATCCAAACAAGTCCCGCTAAGTAAGGCACGCTAAAATGAGGATAAAATGGGTTTAATAAAAACGTGAGAATAATCGGAATAAAAAACAAGACAGACCATGCCCACTGATTTTTTTTTGTAAGAGAAAATGATTTTACAATAGCAAACATAAGAAACGAATAGGGCACGCCATACTGAGTAATAAATGAAGTCAAGTTGTTACCAAACATAGCAACCCCGTACAAAAAGGAGTCAACTTCACAAAAAGGTATGATATCATCTTCTATGACTGCTGACAAACCACCCGATGCCCCACAAAAGGTGGTTGCACTTGCCCAACGAACACTTATGCTTTTCGGTTCCGTCACAATTAATACAATTCCTATTGCCATTAAGAACATAAAGACCAGTAGCATCGAAGATATCCACCCTTAAATAGAGTCATTTTTATCTTAATTGTTGTTGAATAAACTGGGCGACATCTTGAGCAATTCTCTTTCGATATAAAGCAATTCCAGCATGCCCACATTGATAAAGAATGTGTTTTGGCTTCCCCCACGCATCCCAGAGTTGCTGTGAATCTGTCAATTCAACGTATTGATCATACAATCCACTCATAAGTAGGATGTTTTCTTTTGGAACTTTAGGCACGAATTGGCTGGGTTCTAAAATTCTCCAATGCTCTCGCAATGTATGATAATCCACACCATGGCTTTTTAAATCTTGTTTGATATCATTTCCTACTGGTGTATTCCACACCGTATGGGATAAGTTATTGGCATACATGACTGAGACTAGGAAATCTACTTCCTCTTCTACTACACTGATCAAATTGGCAATCAGTCCACCTAAGCTAATCCCGATTACTACAATCTTACCGTCACGATGTTTCTTTAGCCAATAAACGAGTTTTCGAATTTCCGTTACCGCTTGTTGAAAAGCTTGAATCGTCCGTTCTATATGAGCACTGATCATATATTCTCCGCTATAATCCGATCTTACATCCATCCGGTTCATATGATGCGGGAGCATCACAAAAAAGAGATTATAGCCTAAAGCAGAAAAAGAATCGAGGAACAATTGTTTCCCGCGATTCAAACCATCACTCTTCCAACCATGTATCACGATCACATGAACTTGTTGGTCTTTATTTTTTTGAAGATAGTACTCCCCTTGTGAGAGTTTCTGGCGTAAGTCTAACTCGATCCCGCTTGCATAAGAATACGTGCCCATCTCATATTCTGTAAAAATTCCAGCTGGCTTAAGTTGAATATCGTCTAAAATCGGCTTAGGAAATGCTAAGCCAAGCCCTTCCTCAGTAGGCTCATAGACACTCCCACTAACTGGCTGGAACTGAGATTGTCTGCTTTTCTTTCGACAGAAGTTAGTCAATACGATCGAATCTACCAGCACAGACAGATATTTATTCATAGTCATTCCTTCCGGAAACTACGCTCTAATTCACGTATGGTATCATATTCAAATTTATGATTACTATATTACAAAAATATAATATCGTCAATTATAAATATAATAATTTGCTTATACTAAAAACCAACAAAAAAAACGCCCAATTTCAGCGTTCGCAACCTTTTCATTTTCTTTTATTCTATCATTTGGTACTAAGACCTTGTGATCCGTATTTTCAAGAAAAACACCTAAACTCAGCACGACCATCAATTTTATAATGAAATGAACTTGCTTCATATTCTCACCTCACTTTTTTTGCTAGTTGCTCTGATATTGATTAAATACTTTCCCTGATCGTTTTACCTGTCAATTCGATAAAGACATCTTCCAGCGTACCGCTTTCAATCCGTATTTTCTCCCACTCTACCGATCCGAATAAGTTACTACTAATTAGAGAATCCAATAGATGACGTGTAATAGGTGTAGCAGTAATACAAACTTCTTTTTTGCCTTCTGAGGTCTCCGTTATCCGTAGCTCGTTCACTCCTAGTTCATGTAACTGTTCCTCTGTCGGAGCAGATTCTACTTCAAAGATTAATTGTTGCTTGGGGAAATGTTGAAAAATAAGGTCCTGCGGTTTCCCCTGAGCAATGATCTTGCCGTGATCTAGTATAGCAATCTGGTCACATAAAGACTCTGCTTCCTCCATCGAATGCGTAGTGAGGAGAACACTACGTCCTCTTTTCTTCATGTCCTTGATCACTTTCCAAATATAGCGGCGTGCATGCGGATCTAGAGAGCTAGTTGGTTCATCCAAAAACAGGACTTCTGGATCCGATACGAGTGATACAGCAATTAACAACCGTCGCTTCTGCCCGTCTGTAAGTTTTTTCACCATCACATTCTGTTTATCAGCCAATCCCACTACTTCAAGAACCTCGAAAACAGGTCTTGATTTTTCATATAACGAGGCAAATAACTCTAGCATTTCTCGCACTCTTAAGTTTGGATATAAGTTTGCTTCCTGTGGTTGAAGCGCAATTTTCCCTAATAGTTTTGATCTACTTGTTGCCGAATTACTATTTACCATATGGATCTCTCCGGATGTGGGAGAGCGTAGCCCTATAATAGATTCCAAAATCGTCGTTTTTCCTGCTCCATTCGGTCCCAGTAGCCCAAACACTTCATTTTTTGCTACCGAGAAGGAAACATGATCGACAACCACTTTTTCATCATACTTCTTAACAAATTCTTCGACTACAATCGAATTTTCCATAATAATATGTCCTTTCATAAGCCTGATTCTCAGGTGTACATGCATCCGTATCATTTTTCTATTTTGATTTTATCTCGATAAATAAAAGTTAGAAAGTACCATGTTTTTTACTCTATTCAATTCAATATAAATGTTATATAATTAAATTTTTATATTTAAAAAATCAAAGGGAGTCGTCCCTTTTGCGTTAAAAGCAGAACGACTTCCTTTATTTGTTATAAACAACCACAGGCACTACACGTTAATTAAGGTTCCTTCCATAAAATCGCTTACAATTTCATCAAAATATTCTACACTCGGGATACAGGATGAACCGATCTCGTAGAGTTCAGGACGATAAGCACGATTGCAGTAATACTTAGCTACCTTGATCATTCGCGTCTCATGATCCTGCTTCCATCCATTCTCCGCTTGCTGCATGAGGAAAATAACACATGTCAGTTGCGTTACGGATGTTAGAAAGTGAAGTGCGTGTGCTTGTTGTGTCAGATGATCGGCTTGGACTAGATAATCAAACTGGCTGCTCACTTTTTGTAGCTCCTGCCAAGTGATATCTCGTTCCTCTGCGTATTCAGGCAATGAAATCTCATTTAGTATGTTGGACAAGAAGCGGAAGAGGATATTCTGGTTAGTATCAGGTTGATTACGGCACATGTTTTTCCAAAATTCCAGTGCCATAATATTGGTTGCACCTTCCCACACTGTGTTCACTTGAGCATCACGAAGAAGCCTAGGTGTCACGTATTCTTCAATATACCCATTTCCACCGTGCATCTCTAATACCTCTTTTGCATGGAGAACCGATTGCTCGCTACACTTAACTTTTGTCATTGCCAGCAAACACCTTAGTAAGGTAGTGGTAGCAGAAGAAGAGTCTTCTTGTGTGGTATGAACGCGATCAAAATGTATGAGCATTTGCGCCACTAAGGTCCAATTTGCTTCTATATCCACCATCATATTAAGTAATGACTCTCGAATCATCGGATAGGAGATTAAAGAATGTCCAAATGTATGGCGCTCTGTTGCATAGGTGATAGCTTCCGAGAATGCCCGCTGCGAGATGGCAAGAGAACCCGTTGACGTACACATTCGCGAAACATTAAGCGCTTCTGCCATCAACTTAAATCCTTCCTGCTCCTTGCCAATTAGATATCCAACCGCATCTTGTAATATGAGTTCTCCACTCGCCACCGCTCGAACACCTAACTTATCTTTTAATCGCCTGATTGAAACGTGATTCTTAGACCCATCCTTCAACTTATTTGGCAAATAAAACAAACTTAATCCCTTTGTTCCTAGCGTTTCTCCGGTACGTGCTAAAATGAGTGCTCCATCCGCATCACAATTACTTGCAAACCACTTCTCGCCTGTCAAAAGATAATGATCCCCATTTTTAACCGCTTTTGTCGTAACGCTGCCTACATCCGATCCACCTTGAATCTCTGTTAAGAAAGTAGCTCCTTGGTGTAGCGTCTCTCGGTTCATGCTTGCTAAGTGTGGTAAGAATTCCTTCCTCTGTTCCTCTGTGGCATATTTTTCAATCACAAATGCGACTGACATCGTTAAGGTAACTGGACATGTAAAGCCAACCTCTGCTTTGGACATTAACATAAACATCAACTGCGTATAGAAAAAAGGAATCTTACAAGGAACATCTTCCCGATATCTCCAACCCACCACACCCAGTTCATAACAATCACCCACGGTTTGCAGATAGCCTTCGTTATACCAAATTTCATTAATCTCCTCCCCTTGTCGGTTATAACGGATTAGCTTAGGCGCTCCATCACGGTCTGTATACTGAGCTCGTTCTTCCATGGGACCTGCACAATATTCTCCTAATTGATATAGCCTCTCTTCTCCCCAATCTTTTAGATGAGATAAATGTTGCCGAAAATACCTTTGCATGATTGGATCGTTTTGATACCAATTGCGTTTCTTGTTATCCATATAACTAGCTCCTCCGTAAAGATAGGATTTCTATTCTTTATTTCGACAATATTCAAATAAAAACCTATATAACTTTCCAAATGAGCGAGGCAATTTACATAGAAATAATAGGAAGTTAGGTGTCGGCAAATTCGGGAAGTAGATCAAGAGGAAATGGTAGAAATGAGGATATCACATGAAACAAACGATCATGGAACAATTGAAACAGGTTGAACAAGAGTATGGAGTTACGATTTGTTATGCTGCTGAATCAGGAAGTAGAGCTTGGGGATTTGCTTCTCCTAACAGCGACTATGATGTTCGATTTATCTATAAGAGAAATGTACCGGCATATCTTTCATTAGATCCACCAAGGGATGTAATCGAAATCCCCATTCATCAAGACTTAGACTTCCATGGATGGGATCTCTTTAAGGCACTTCGTTTATTTCAAAGTTCCAACGCTACTTTGTTGGAATGGCTTTCTTCTCCGACCGTGTACAGAGAAGAAAGAGATTTTGCTGAGTCACTACGGGAATTAGCAAAAAATCATTTTTCCATTAGACGAACCAGTTTTCATTATTTAAATCTGGCAAAAGGACATGATCTTAGACAAGTGAATCAGAAGGAACAGGTTAAGATTAAAGCCTATTTGTATTTATTGCGATCGATCTTTTGTCTCAACTGGATTGAGCAAAATCAAACCCCGCCTCCTACACTTGTGTGGAGCCTGTTAGATGAAATAGATGTAGACCCTTGGATCAAAGAGAGATTTCAACAACTAGTAGACTTGAAAAAAGAATCGGATGAGTTGGGGCTGATTGGGGCAGACATAGAGTTGAATGATGTCATTCATCAAGAGTTAGCTCGTTATGAAGAGCAAATTCCTTCTTTACCGGATCGTAAGTTAGAGAGTAGTTTGTTAAATCGATTGATTTGGGAAGAGCTATCCTGATTTTTTCCATTTCATACATTAATTCATTCCATTATGGGAGCAAGCCCGGGGCATGTACCTAGTCTGTTCCTACTTACGAAGAAACAAGTATTCCATTCTAGAGTGTATCTCAGACTAGTTACTCAGTAATTTTGCTTTCCCGAAGAATCTTCATAAATTCTCCCAAGCCCTGATTCGGTTCCACAAGGAAAGTCATACAACCTGCTCGCTTCCCTGCTTGAATATCTGTATCCCTATCGCCCACCATCCATGAGTAGGCTAAATTGATGTGATGCTTCTTAGCCAAATCTAAAATCATCTTCGGACTTGGTTTTCGGCAATCACATAGGGTCTTTCTTGGATGATGAGGGCACAGCACGATCTCATCCACTTCGATTAGCGTCTGTAAGTGATCATGAATGGCGTTCACTTGTTGCAGTGAATGAACACCCCAGTCAATGCCCCCTTGGTTGGTCACGACGAAGATTTTGAACCCCATTTGCCTGAGCTCTTGAATATCTTCTGCCACACCCTGACAAAGGTATAGGTTCTTTGGAGATGTAACGAAGGTAACACGATCACTCTGGCATTCGTTGATAACACCGTCCCTATCTAAGAAGATCGCTTTATTCATCGCAACTACCCCCTTATTCTTTTAGTACCCCATATCCCGTAATATTTTTGCCAATGTTCTCAGTCGTTCACTGATCATTTCATCGTCCTCGCTCAATGTTTGACTAAACAGCTTAATATCTTCGTTAATTTTCTCATTGTCCGTGCAAATCGCTACTGTCATAGCATCTCCTTGCAAACCAATTCGATCAATAACAGGCTTTTGTGGATCATACAAATTCTCGTATCTGTATGCTTCACGAAAATAGGCTAATGAGCGACAAATCAGGATGGATAGATCCAAAACACGATGGAGCGGTAGTTCCTCTGATTGCCTTGACCATTTCTCTCCGGTATATCTCCATACTTTCGCCGAGATATCCACTTTTCCTCGATCGTTCCATTGTGCTAATCCCAAAGAAAGTCCTTTTGCATCTGTATTTTGGGCGAGTCGGCCGTCAACCTGTTCGTAATTCTCTGATACGACAACAGGCTTATGTTTTAATGTAGTTGGCAGTTTCACGTTACTCCCTCTTTCTAATTACTAATTTAGTAATTTAGTAAATTACTAAAATCATCATATTCTACATTTCCACTTTCGTCAATCCAAATGCTTATTTTTTGCTTTAGACAAACAGAAGACCCTACTCAGTTATAATCCGAATAGGGCCTTGGGATAGGGCTTAGCTTATGTTACATACTTATACATCTGATGGATGGCTGCTTTTTCTAAACGGGATACTTGTGCTTGTGAAATCCCAATTTCTTCAGCAACTTCCATCTGGGTCTTTCCTTCGAAGAAACGCATAGATAAGATCATTTTTTCCCGATCATTTAATCGATTTAATGCTTCTTTTAACGCAATCTCTTCTACCCACTGTAAATCCTTCGTTCTTTCATCACTTAATTGATCCATGACATAGATCGGGTCACCGCCATCTTGATAGACAGGTTCAAAGAGCGATACCGGATCCTGGATCGCATCCAGAGCAAAAACGACATCTTCTTTGGGAACATTAAGGATCTCAGAAATCTCATGAATTGTAGGTTCACGAGAATGTTTATTCGTTAATGCATCACGTACCTGCAATGCTTTATATGCAATATCGCGCAACGAACGCGATACACGAATCGGGTTATTATCACGAAGGTATCTCCTGATCTCTCCGATAATCATCGGCACTGCATAAGTAGAGAATTTGACATTCTGGCCTAAATCAAAGTTGTCGATAGCTTTCATAAGTCCGATACAACCTACTTGAAAGAGGTCGTCTACATTTTCCCCACGGTTGTTAAAACGTTGGATAACACTTAAAACAAGACGTAAATTGCCATTTACCAGCTTTTCTCTAGCTGATCGATCACCGTCTTGGTATTCGCGAAACAGCACCCGCATTTCTTGGTTTTTTAATACAGGTAGCTTCGATGTATCAACTCCGCATATTTCTACTTTGTTCCGCGCCATAAAAGTACCTCCTCAGATGCAACTATTGGTAAGTATCTCCTGAGGAGGGAAATTTATAATCAAACCCAAAGAAATTAAATTTATACCATTTTAAACAAAAAATTCCTTCTTTACCGAACGAATGTTCTTGTTTATAATGAACTAGGACACAATCAAACCATCTTGTTGAATTCTTTTCGTAGTCTCTTAATAATCCTTTTTTCCAAACGAGAAATATAAGATTGAGAGATTCCAAGTAAGTCTGCAACGTCTTTTTGTGTCTTTTCTTCGCCACCATCTAATCCAAAACGAAGAACCATAATCTTTCTTTCACGATCTGATAGATTTGATAGAGCAGAACGCAAAATTTTTCGATCTACTTGATCTTCTAAATCACGGTAGATAATATCATTTTCAGTTCCCATCACATCAGATAGCAATAATTCGTTTCCGTCCCAATCTATGTTTAAGGGTTCATCGAAAGATACTTCGGACCGAATCTTATTATTGCGACGTAGGAACATCAAAATTTCATTTTCAATACAACGAGAGGCATAAGTAGCCAACTTAATTTTTTTAGAAGGATCAAATGTATTCACTGCTTTAATTAAGCCAATTGTGCCTATGGAGACTAGGTCCTCGATATTAATCCCTGTATTTTCAAACTTACGGGCAATATAGACAACCAGACGAAGATTTCTTTCGATCAACATCGCTCGAACAGCAGTATCTCCACTTGGAAGGCGTAGGAGAAGATGTTCTTCTTCCTCTCTTGTCAGCGGTGGCGGCAGTGCTTCACTTCCACCAATATAATAGAGTTCTTCGCCTTTTAGCCCCATGTAGATTAGCATACGATACCAAAAAAGTTGGCATAAGAGCTTCCACTTTATAACCATGGATCTACCCCTTTCATCGGTCTACATAGTGACTTAACTTACTACAGAGTAACAAGAAGGATGAATAATAGCTTGATAGGTTCCATCAGATGAGATTCGTCCGACATCTATTCCTATGAGAACTTTTCCCACATTATTCCACTCATCTTCTTTCCAAATTTCCACAGAATCTGGCTTAAAGGCAATCATCATTTCATGATCGCTACCTGCCACTCGATACGGAATAATGCGAATTTTAATCATCCACTCTGGCGGGATTTCCGTCCAGCCCTTCTCCCAATCCTTAGCCCTTACCATGCTAAATACTTCTTGTGGGAGAAAGTCTTGTAACTGTTCCATCTCAACCATCATGACGGGCGAACGTGTAATGGGATCTCTTAGCTGATTCCCTGTGTCAACCAGCCCTGTACAATCCACTTTGATTCCATCCAACGTGATTCGCACAGGGACCAGAAACTGATGAAATTCAGATCGCTCTTGAATGGAGCCAAACGAAATCTTGGTGTAACCCCAAACTAACGGAAATCCAATCATGAGAAATACCCATGAGACAGGGGAACCCCATCCATTTGGAGACTCTGTAAACAAGATCCCTCCACCGATGTCAGATGTCCCTGTAATAAAGTAATGCAAGGCCATCATGGCTCCGCCTGTGACGAAACAAACTAGATAGAATACTCCGAGATTTCGTAGATAGGCGTATGGATGATGGTAGCCAAATGCACACCAAATCATCAGCAACGATACTAATAACTTAGCTGGTAACGAGTATGCTGGAATAAAGTCAGGCCACAATTGTAGGGTGGCATAAACGCCCCCCATGATGGCCGCACACCATAACCTCCACCAAGTGAATCGTTGCTTACGGATCCCAGAAGTAAGCCATAGGAGTAATAAATCGATACAGCCATTGAGAAGGAATACGACATCTGCATAAACCGTCACAGAATCTGTCCCTCCTCTGTCCTTTGAATGAATTTAGTATATCTTAATCTATATTTCAAAGTCTGTTGAAACTTGCCCTAAAAATCTTATTTCTTTCGTCGAAAAAAAGAAAAAAAAAGCGAAAATCGATAATCGATTCGCGCTTCAAACTAGGGACTACTTTCTTTATTTTTTTAATTGGTTACGTAAAAAAGTTGGGATATCATATGTTTCATCTAATACTCTGCCATCCCTACTATTTTTAGGTTGCTTTTGATCTTGTATAGGAGCATAGCGATATGAAGCTGTTTCATAGGATGATGTTTGGTTTGACTGTGCATCTTCCATACGGAAGCCATCGTTTGGAAACAGCGGTTTATAAGGATCTGACGAATTTCGCATCCCATTGGACGAGTTCATCTGCGGCTTTCTCCCTACACGTGGATCATTTTTAGCAGAATCAAATCCTGTAGCGATCACAGTAACACGAATCTCGTCTTTTAAATCTTCGTTAATAACAGCACCAAAGATCATGTTAACATCTGCATGGGAGGCACGCATCACGATATCTGCCGCCTCATTCACCTCATAAAGACTTAGATTATTTCCACCCGTAATATTCATTAGAACTCCACGAGCCCCGTCAATGGAAGTCTCTAGCAATGGACTACAGATTGCCTTGCGAGCTGCTTCTGCGGCACGATTTTCGCCCGAAGCAGAACCGATTCCCATCAAAGCAGATCCTCTCTCTGTCATAATGGTTTTCACGTCAGCGAAGTCTAAGTTAATCAAACCAGGAACCGCAATCAAATCAGAGATCCCTTGTACACCCTGACGTAAAACATTATCGGCTTCCCGGAATGCTTCTAACATAGGCGTATTTTTATCTACAATCTCTAACAGGCGATCGTTTGGAATAACGATTAATGTATCGACATTCTCTTTCAGCGCGGTAACACCTGATTCAGCCTGAAGGGATCTTTTCTTTCCTTCAAAAGCAAATGGTTTCGTCACCACTCCTACGGTTAGTGCACCAATCTCTCTTGCAATTAATGCAATTTCAGGAGCAGCTCCTGTTCCAGTACCGCCACCCATACCTGCCGTAACAAAAACCATATCCGCACCACGAAGAGCGTTTTCAATCTGTTCTCGACTCTCTTCTGCTGCCTTTTTTCCTACTTCTGGCTTCGCGCCTGCACCAAGTCCACGTGTAAGCTTCTCACCAATTTGCAATTTAATAGGCGCTTTCGAACGGTGGAGTGCTTGCGCATCTGTATTGACTGCGATAAATTCTACACCTTGCACTCCTGCATCAATCATACGATTGACCGCGTTACTGCCACCACCACCTACTCCGATGACCTTAATCTGTGCAATCATCTCATGTTCTAGATCCATACCAAATTCAAAACCCATGACCAGGTTCCCTCCTATGCGAAATATAATGACATAACTTCGTTTTTTAGTGAATTATATAAAATCACTAAACCAATTTTTCATCTTAGAAAAAGCAGATTCCCCATGTTGTTTCTTGGAACGAGCTACGTCGTTAGGAATGGTTTCAGGTACTTGAATCATTCCACGTTGATCCAAATAGTGAACCATACTCACCCCGCCCATATAACTAGGCTCATTTACTCCTATGTTTTCTGGCTGGGCCACGCGGACAGGTTGTCCTAAATATTTTTGTGCTGTGGCAAGAATATTCCGCGTAGACATAACGCCACCCGTTAATACGAAGCCACCTGATGGGCGATCGCTTACTCCCATATATTGCAATTGTTGTCGCACTAGGTAGAACATCTCAGAAAGTCTTGACTCTATAATCTCTGCTAGGTTGTCTTGCTGATACACGACTTCCTTCTGATCATTGAGGGTCTGAACTGAAAAACTTTCATTTTTATTTGCTAGATCAGCTAACGCACAACCATACTTACATTTGATTTCCTCTGCAACATCACTATGGGTTCTAAGCACGATGGCAATATCGCTCGTTAGATATTCACCACCCATTGGGATGACTGCAGTTCCAGTTAAATTGCCTTGATGATAGGCCGAAATCGTAATAGTACCACCACCGAAATCTAATAGTACGACACCGATTTGCTTCTCATCCAAAGTGAGACAAGCTTCTCCCAATGCATGGGGAAGATAGATCACACCGGCGATTTCTAACTGTGCTTTTTCTAAGCAACGCTCCATATTTTGGATAACGGTCTTAGTAGCAGTGAGCACCATTGCTTCTACCTCTAATCGAACACCAAACATACCACGAGGATCTCGAATCTCGCTAACTCCATCCACGATATATTGGGTGGGTACCACATCAAAAATGGTACGCTCTTGAGGTAGATTAATAACACGACACGCCTGCAAGACTCGATCCAAATCCTGGTTCTCGATGACCCGAGACTCACTCGAAACAGCAACGAGACCATGACTGTGCTGAACGGCAACATGGTTCCCAGAAATTCCTACATAGACTTTGGAAATCTCTATCCCAACCATTCGCTCCGCTTGTTGAATTGCTTGGCGAACGGAGAATACTGCTTGGTCCAGATCAACAATGGCACCTTTTTTCATCCCCAGTGATTTGGCCGTGCCTACACCGACGATTTGTAAATTACCATCAGCATGCATTTCTGCAATAAACGCTTTTATTTGCGTAGTCCCAATATCCAACGTCACAATGAACTGATCGTTCAAACTGGGCACCTCCTCGCCCGATTTGGCAACTCTTTTTTGGGAGGAAAAAGCATTACCCTCTGACTAATTCAACAGATCAAGAAAGATCACCTTTTTTTATAAAACGAAAAACAGTAAATAAATTACATCCATACCCATTATTGGGATTCATGTATGGTGCCGGGTGTAAACCATACGCTCTCTAATAAATACAAAGCACCTGAAGGTTGATTGTGAAAGGAAGAATAAAGTTTCATCTTCTCAGGTAAATCTTCGATACGAACATAAATGTTATGTCCCATCTTACTGTGTAGAACCATTTGATCCGGATACCCTTCTACTGGGTAAATATACGTTATCTCTTTAAAATCCGAAAAGGAACAACGTGAGAACATCTCCACTGCCTGGCGAAACACCTCACTATTTAGATCCCATTTTTCAAATATAGGGGCTTGTTGTAACATGGAAACCGTATTCCTTTGAGTCATGATCTTTCCATTTTCCAAAAGAGGAAGAACTGCCCCATCCTCTGTTCTTACAAATGCGACCATTCGTTGCTCTTGTAATGTAACGGTAATTTTGCTTGGAAATGACCTATGTACTTCTACCCGTTTTATTTCTGGGATGTTCGCAATTGCTTTTTGAGCATCTTGCGGGCGAAACGCAAAATAGGAGCCACCTACTTTAGTTCCTAACTTGCTGGAAATCTCCTTTTGTGGAACTAGTTGATTTCCTTCGATTACGATTTGTTCGATTTTTCCGAGCGGAGAACGTAAGAGAAGAACAAACATAAAACCCATAAAAAACAAAAAGATCAGAAGCAGAGCCCAGATCGAGGAAGCCTTTTGACGAACAGCCTTCACTCGTAATGGGGGAACTCGATCATTCAATCCAATCGTCCTCTCCTCATATCTGCCTGTCGAATCTATGGAGTACCCTCACAATAATCTTCCATATATATTACCACAAATAGTGAGAGGGGAAAGATAATAATAATCCTTTTTGATAATATGGACAAAAATTAAAAACAGCCAACTTACTCAAAGTCAGCTGTTCCTTTACTCCATTTAGGCTTCTCCGATCACCTGTACTTCAGGCTCTAGTTCAACATGGTACTTTTCGCGAATCGTCTTTTGAACATGTGCAATTAAATTGAGGACATCTTGTGCTGTCGCCTGATCTATATTGACAATGAAGTTACAGTGCATAGTGGAAACTTCTGCACCACCGATTCGGTATCCCCTGAGCCCAGCTTCCTCGATTAAGCGCCCCGAGAAATCGCCAGCCGGATTACGGAATACACTTCCCGCACAAGGGAGCTGCAGGGGCTGTGTCTGACGACGACGATCCTTGAACCTGGTTAATGCGTCTGTAATCGCTACAGCATCCCCTTCCGTAAGCTGAAACGTCGCTTCTGTTACAATCCCACGCAAGTCTTTCTGTAGAACCGATGTGCGGTAGGAAAACGCAAGCTGTTCATTAGACAATGTCACCCACTCACCCGATTCTAACAACACTTCTGCTGAAACGAGGACCTCTGAAACATCTGAACCATGAGCGCCACCGTTCATATAAACAGCCCCACCGATGTTACCCGGTATCCCTCCAGCAAATTCGAAGCCCGTAAGCCCTTGGCGTGCTGTCTTCGTAGCAAGCATAACAGTGGAAGTTCCACCCCCTGCGATTACCTTCGTTCCTTGAAATTCGAAGTATTCAAATCCTTTATCTAACTTAATGACAACTCCACGAATCCCTCCATCTCGGACCAAAAGGTTAGAACCCCGACCGATAACTCTCCATGGAAGCTTGTGTTTGTTGATTACTTTCATCACATTCTCTAGCTCATCTTTTGTCTTTACATTAATCAAAAAGTCTGCTGGTCCGCCCACTTTCCACGTGGTGTGACGGGACAATGGTTCGTTCTCTTTTATGTCTTGAACTCCTACACGATTCAAGTCTTCTACAAATGGTTTTCTCATTTTGTCCCCTCCTACTAGATGCTAGACCATGTGAGTGGGTCCTGAGATTCGTTCACATCTATGTTTATGCGTACCTTATCTATTCGTATTGCGCGATAAATTTAAGAGAATTCCTACTGCTACCAGTGTTAAAGTAAGAGATGATCCACCATAGCTGAGAAAAGGCAAGGTGATCCCCGTAACAGGAAATGTTCCTGAAACCACTCCTATATTGATAACAACTTGGATCATGAGCATAGAGGTGATCCCTGTTGCGACCAAACAACTAAACAAATCTTGCGCGCGAATCGCAGTACGATAGCCTCTCCAGATTAACACTCCAAATAACGTTATTACAATGGTAATTCCCAGAAACCCTAGCTCTTCTGACAAGATCGAAAAAATAAAATCAGTATGCGGCTCTGGTAAGTATAAATGTTTTTGTCTACTCATGCCAAATCCCAAACCAAGGAGCCGACCGGGACCAATCGCATAGAGAGACTGGATCAGTTGATATCCCGTTCCCTGCGGATCGGACCATGGATCAAAAAAAGAGGTGATGCGCTTAATCCGATACGTCGCTTCTAACACTAGGCCCGTAAAGCCGGCAACACCTAATAAAGCAAACCCTCCTAGATGCTTCATCTTGGCACCCGCTACAAAGATTAATAAAATCCCTGTCCCAACTAACACCGTACCCGTTCCCAAATCAGGCTGGCACATAATGAGCCCAAATGCTCCGCCCAAGATACCCATAGCAGGTAAGAACCCTTTTCGAAATCGCCCGATTTGAAAAGTGGGTTGGGAAAATAACTTCGCTAAGAAAAAGATCATCGCCAGTTTCGTAAATTCAGATGGTTGAATACTAAAGGCTCCAATCCCAAGCCAACTACGAGCACCGTTGCGCCAGATCCCTACACCCGGTATTAAAACAATCACTAATAAGATAAAGCATATGATCACGGCAGGTTTTGCCATATCATATAACTTCTTCCGATCTACATTGGTTACAAGAAACATAAAAAACACGCCCAATGCCGCAAACAAGAGCTGACGCTTTGCGAAATAAAAGCTATCACCATATTTGTGAAACGCCATCGAAGCACTAGCGCTATACACCATCATTACTCCAATGGTAAGTAATAATAGAATAGCGACTACGATCACAAAATCAGGACTCTTTTTCGTTTTTTGCATAGACGTGCTCACCTCATTTAAGCTTCCGAAGCATTCTCTTTATACAAGCCTATGCACAGCTTGTTTAAAAATGCTTCCTCTTTGCTCAAATGAGGTATATAAGTCCCAACTTGCACATGCTGGAGAGAGAACGACTACATCTCCCGAACGAGAAATCTCGTGAGCGGAATAGACGGCTTCTTCGATATCCTCTACTTGGATAATCGATTCTATACCCGCCTCTCTCGCTCGCAATGCTAAAATCGGAGACGACTCTCCATAAGCAATCACGGCTTGTACATGCTCAGACAAAACCGGAATCAGCTCTTGAAAGTCTACTCCTCGATCCAGTCCACCTGCAATCCAAACGATAGGCTCTTCAAAAGAAGTAAGCGCCGTTAAAGTAGCCTGCGCATTAGTCGCTTTCGAATCGTTATAATAACGAACTCCTTCGATCGTCTCTACATACTCCAATCGATGTTCCACACCACCGAACATTCGAATCGTCTCTGCAATTCTCTCTATATGAGCTCCAGCGACGATTGAGATAGCAGTCGCAGCTAGTACATTCTCTAGATTAAATGGTCCAGGTAGAGCAACCTCTTCCACAGGGAGAATCGCTGTTTCTTTCCCATCTAGATTCGAGATAATCCAACCATCTTTTATAAATACACCTTGACCGGCCACTTCGTCTTTTGAAAACCAGATTATACGACTATTTAGATTCCCATCTTCTACTAGCTCTCTACAGATAGCCGAATCAGCATTTAGAATGGCCACATCATCTGGAGTTTGATTTTGAAATAGGTTCCATTTTGATGTGACATAGTCCTCCATCGTCTGATGGTAATCCATGTGCGCAGGAGTCACATTTAATAATGCAGCGATTTTAGGTTGAAATGTTACGGTTCCTTTTAGCTGGAAGCTACTTAATTCTGCTACGAGCCAGTCGCTTTCCGAAAGCCCGGGCGTTACTTCAGATAATGCTTGGCCAATATTGCCCGCTACCGTTACTGAAACCTCGCTATTTTGTAGCATCTTGCCTACTAACGTGGTGGTAGTAGTTTTGCCATTGGAACCTGTAATCCCAATGATCGGGGCTTTACTAAATTGGCTTGCAATCTCTACTTCTGTTACCACCGGAATTCCTAGCTTAAGTGCCTGCTCAATCGGTTTAATGTGATACGGAATTCCAGGATTTTTTACGACTAGGTCAACCTGCCGACAGATTAGATCGTCAGGGTGTCCGCCACAAATCACAGAGATACCCATTTGCTCTAACGGATCTGCTTCATTTGCACACTCGATCCGTTCTCTAGCATCATTCACGATCACCTTCGCACCTTGCTCTACAAGCAACTTTGCTACAGCAAAACCGCTTCTCGCTAATCCGAGAACGACTACCTGCTTATCTTGAAACAAACCAGTCATCTTATTTGCCTCCTCCTGGATGGAGTAAGGCCATTTCGAAGAACACTCCAAGAGCTCCACAAACCAAGCCTACCAAACTAAATACCGCTACGATCTTCCATTCAGACCAGCCAATCAATTCAAAGTGATGATGCAGGGGACTCATCTTGAAGATCCGCTTTTTACGGAACTTAAACGAGAGAACCTGAAGAATAACCGACAAAGTCTCGACTACAAATACAATTCCAATCAGCGGCAATAAAAACTCTGTCTTCGTAATAATGGCGAGTGCAGCCAGCCCGCCACCGAGCGCCAGTGAGCCCGTATCCCCCATAAACACTTTAGCTGGATGGGCATTAAAAACAAGGAATCCAAGCAAAGCGCCAATTACGGAAAAAGCAAAGATATAGACAGTTTGATTCCCTTGCCAAATTCCGATTACAGCGTAAGCACCATATGCCATCACAGCAGTACTTGATAAAAGACCATCTAAACCATCTGTTAAGTTTAACGCGTTTGAAAAGCCTACTAAAAGTAAAACCAAGAAAGGCAGGTAGAGCCAGTTAATAAAATAAGTTCCAATTCCAGGAACGTGAACACTAAAAATCGCCTTTGAGGCCCCTGCTAAATCTTGGGTATTTAGATACCGAACATTTAACAGGACAGCAAATACAATCACTGCAATAAATAGTTGACCCAGCAACTTTTGACTTGCGGTCAAGCCTAAGCTTCGTTTCATAACCACTTTAATATAATCATCCAAAAATCCAATAATACCGTATCCGGCTGTAGCAAATAAAAGGAGGAACAAGTCTGCGTTGACAATCTGTCCTGAATCACTATCTCGATACAAGAAGTAACTGCTAAAAGGAAGTGCTGTCAACACAAGAGCGATTAAGATAATCACCCCACCCATCGTAGGCGTTCCTGCCTTTTTCAAATGGGCTTGCGGTCCCTCTTCGCGGATACTTTGTCCAAATTTAAGACGTCGTAACGTCGGGATCACCATGGGGCCTAATATGACAGCCAGGCCAAATGCAACCATGATCGGGATTAGATACTCTCGAATATCTATGTTTGTCATTATAGCTTCATTACGCTCCTTCTACTAAAGATCGAATGGCTTGATCTAGTTTCATCGCTCGAGAAGCCTTCACTAAAATCAATGCTTGTGGATGACCGATCTTATCGATGTGTTTACTTGCTTCCTCTACACTAGAGAAATGAATTATTTCGCAAGACAGATCATGCCTTACTTCCTTTGCTCCTTCAGCAATCCATTTCCCACGATCGCCTACTGTAAAGAGTTTGTGAATTCCTTTTTCGATCACATATGCACCGAGCTCCCGATGATAGGACTCTTCCCATTCTTCGCCTAGCTCACGGATATCACCAAGTAGGGCCCATTTCTCTTTCGTAGGCTCGATTTCTTGTAATAAGCGAATCGCCGCTTTCATAGAAGTAGGACTTGCATTATAGCAATCATTTATGATGGGCATTCCATTTTTAGCAGTAAGCATCTCCAAACGCATGCCTGTTAGACCAACATGCAAGAAGCCCTGTGCGATCTGTGCCTCGCTCATTTGAAAAAAGCGCCCTACAGCAATCGCATAACATGCATTCACCATATTATGACGACCCAATAACGGTAGGCGATAGCGATGATGAGTTTGTCTCGACTGGAATGTAAAGCCTTCTGTACCTAACACTTCTACATCCATCGGCATCTCATCATTCATCTCTCCCCAGCCAATCCGAATCTGTGTCTGCGGAATCTGCCTTACTTTTTCAGCGAGAAGCGGCTCATCTCCATCATAGATAAGAGTTCCGTTTGGTGATAAGCCTTCTACAATCTCCAATTTTGCATCAGCAATTCCTTCTCTACTTCCAAAGTGAGCAATATGAGACTCACCTATATTGGTCACAATCGCCACTTGTGGAGTTGCAAGCTGGGATAAAAGGGAGATCTCCCCTGTGTGATTCATCCCCATCTCCACAATCGCAATCTCTGTTTCTTCTGGGATACTAAGTAGTGTAAGAGGGACTCCAATATGATTATTTAAATTTCCTACCGTTTTATGAACCCGAAAAGCTTGACCTAACACAGCCGCCACAAGGTCCTTCGTGGTCGTCTTTCCGTTTGAGCCTGTGATCCCAACAATCGGAATCGCTAGTTCTTCGCGATATTTTTTAGCCATCTGTTGCAGAGCTGTCAATGTATCTGGTACCACAATCAAAGGAATCGAACATCCTTCCGGAATGGGTTCCAACTCACTCCACAGCGCAACAACTGCACCTGCTTCCATCGCCTGGGATAAAAACTGATGACCATTAAAACGATCTCCTACAAGCGGCACATATAACGCCCCTTGCTGGAGACTGCGAGTATCCGTGCTGACAGAGGAAATCAGCTTATCTTTATCTTCCACAAAGACCGTCTGTCCACCTGTCGTTTCGTCAATCCAACTTATACTCCGTTTCATTTCAAATCCTCCAACATGAACTGCCTTGCGATCACTCGATCGTCAAAATCATTTTTTACACCGTTGATCTCTTGATAGGTCTCATGACCTTTTCCTGCAATCAGGATTACATCTCCTGATTGAACATGCTGAATCGCATATCGAATCGCTTCCGCTCGATCTACGATGGTATGTATTTTTTCTGTGGGGACACTCTGTACACCCGATAACATATCTTCTAGGATCGCCTCTGGCTGTTCCGTTCTCGGATTATCTGATGTATAGATAGCGAGGTCACTATAATCTGCTGCTATCTTCGCCATCAAAGGACGCTTGGTGCGATCGCGGTCGCCTCCACATCCTACCAGTGTAATCACTCGTTTCTGAGCAAATTCCTTTACGGTTTTTAACGCATTTTCCAAGCTATCTGGGGTGTGCGCATAATCAACCACAACAGTAAAATCTTGACCTGCATGAACAGGCTCAAAACGTCCGTCTACACCTGGAATTTGTTCAAGCGAGCTTATGATTTGCTCTAAAGGCAACGCTTCAATGAGGCCAACACTAATGGCAGCAAGCATATTTAAGACATTAAATTTCCCCATAAGCTTTATATTCACAGAACCATTCCCACGGAATGTGTGCAAATCAAAGCTTGTTCCTTGCGGGGTAATCCGAATGTTGCTTGCTTTTACATCCGCTGGGTGGTCAATTCCATATGTAACAACTTGAGCTGGTGTGATTCTAGCATAATATGAAGAAGCGGGATCATCCGCATTTAACACTGCGTAACACTGCTCATCCGCAGAAGCAAGATACTGGTTCCCCAGCTGGTTAAATAGCAAGCCTTTTGCTTCACGGTACTGTTCCATCGTCTCATGATAATCCAAATGATCTTGTGTTAGATTGGTAAATACTCCGATATGAAACTTACAACCTCGAGTTCTTCCCTGATCAAGCGCATGTGAGGATACTTCAATAAAGGAATACTCACAACCCTCATCACGCATCATGCGAAAACTCTTTTGTAACTCAAGGATTTCAGGCGTTGTATTGGAAGTAGGAAGTTCCCGATCTCCAATTTTCATGCCAATCGTGCCAATGATTCCTGATTTTTTTTCATGATCAAGGAAAAGATGCTGAAGTAGGGTAGAGGTGGTTGTCTTCCCATTCGTTCCTGTAATCCCAATTAATTTCAGCTCATGTGTAGGGTGTCCGTAGAAAATATCTGCCACAATAGCCATGGCTCGGCGAGTATCGGGTACTTGTACCACTGTGACGTGAGATGGAACCTCCACCATCTCTTCTACGAGTACAGCGGCAGCACCTCTTTGTACCGCTTGTGAAATATAGCGATGGCCATCAACCGTAAAACCACGAATCGCGATAAAGAGACTACCTGGTTTTACTTGACGTGAATCCATCTCTACTCCACTAATTTCTACTGCCAGATCACCAAACACCTGCTTTAGTAAAAGCGACTGGGTCACATTTTGAAGAATCATATCTTTTCTCCTCACTTCAAAAACCAAGCTATGTACGAAATAAATAAATGCCAGGTTTTAGTCCTGGCGTTTATTATACCTTATTTTAATCTCCTATCTCTGTTTTGTCACCCAAATACAACTGGATTGATGAACCCTTTTTGACTCTTTCACCGGGAGCAGGAATCTGATCAATTACCACATTTCCTTTTCCAACTGTCTTTAAAGGAAAATCAAACAGACTGTTACGAATTTTGTCTAACTCTTGACCGATTAAATCAGGTGTCTCTACGATTGGAGTTGTAAGGGGTGTATCTTCAGGTGGAATCTGGTTCTTACGCTTAGGAACTCCCATATGGCGCAAGCTATCTCCAATGATGTTGCCTACAATAGGAGCTGCTACCACTCCACCAAATTGAATACCTTGCGGATTATCCACCGCAACATACACTACAATTTTGGGATCGTCTGCTGGAGCAAAACCAATAAACGAAACAATATGATTATTGGGCAGATAGCCTCCATTTGGACCCACTTTTTGAGCTGTACCCGTCTTTCCACCTACCCGATAGCCATCTACAAAGGCTTTTCGTCCAGTACCTTTGGCAACTACACTCTCTAACGATTCACGTACCATTTTAGAAGTAGCTTCTGAGATGACCGTACTCTCTACTTTCGGTTGATACGCTTCCAATACCTTCCCGCTATCTGGATCAACCCACTCTCTCATCACGTGAGGAACAACCATCTTCCCTCCATTTACAGCCGCCGAAACGGCTCGTACCTGTTGGATAGGTGTCACGGAAACCCCTTGACCAAATGCAGTCGTTGCTTGCTCTACAGGCCCCATCCGCTCTGGCTTAAACAGGATCCCCTTAGCCTCACCATTTAAATCAATCCCTGTTTTTTTACCGAAACCAAATCGATTGATATAATCCAACAACTTATTCTTCCCTAATCGATTTCCCAATTCGACAAATCCAGGGTTACAGGAATTCTCCACCACTTCCAAGAATGATTCATGACCGTGGCCCCCTTTCTTCCAACACCTGAGACGGGCACCACTTACCATTACATATCCAGGATCATGAAATGACTCGGTCAAATTTACTTTTTTCTCTTCAAGCGCCGCAGCAAGGGTAATAATTTTGAAAGTAGAACCTGGTTCATACGTTTTCCAAATCGGTAAATTCCGATTATAGATTAATGAATCTGTCGTTTGATATTCGTCTGGACGGAAAGAAGGTTTACTGCTCATCCCCAAAATCTCACCATTGTTTGGATCCATCGCAATCGCAAGAACACTTTCTGGCTTATACTGAGCCATAGCTTGATCTAACTCCCGCTCGATAATGCTCTGGACATCTAGATCGAGAGTCAATCTCAGATCTTTTCCAGGCTTCGGTGCTATAAACTCTTCCTTCGAATCAGGCATTCTTTCTCCTTTCGCATTAGAAGCAAAGGAGATATAACCCTTTTGTCCGCTTAATTGCTTATCATAAATTAACTCTAGACCAGCCAATCCTTGATTATCTCCTCCTGTAAAACCAAGCATATGTGCCGCCATCGTCCCATAAGGATAATATCGCTTACTATCCTCCGTTATGAGCACGCCAGGCAGTTGCATCCCTTGCAAAATTTTCGCCTTCCCCTCCGGAATCTTCTGACCTACACCTTTTAGCCATACCTTTGATTCTTTTTTTGAAACAAATTCGAGTATCTTTTTCTCATCCCCTCCAAGCACTTCGGCTAATTTCTTCGCCGTCCCAGCCTTGTCCTTAATCATGGCAGGGAAGAGCAGTACAGATGGAGTGCTAATATTATAAGCAATTTTCTTTCCATCCCGATCCAGAATCATACCGCGTTTGGCTAAGAAATCGGCATCTCTACTCCCTAGCTCCTCTGCTTTTTGCGCCCACCATTCTCCTTGTGCTAACTGCACATACGATAGTCTACCGATCAATGTAAACATCACTAGGACTGCTATGATCAGTACGACAAACAATCTTTTTTTCACAATGGATTGTATCGCACGCATAAGAGTCCCCTCCTTGTCCCACTTGTTCTCATATACCTATTCACCCGGATTCTGATACATGACAACAATGACGAATGAAGAGCTAAGCACCAAGAAATAACAAAAAACCCTTCTGACACATTTGCCAGAAGGGGGTAAAAAGATTAATGCGATCGATGAATCATCGGATTCGAAGGAGAAGAAGGATTCATCGGTATCACCTTACTAGTTTGGGGTGAGTCTTGTGGCTGCCTAGGGACTTGCGGCTGATTTGTAGCTAGGCCAAATGAATTTTGCATCATTACCATATCTTGTTCAGCCAATTGTGGTACTTGATAAAAGTTATTCTTATTTTGATACAAGAAAATTTCATACGCCATCTCAATACAGTTTGGAATGCTATCAGCCAAAACCCGTCTCACAACGGGATTTGTTGCTTCCGTGGCAGCCACTGTCCGAATTCCGGCCAATGTTTTAAGCATGATCAACATATGGCCAGAAATCCCTTCGTCTTTCACTTCCAACATCGAATGAATCGGTTTCTTCGGCTGAGAAGGTTTCATTCCATAGACGATGGTATCATTATGCTCAGTCATTTGATAACGCAGCGTTCCGTGAGCAGGATCTTCTCCTGTGGAAAACGCCTGTACTAACATATTGTACTCATCTGTCAAAAACTGATATTGCCGATCCAGAATGGTTAATAGCTCTGAACACTTGACGTACTGGCGGGACATCGTATATTGATCTAACGTGCTCACCGTTACGGATAAAACCTCGTGTATGTCAAACATTTCGTGACCACTGTGGTTTCGTTTTACCGTACCAACGTGCATGTTTGGAGCGTTATTCATGAGAATTCCCTCCTTAGATCATATGATGTGCCCGATCTTATACTGTCCTAAAATGCAAATACACATGTAGGTAAGTATTGGTGCGCAAACCAAAAAGGAAACGCATATGTACGTTTCCCATTCATTACTTAATTTCAGGTTCAGTTCCTAGCGAAGGAACACGTAGAACTTGCATCGTCTGTTGGATGATATCTTTTGCAATAGGAGCAGCCGTTGAACCACCTGAAGCTTCCGCACCTTTTGGTTCATCCAATGCCACATATACAACTACCTTCGGGTTATCTGCTGGAGCAAAACCAATAAAAGAAGTAATGTAGGTATTAGGTAGATATTTCCCACTCTTCGTGTCTGGCTTTTGAGCTGTACCTGTTTTTCCTGCCACTCGATAGCCAGGAGCATCTGCCTTTTGCCCAGTCCCATTTTTAATTACATCACGCAGAATCTGTTTCACTTGGGTCGCTGTTTCAGGACGAATAATCTGTTGCTTCTCAATCGCTGTCTCTTCGACCGTCTTTTTCGTTTTTGGATCGATCACTTCTTTTAACAAATGAGGCTTGACTAGGTTTCCTCCGTTGGCAATACTACCAACCGCTTGAACTTGTTGAATAGGGGTTACCGCAATCCCTTGACCAAAAGCGGTTGTTGCTAATTCAGATGCCACTAACTCTCGACCAAAATAAAAACCGCTTGCCTCACCCGGAAGATCAATTCCTGTTTTACGACCTGTCCGATCGGTTATCCGACCAAATCCAAAACGATCGATGTACTTATATAAATTCTCGGCCCCGAGACGTTCACCTAGTTTGACAAAGCCAACGTTGCTGGATTGTATGACCCCTTCACGATAGGAGATATCACCCCAACCGCCTTTTTTCCAGTCACAAATCGGATTGTTTAAGCCCGATACTTGGATACATCCAGAAGTATATGTACTCTCTGCTTCAAATTTACCCTCCTCGATCGCCGCGGCAAGTGTCACAATCTTAAACGTAGACCCTGGTTCAAATTGACTTTGCACCGCTATATTACGACCATTTTCTTCATCATAAGTAGAAGACGCCTTTCGGAGATCAAAAGTCGGCCTGTTTACCATCGCCAAAATCTCTCCATTTGATGGGTCAGCCACGATAGCCGTTGCACCTTTGGCTTCATACTGTTTCATCGCCTGATCCAATACTTTTTCCACATGGCTCTGGATACTGGCATCGATAGTTAGCACAAGATCTTTTCCATCGATTGGAGGTTTATACGACTCAGGTCCATCGGTTATCATCATGCCATTCGCCGCTTTTTTGTATTTGACGTAGCCATCTTGACCGTGAAGCAAGTTTTGATAAGTGCTTTCTATTCCACCAACTGGCTTTTCTTCACTATTTAGGAAACCTAGTAGGTGAGCTGATCCTGCTTCGGTATATTGACGCTGGGTTGTTTTATAAGCGTAAATCCCTTTTAGTTCTTTCTTTTGCTTTAATCGAAGATAATTCGCATACACTTCTTTTGAAAAATAAATTTTGCCTGCTTCTCGATCTCTTAATTCTGCATATTTCCCTTTTTTACGCAACAAGCCTGTCAAATTTTCTTTCGAAATCTCTAGAAGGGAAGATAGTTGTGTGGCCGTTTTGTCTATATCTTTCTCTTTCAATTGGCTTGGATCAGCAGTAAAAAAATAGGCCGGTTCTTCCCAAGCCATCACATAATTTTTACTACGATCATAAATGGTACCACGTTTCGCTTTTAAAACCGGGTTGTTATTGTTCCAAATCTTCTCTGCTTCCTTCGTTAATTTGGATGAGTCCACCGTTTGTATCCATAGCAAACGAAATGTAACACCCATCAATAATGCCAACAAGATCAACCCGATGATAAGAGAGCGAAATTTACTCCGTTTTCCAGTCTGTTTTTCTGTCGTTTGCATAGAATGGTTCCCTTCGGCAAAGAAATTATCTAAGATTCTTAATTATTCCATTACCATCTATGGTGTGTTCTTTTCTTTTCCTGCCGAAGAGATTTTCTTGCTTTCAATGATTTGTAATCCATTTTGTTCTGCATATTGACGAATCCGTGCATCACTCTGAAGCTTGTTTTTCTCCGCTTCTAATTGAAGGTTGGCTTCTTTGACTTGTTGGATCTCTTTGTCTGCCTTCTGGATAGCAAGATTTAATTCTGCGGTTTCAGCATATCGGGATACGACTAAAACCGTCAAAGCTACACATATAATGACACTTCCGATGTATAATAGCTTTTCTGGTACAGTCAGTCCTTTGATTAGAGGTTGTTTTTTTGCTTTGACCTGCGTACTTGTACTTGTAGGGGTAAGCGGTCTTGCCACCGCAACATTTCCACGTTCTTGTCTCATCCAAATAGCCTCCTTACGCTACCTATACATTTCTTTTTTTAGTAATTCTCTTTCTTGACCTATACCCTGTTTGTAAGACCTTGTCACATGAAACAAGGTCTTATTATCTATATTTTTTCAGCAACACGTAATTTTGCAGAGCGTGCACGAGCGTTTCGTTCAAGCTCTTCGACACTCGGAGCGGTCGGCTTACGCGTGATGATTTTTAGCTTTGGTTTTTGGTGACACGTACATATTGGGAAATTGGGAGGGCAAATACATCCTTTTGCCTGTTCCAGATAAAATTGTTTACAGATACGATCTTCTAGTGAGTGGAATGTGATAACACTGACTCTACCTCCAGGAGCTAGAATCTCCATCACTTGCTCCAATGCTTCTTCAAATACAGTTAATTCTTCATTTACTGCAATTCGAATTGCTTGAAAGGAACGTCTTGCTGGATGAGGTCCACTACGTCTTGTGGCAGCTGGAATCGCCTCTTTGATGATCTCAGCTAACTCCGTGGTCGTTTCAATCGGCTTATTGGTTCGATATTCCACGATCCGCCGAGCAATGCGACGACTAAACTTCTCTTCTCCATATATGTACAGAATCCGAGCAATTTCTGCTTCGTCGTATTGGTTCACTACCTCAAAGGCTGTACGATCCTGTTCACGATCCATTCGCATGTCCAGAGGTGCTTCAACGTGATAGCTAAATCCTCGTTCACTCTCATCTAACTGCGGAGAGGAAACCCCTAGATCAAACAAAATCCCATCCACCCCAGTAAACCCTAACTCTCTTACTACTTGCGCGATATGACGAAAGTTCGTTTTTACCAAATGAACCTGACACACCATACCGTCTAGCCGTTCTTTCGCGGCTGATAAAGCCTTCGTATCTTGATCCAAACCAATTAAAACACCGTCTTGATTCAATTGACTCGCTATCAAACGGCTATGACCTGCTCCACCTAACGTGCAATCCACATATACTCCATCTGGCTTGATCTTTAGTCCGTCTACAGCTTCATCTCTTAGAACCGTTATGTGATTAAACAATGGTAACTCATCCTTATCCTTAGAAATCCAGATCTACTAAGCTTTCAGCGATCTCATTAAATGACTCTTCTGAAGCAGAATAATAAGAATCCCATTGTTCCTTGCACCAAATCTCAACACGAGTGGAGACGCCGATCACAACACATTCTTTCTGCAACTTAGCAAATTCTCGCAAATGTGGGGGAATATGAATACGCCCTTGTTTGTCTAACTCAGCTTCACTCGCTCCTGAAAACAGGAAACGCGTGAACTTCCGGGCATCTGCTTTGGTAAATGGGAGTGTTTTACATTTCTGCTCTAATTGTGTCCATTCTGACCGAGGGTATGCAAATAAGCAATGATCCAAGCCACGGGTTACAACAAAAGACTGACCAAGTCCTTCGCGGAATTTAGCCGGCATGATCAGTCGACCTTTATCGTCAACCGAATGCCTGTATTCCCCCATAAACATCTTGGATTCCTCCCCTCGTCACCACTTCCCTCCACTTTCCTCCACATTGGTAAGTATACCACACGCAAAATAAAAAATCCTGCACGCATATGCAGGATTAGTAACATTTATACAATTTTTGGGATTGATCAATCCAATTGCCAGCTAGCAAGATATTTCTCTTGTTCCTCTGAAAGTGAATCAATTTGGATTCCAAGAGATTCAAGGAAATAGCGAGAAACTTGTTCATCAATCTCATACGGAACTTCCATCACACGTTTGCCGATACGTTGATAATTTTCATGAACAAAGAGCAATGATAACGTTTGAAGCGCAAAGGTCATATCCATAATTTCGGCTGGATGACCATCCCCTGCTGCTAAGTTTACAAGACGACCTTCTGCAAGTAGATAGATCTTACGGCCATCTTCTAGCACATACTCTTCAATGTCTTTACGAACCGTTTGTTTGCTTACTGCCATAGTCGCCAAGCCTTCGGTATCGATCTCTACATTGAAATGGCCCGCATTTGATAAAATAGCACCATTTTTCATTGATTTCATGTGCTCAGCCGTAATAACTCCTTTATTACCTGTTACGGTAACAAAATAGTCACCTTGCTTCGCCGCTTCTGCGATCGGCAACACGGTATAACCGTCCATGTGCGCTTCTGTCGCTTTAACAGCATCAATCTCAGTTACGATTACTTTCGCTCCGAGGCCCTTCGCACGCATCGCAACCCCGCGACCACACCAGCCATAACCAACTACTACAACCGTTTTTCCTGCTACTACTAAGTTTGTCGTACGATTGATTCCGTCCCATACGGATTGACCGGTTCCATAACGATTGTCAAACAAATATTTAGAGAGTGCATCATTTACAGCAATCATAGGGAATTTTAACTCGCCTGTTTTTTCTAACGCTTGGAGGCGCAAGATTCCAGTTGTCGTCTCTTCACATCCGCCTCGAACTTGCTCAGCTAAATCAGGACGCTCTGAGTGAAGAACCGTCACAAGGTCCCCACCATCATCAATGATTAGATCTGGTTTGGTTTCAAGTGTTTTAATAAGATGGTCTTTATACTCTTCTGGAGATGGATTGTATTTGGCAAATACCGTTACACCATCTGCCGCTAGTGCCGCACACACATCATCTTGGGTCGAAAGCGGATTACTACCTGTAATCACTACTTCTGCACCCGCATCACGAATCACTTCTGCTAGATTCGCTGTTTTCGCTTCTAAGTGTAGAGAGATCGCTACGCGCAATCCTGCTAATGGACGATCCACCTTTAATTGTTCACGCAAACGGTTCATTACTGGCATATGGTCCGCTGCCCAGTTAATTTTTAATCTTCCGTCATGTGCTAATGCCGGATTTGCAATAATACTACGTTCTAATGAGTTCATAAAAGCACTCTCCCCTAGTTTAATTGTGTTTAACTTGCTTCGATTTGTGAACGAACATGTGTCTTGTTCTTATGGATAGTATGTAGTGAATAGGACATGTATGCATTATAACATACTTAACCACTCGGAATAAAATGAATTATAAACTGAGCACACTTATATTATATCGAAAACCACTTGCAAGATAGAAACGAATCTTTAGAAATGAACCATAAAATGATGGGTTGGTTGCTTGTCACGTAGCAACTGCAACGTCCGGTCCATCCAATCAAGTCCATAGGCATTCCAATAGTAGATAAGATTATGGACTCTTTCTTGGGGTTGCTGATTCGGAGAGATTCCTCGCAACAATTCATCCCATTGACGTAAGGTAGTCTGATGGATATCACTCATCGTACGCTCGACAAATCGTTGGTAAAATTGGATTTGCTCGGTAACTTTTTCGATGTTTTTTTGTCCCATTTCCTCCGTCTGTCTTCCTAACTGAGAATGAATCTGCTTAATCATCGGTTGATATAGATCGACTACTTGCTTCTTTATCGCATCAAATAAAGGATCAACTTGGAAAGAAAATTGGGCTTTCAACCACTCTTCTCGGATCAAAGTCCCCTTTGTAAGATATGTCTCCCATGAATGTCCAAATTCCCGTTTTCGAATATCTACATGACGTTCTACTAAGGTCATTTGAAAGCGGGGATACACAATCGGCATAGACAAACCTGTGTGAATAAAGGCTTCTTTTAGGACACCCCAGTAAGCTACTTCACCCGGACCCGCTACAAAGGCTAAAACGGGAAATAGGTATTCTTGCATCAATGGGCGTGTCGCGACATTATTACTAAAACGTTCTGGCGTCTGCCCCGCAATCTCACGCAGTTCAGAGGTCGTAAAGGTTTGTTTTCCTTCTCTGGTTGTCCACTGATCCCCTTCACGATCTAAGAGAAGACGCCCACTGTCTGTAATCAAAAACAAATTCGCTTGATTCGGCTGAGTGTGGATTGGGTCCGCGTAACCAGCCTCTTCGAATTGTTGAACACTCGTTTGGATTGATGTCTGTATTTGCTCACTCTGGTTGATCAAACGAAGAAAAAAATCTTGTTCGATTTGCCGAACATGAGGGTCGGCCGAATCAATCAGCACTAGACCATACTTAGCAAATAAAGAATGGAGAAGACGCGCAAAAAAACGCCCCCAAGACGGCTTGTCATGGGAAAGCTTCTGACAAGCTTCTAGCCACTCCGTTTTATACGGGGTATCTACATAGTGCTCGCTTACCTCTTGCAACCAATTTTGCAGATATTCTGGATCGATTGAAAGGTGAGAGACTGCTTGTCTGTTGTTTTGTTCTACTTCGACGCGGTAACGCTTTTTTAATACGCCTTCTTTGCTTTGTACAAATATATGATTTACTTCGTCTATGTCATGATCTTCTCCTGCAATCCAAAAGACCGGAATCACAGGCTTACCTAGTTCCTGCTCTTGTTTTCGAGCTAATTCAATAATGGTAAACACCTTATGTATCGTATAGAGAGGGCCTGTTACTAAACCCGCTTGTTGCCCGCCGATCACAACCAATGAATCTTCTTGTCGCAAACGCCCTAAGTTGGATTCTATCTCGGGATGGAGTAATTCAGGTTGATGATAACGGTACAAAGCCTCAACCAATTTCTGGCGATCCACTCGCTGGGAAAGACTTGAATAGACCTCTTCTGCACGCAACGAATAAGAGGAACTCTGCAATGGATGATGTGAGAAAAAAGAACGAACGGGATGCTCTGGCTCTAGATAATCGCTCATTAGTTGGTTTTGCCAAGGATTCTTTATACACTCAATCTTCATATTGATTCCTTCTTTTCTTATCTCAATTTAAAAAGGTAAGTTACTAAATAAATGATATCATAAAATGTGATGTGTATACAAAGAAGTTCGATAGATAGATCCGAGAAAAAACGCTACTAAATACTGGTATTTCGCTTATTATGTTCTTCTTTTGCTTTTACTAGTGTGCAGAGCATCTCATGATAATAAACAGGGATGTTATGTTCCTTGGCATACCGGATGATCGCACCGTTGATGGACTCAATCTCTGTCCGTTTTCCGCCTTGAACATCTTGAAGCATCGAAGAAACATTTTGTGATGTTAAGCGACATACTTCTTTTATTTTCTTGATTGTCCGAGAGTGATCCAGTTCCACTCCAACAAGTTTGGCCACCTGACATGTCTCCACTGTTATCTTTTCCATCATGTTCTCTAATTCTACGTGAAGTAGCTCTCCATTGGGCACTTCCAGTATCGTCGTCAGTGGGTTGATGACGGCATTTACAGCTAGCTTTTCCCACATACGTTTCAAAATCATCTTCTCTTCCCTAATCGGCGAAATAACAATGGGTTGTAAGGTTTGAATAAAGTCTTGCAGAAGTGGCTTCCACTGTTCTTCATGAGGGAAGGTACCAATCCAAGTCTCTCCTTGGCCCGTATGAACAACCTGGGTATTGGTTTTTCGATAAGCCCCCTCTGTGGTAAGAGCCACGTATGTATCTGGACGATAGTGTAGTTCTCCGATGGCTTCCTCGTGTCCCAAACCATTTTGCCAAAAGAGGATTTGGGTAAACGGATGAGAATAGCATTGAACCAACCCCATGACATTTTTTAGCTGATATTGTTTCACGGTAATAAAAATAATATCAAATGGGGGGAGTTCACTTGTATCATCAATTGGACAACTTTTGACGTTTGTATGTATTACTTGACCATCTAGTTCCTCGCAGGAAATACCTGCTTGTACAATCTGCTTATGTTGCTCGGTGGTATGTGTTAGGACTGTGACCTCATAGGGCAATCGAGATAATCGAGATGCCCATAATAATCCGATTGAGCCAGCTCCTATTACCGCAATTCTCATGGCTTCTCTCCCTCTCCATACATAACGAAAAAGGAGCCGTTATGAAGACTCCTTTTTGCCTTTCATATCACTTATTATACCGGGTATACCGGATGTTTGCGTTCACTAAATATCATTTCTTTGCTTTCGTATAACTCCAAACGCTCTTTTAGCTCATCTCGCAATCGCTCGGGAGCGATAATGCCGTCGATAATGAGTTCACTGGCTAAACGATATAAGTTGATATCTTCTTGATATTCTTCTCGTTTTTGCTGAATAAATTCATTGCGCTCTGACTCTTCTAGTTGAGCGATTTTATTACTATAAACCGCATTTACAGCGGCTTCAGGGCCCATTACGGCAATTTTGGCTGTTGGGAGGGCTAAGCAACAATCCGGTTCAAAGGCGGGACCTGCCATAGCATAAAGTCCAGCACCATATGCTTTACGGACAATAATCGAGATTTTCGGTACGGTTGCTTCTGACATCGCGGCGATCATCTTGGCTCCATGCCTAATAATCCCCGAACGTTCTACCTGTGTGCCGATCATGAAACCAGGGATATCGGATAGGAAAATCAACGGAATATTAAAGGCATCACATAACGTGATAAAGCGAGCCGACTTATCAGCTGAATCGACGAATAAGCTACCTGTCTTCATTTTAGACTGATTCGCGATAATCCCAACAGCCCGCCCGTCTATCCGTGCAAATCCCGTTATAATCTCCTTCGCAAACAGTTCCTTCATCTCAAAAAACGAATCTGCATCAATAACAGCTCGAATCATTTCTTTCATATCAAAGGCTACATTTTGATTATCGGGAACAATCTCTTCTATACTCCTGATACCCTCTTGGATCGACTTGGCTTCTATTTTGGATGTCTTCTGTTTGTAATTGGCTGGGAAGTAGCTTAGATAGCGACGAGCAATCTCAATCGCTTCTTCTTCATTTTTCGCTAACACATCTCCACAACCACTTACCGAACAGTGCATCCTAGCTCCGCCCATCTCCTCCAATGTTACTTTTTGACCAATCACCATCTCAGCCATACGCGGGGAAGCGAGATACATACTCGCATTTTTGTCTACCATGATCACAATATCGCAAAATGCGGGAATGTAAGCACCACCTGCCGCTGAGGGACCAAATAAAATACATACTTGCGGCACCATTCCAGACATTTTCACTTGATTATAAAAGATTCTTCCAGCACCGCGGCGATTCGGGAACATCTCCAATTGATCGGTAATTCTCGCCCCAGCTGAATCAACTAGATAAAGCATTGGAACCTTCAATTTTTGCGCGGTTTCCTGAATACGAATGATTTTCTCCACAGTACGAGAACCCCAAGATCCTGCTTTTACCGTAGAATCATTTGCCATGACGCATACCGTTTGGCCATTCATCTTCCCGGTTACCGTTACAACGCCATCCGCTGGAAGCCCTTCTTCCATACAGTTTGCAAATAGTCCATCTTCTACGCGAATCGATCCCGGATCTAATAATAACTCTAAGCGATCTCGAACAAATAACTTGTTTTGTTCTGCATTTTTTTCATGATACTTGGTTGCTCCACCCGCTTCAATCTTTTGAATTCGTTCCTGTAATTCTTTTGTCCACTGATCGTTCATCTTGAAACCTCCTCCTATTTCCCTTGATAGTTCGGTTTTCGTTTCTCGTCAAATGCACGTAAACCTTCTAAGCGATCTTCAGTCGGTAATAGCGTTTCATATGCCTTGGCTTCCACCCATATTCCCGTTCGTATATCTGCTTCAAGACCCCGATCAATCGCAAACTTAGCTTGAGCAAGAGCAAGTGGTGCGTTCGCACACATTTGGTTAGCCAGCTCTAGCGCTTTCCCCATTCCCGTCTGACTTTGCTCCACATAGTTGGCAATTCCCCAATCAAGCGCCTCTGTAGAGCTCAAACGTCTCGCTGTAAAAATCAATTCCTTTGCTTTACTACTCCCGATCAAACGAGCTAAACGTTGGGTTCCACCTGCTCCCGGAATAATGCCTAAAGAAGTTTCGGTTAACCCAAGCTGAACATGACTCTCTACAATCCGCATATCGCATGATAAAGCTAACTCCAAACCACCACCAAATGCATATCCATTCATCACACCGATGACCGGTTGGGGTAACTCTGCTATTTCCGTAAACGTATCACGAATCATCATTAAAAATTCCCGGACCTGCTGCTTGGACATCGTTTTCCGCTCTTTTAAATCGGCTCCCGCACAAAAAAATTTCTCTCCTGCTCCTGTTAACACAACCACTCGAATATCCCTGCGACAAGAAATATTTCTAACCACTTCACGAAGCTTACAAAGTGTTGGAAAGTTAAGCGCATTTCCGATATCAGCCCTATTTAGGGTAAGCGTAGCAATCCCTTGCTCCACCTCAAATAGTACCTCTGACATACCACCAACCCCCTATTATGCAAAATGGGCACGTAATACTTTCGAAGGTAATGTTTTTTCTAATTGTCCTTCTAACCATTGGCTCGTACGGCATAGTTGATCCAGATCCACTCCGGTGTCGATTCCCGATCCTTGAAGGAGATAGACCAAATCTTCTGTTGCTAGGTTTCCAGAAGCACCTGGTGCATACGGACAACCTCCAAGCCCCCCGATCGAGCTATCAAATGTTTGGATCCCCATTTCGAGAGCTTGGTAGGCATTTGCGGCTCCCATTCCTTTCGTATCATGGAAATGTACCGCTAACTTCTCTGCTGGAAACTGGCTCAACAGCGATCCTAAAATCCGTTTTACGCTTGCTGGAGTGGCAACCCCGATGGTATCTCCTAACGATATCTCGTAAACACCCAAACCGAACAAGCGCTCACTCATATTATGGACCTGATCAAGTGAAATTTCGCCTTCATAAGGGCAACCAAATACCGTGGAAAGATAAGCTCGCACTCGTAGTCCTTGCTCTAGCGCCACGGGGACGAATTTAGCAAAATCAGCAATACTCTCTTCCCTCATTCGATTCACATTTTTTTGATTATGCGTTTCGCTGGCTGAACAAAAAATAGCAATCTCTTTTAAAATAGAGGGATTAACCCGTTCCATCCCCTTAGCATTCGGAACGAGTACACGGTAATTCACATCTGGATACGCAGGCAACCCTGTCACCAATTCATTAGCATCGGCCAATTGTGGAACCCACTTCGGATGGACAAAAGAAGTAGCCTCGATCTCCTTTAGTCCAGAGTCGACTAACTTCTGGATGAGAGTTGTTTTCGCATGAGTCGATAGGAGTACCTTTTCATTTTGCAATCCATCACGCGGCCCCACTTCCACGATTCGCACGTTCATCTTATATCCCTACTAACTCAAGTAAGACATCACCTTCTGCGACAAAATCCCCTTCATTTACAGTGATTTTTGATACTTTTCCATCCATCTCTGCAGAAAGAGGGATCTCCATCTTCATCGACTCTAAAATAATGACGTCTTGACCACTCTCGACGATGTCTCCTTCACTCACTAACACTTTCCATACCGTTCCTGCCATGCTTGCTTCTACTTTATTCATCTCTTCACTTTCCCTTCCGATTAGCCAGAATTGTTGTATCATATTTGCCGGATACGAAATCTGGATGATCCAGCAGTTCTACTAGTAGTGGTAAGTTACATTTAATGCCCTCTATCTTCATTTGGGCGAAAGTCTCTCTGCTTTTTGTGAGCACTTCTTCTCTACTCGAACCCGAAATAATGCATTTCGCAATCATCGGATCATAAAAGGGAGTAATCGTATTTCCTGTTTCTACTCCTGCATCAAAGCGAATTCCGTCCCCTTCTGGTAATGAAAATACTTCGATTTTCCCAGGCGATGGAAAAAAGGTAACCGGATCTTCTGCATATAAACGATATTCAATCGCATGACCGAGTGGCTCGAAGTCAGCTTGCTTCCATGGAAGCGCTTTCTCTTCTGCGATTGCCAGTTGCCATGATACAAGATCAAGGCCCGTAATCGCTTCTGTAACCGGATGTTCTACTTGTAAGCGAGTATTCATCTCAATAAAATAACAATTCTCTTGCTGGTCTACGAGAAATTCAACTGTTCCTGCCCCGTAGTAACCAACCGCATGAACCGCTTGGAGTGCCGCTTGATATAATTTCTCTCGCGCTTCCTGACCGATAGAAGGTGATAAGCTCTCTTCAATAATCTTCTGATTACGACGTTGAACAGAACACTCTCGTTCAAATAGATGGAGCGCATTTCCATGCTGATCGGCCAATACTTGTACTTCAATATGCCGAGAACGCTCTAAAAACTTCTCTAAGAAGACGGCAGAACTTCCAAAGTACATCTCCGCTCGTTTCTGTGTGGTAGCAAAATGTTGTTCTAGGTCATGATCAGAATGACAAAGCACCATTCCAACCCCACCGCCTCCAGCGCTTGCTTTCAAAAGGACTGGATAGCCAATTTGATTCGCAATCCGTACGGCTTCTTCCCATGTGGTGATTTCTTCTGAACCAGGCACAACCGGAACATTCGCCTCAATCATCACCTGCCGAGCCATGACTTTATCTCCCATCTGGGCGATTACACTTGGCTTCGGGCCCACCCAGATCACCCCAGCATCTAGCACCTTTTGGGCAAAGGTCGCATTCTCCGAGAGGAGACCATAACCAGGATGAACGGCATCTACCTGCGCCTTCTTCGCAACATCGATAATCGTATCCATTTGTAGATAGCTTTTGGCCACAGGTGGATCTCCGATTAGATATGCTTCATCTGCCATTTTGACAAAAGGCATTTCTTGGTCCGCTTGGGAATAAACAGCTACTGTTTGAATCCCTTGTTGCCTACAAGTCCGAATAATTCGGGAGGCAATCTCACCACGGTTCGCAATCAACAATTTTTGAATCAAAACACTATCACCTCTTCCTCGCAATAATTTTATTTAAGTTAGTAAGATTCCAATTTTAAATTCTCGGTATAGACATTCAATTCCTGCTAGCAAATAAAATTCGTGTATAATAAAAGAAGTGAAAGACGATTCATGATGAGGAGGAACTCCTTTTGCCGTACAAAGTAGAGCGTCTGCAAATTAATTACAAAACTTTAGAAGAATTCCAGAAATTTCGTGAGTTTGGTCTCCCAGAACTTTCTATGTTAGAAGACTTACAAGATAATCTCGTGGAGAATGACAACTACTCTTCTCCTTTCTATGGGATCTACCTACAAGAGCAATTAGTTGCCCGTATGAGTTTATACGAAGTCGATGCAAAGTATGACCGCTACTTCTCTCCCTCTCAAACCTTTTATGAACTATGGAAATTGGAAGTATTAGCCGATTACCGAGGCCTGGGACTAGGGAAAGCACTCGTAGAATTCGCTCTCAATCTAGGCCATCCCATCAAGACCAACGCTAGACATCGCTCCGATCCGTTCTGGGATCAAGTGGGCTTTACTCCCTGCAAATATAATCCGGTTCGAGATCGCGGAGAAAGCCCTTATGTTTGGCTACCAGAGGGAACTACTCTGCAAGAATGAAAATAGGAAGCCCACTTTTCAGTAGGGCTTCCTTTATCATTTGTCGACTCTCTCTAAGTTTCCATTTGCCTCCATGCGAAAGCGAGATTTCTCTGCTTCCTCTTCTTCAGACAAAATGGATAGCTTACGAGCGCGATCCATAATTTGAACTAACATCCGATAATCATCATTTACCATTCGATAATCTTTTTCTACATGATTCAACTGGCTCTTCATCTCTTGATTTTCCTGTTGCAGACGAGCCAAGTATTCCTCTCGATCCATCAACTCTTTTTCCAACTGCTTTTGTTGGCGTTTTAGCTCTGTCATCTCATTTTTATGTTGACGCAGATAGCGGATGATATGATCTAAAGAGTATACGGGATCATGTCCTTCTTGATACTCTTCAAATTCTATTCTCGGCATAGACTGACTCATATTTACACCGGTATGGGATAGAGATGGGCTACTCGAAATTCTGACACGCTCTTGACTTCTTTTTTGTCGTTGGCTTTTCGCAATTTGAATCGCAGCATCATACTGCTTACGTACTGCACTATTCCACCGAAAGCCACACGCTGCGGGAGTACGCCCCAATCTCTCTGCCACTTCTTCAAATGCAGATAGCTGAGTTCCTCCCTCTCGAATATGACGCAAGGTTATCTCTGCTAGAATCAAATCATCTTCCGTAGTCCAAGCATCTTGACGTTTGACAGCCATAGACTTCCTCCTACCTTTTTAGATCCATAGACATACTAGTCTTCGCTCTATCTGTATGCAAAACATTAGAATTGTAGTATCGACTCTACTCTTTTTTTTATTGCCGAAAGATAGTGCTTGTATACATCTAGCAGCACCTGATAGGAGGTTCATGTGTCATCTTCCGCGACGAATCAAAAAGGAGTCAACTGCCAGGCGATGCTCTTCCGTCTCCCAAAGCAATCCACATTTCGTAGCCTCTCGTTCAAATAATTCGCTACTTGACGCACCCTTTTCTACTTGTTTCGCTAGCTGTTTGTAATGCCTGATTAGACTACAAGAAAGCTTCGTATATGGATGTAACCAATGATCAAATTGATCTTCAAACGATTTATCCTCTTCGTCTAGCAAAAAATCTACCATCCCCAGCTCCATTCCTTCTCTGGCAGAGTATCTTTTTCCACTTAATAAAATGTTCATCGCAGTGGAAGAACCTACTTTTTTCATCAATCGCGCTGCTCCACCCCAACCTGTCGTAATGCCAAGACGCACTTGAATCATACCGAGCGTCGCATGATCACTTGCGACAACCCAATCACAACTCATCGCGATTTCACATCCGCCTCCGACAGCAGGACCTTCGACCCTAGCAATCGTGAGCGCAGGTAGCTGATGAATACGTTCCAAGATCCCTCCCATTCGTTTCATAATCGGTTCTATCTCCGCACAAGTATGTAATTGATGAAACTCCTCTAAATCTCCACCTGAGACAAATGCGTTTTTATCTCCTTGAAATACAATTATTTTGATCTGTGGATCTTGTTCCCACTCGGATAATAACTGCTCTAGTTCGCTCATCATCTGCTGGTTTACAGCATTTCGAACAGTTGGTCGATGAAATTGGACGATGGCAACATCACCCTTTTTATGGTACATTACAGTTTCCATTTCTAAGCATCCTTTCTCTTTTGCTTGCGACTCATGAATGCAGTTAGTATAATGTATTTGGTTATACTAGCTAAATCAAGATCATTACGAACAGCAAACCCATACATAGGAAGGAGTGGGGCTTGTGGATCGCATGTTTAAAGTATTAGGATTCTGGGCGTTTATCATTGCTATCATGTTCTTAGCAGGTGGCCATCATTTTCAAATTCCCGCAATCCTATTCTTCGTGCAAGCACTGCTATTTTATATCTTCGGTGCTATGAAACTTACCGAAAAAACCTACATGTACTTATTTGGCGGTTATATGTTTATCTCTTTCGTCGGCATGGTTTGGTATGCAAACTTTATGATGAAAATGCCAGCTTAACAAGTACAAAGCGGCCAACTGGGGAATTCTCCTTAGTTGGCTTTTTTTGTGTGCTCTACCTTGTATCTTTCGTCTGTACAAGCACTTGAAACGCTTCCCCCATCCACTGCGGGTGAACTAACTGCTTAATCGCTCGCCTTGTTTTTTCAGCTGGGGAAAATGGATCGGGAGTAGGAGATGGCATCAACTCCAAAATCCCTTGTTTGATTAAAAATTCGGACTGTAGCTGATGCGATATCGTCTTTAAACCATACTTTTCTCCCCATTGTTTGAGGGAATCAAAATGTACATGTGAAGTTAGATCTACTTCTCCTACTCTATCCGGGAGATGAGAAACAATCTGGTGCTCATGATAGCCCCGAATCGTTCCGTGGTAGCGAAAATCGGCATACAGCTCGTCCATGGACACTCCGTAATCAATGGTAAAAATAGATCCCGAATTCATCCATGTGGAGAGAGTTTGTAGCCATTTGTTAGCGAGAAGGTTCATTTCGACCCGTTGCCCTACCTGAGAGGGAATGGGAAGCTCTTGGACAGCATGAAACAGCTCTTCCGATGAACAATCTCCTAACTCCTCTATCCATTCTCCATTATCCTCCCGAATGTACACTTCTAGCCATCTCATTCCATCCCATTCCAAAAGATGAACCGGAAACGCATCTACTAATTCATTGCTATATAAAATCGTGTATTCTCCCGGCTCAATCTCTTCTACTTTTTCACACCAATTGATTGGATACGGACTCATCGGTTGTAAACGCTCTTGTTGAATCCGCCTATGCTCGCTACTTGTCTCGACTAAATAGATCTCAAGCTCATCAGAAGAGACCTCAAATCCGTCCAGAGCTCGGATGACTTGCTCCATGAGGCGACCATCTCCTGCCCCCATCTCAACTAATTTCCAGACAGAACTTTTTGACACTTGACTTGATCGCCATTTACCTACTTCGTTTCGAAACGCCTTTGCCAGCACAGTCCCATAAACATCACCCACGTGAGCATTGGTGTAAAAGTCACCTTTCTTTCCTAACTTTACACGATTCTGAGAATAGTAACCCCACTTAGGATGATAAAGGGATATATCCATAAAGTGTTGATAGGAAATGTGCTGTTTCGGATGTTCTTTGATCTTGGCTACGATCTCTTTTTTTAAACACTCCACTGTATCCACTCGTTCTTCTCCTCTCCAATCAAACAGAAAAGAGTGAACTTATTTGCCCACTCTCTGCCAAATCTTATTTAATCGATGACTCCATTACTCCACAGGCCCTGCCCAGTCTAACATGCCACCTTTTAAATTAAATAGATGAGTATATCCGTGATCTGCTAATACTTCTGCGGCGTAGACGCTACGCACACCACTCCGACAGACTAGAAGGATATTTTGCTCTTTAAATCCCTTTAATTCCTCTTGACGTTGCTCCATTTGATCGAGAGGGATATGAAGCGTACCGGGAATATGTCCACCTTCATATTCTTCTATCGTCCGAACATCCACCCATACATAACGATCTTTCTCTTCCTGATACCGATTACTTACTTCACTCGCTTCTATATCCTGATAACTCATATAAATACCTCCACCTACTTTTTGGGCAAAATTTCATTTATATACGCTTCTAATTGCGCCAAATTTAATTCTCCCATGTTTTGTCTCGCTACAATTCCTTTTTCATCGATAAAGAAAGTACTTGGAATCGGGCCCACACGGTACAAACGAGTAACATCTTTATCTGGATCCAGCCAGACAGGGAAGCTCAGATTGTACGATTTCATAAAGGAGTGAACGGCTACATCACTTTCTCCCACATTTACCGCTACAATTTCAAAGCCCTTGTCCTGATACTTTTTATATACTTGCTCCATCGCTGGCATCTCTGCTTTACATGGCTCACACCACGTACCCCAGAAATTTAACATAACTCCTTTTCCTTTTAGATCACTCAGCGACATTTTTTTGTCATCCAGTGTCGTCAAAGTAAAGTTGGGAGATACATCCCCTCTATCTGGTTGCTTCCCGCCGCTACTCATCTGATAAATTGTATAACCTACCATCACAATTAAGACTACAAAAATAAGCCGGCGTACCCAGTATCTTGTTTTCTTGTTCATCTCACTCACCTGCTAGTTAGAATCCTTGGAAGCCCGTCCACTTAATAAGATATTGAGTAATCCAAGTCAATTTATCAAAGTAAAGCAACAAACCGAAGACAATCATCACATATCCACCAATTTTCATGATTCGCTCTGAATACTTGAGAATCCAGCGTGTTTTCCCTACAAAGAAGGCCATGATAAAAAATGGAATCGCAAAGCCAACCGTATATAAAGTTGTGTAAAATAGCGCTCTTTCAGGCTCACTCGAAGCAAGTCCCAAAACTCCGCCTAAAATCGGTCCTAGGCAAGGAGTCCACCCAGCCGAATACCCAAATCCAATCAAAAACGAACTTAGATAGCTAACTCGTTTCGTGGAAATGGTAAGCTTCTTCTCTTTCATCAAAAATTTGGGTTGAAAAATTCCCGACATAAAAAGCCCCATAACCACCATTAAGATCGCGCTTAGCATCCGAATCGTCTCTTTATAGGATACGAATACTTCACCAATCCAGCTCACCGTAAAGCCTAACGCATAAAAGATTAACGAAAATCCCAACAAAAAGAAGAATGTGTGGGTCATCGTCAAGCGAATCATCTCTTTACTGCGCCCTTCCCCACGAATTTGTGTTACCGAAATCCCTGTTATATACGACAGATAGGATGGATAAAGGGGTAAACAACACGGTGAGATAAATGATAAAAAACCCGCTGCAAAAGCCAACCAAGCTGTTACATTTACGGCTACGTCCACTTCTCTCTCCCCATCTCATAATTCTCTAATTAAGATACTGCTTCTTCAAACGTGCGAATTTTTGTTCGTCAATTGGGCCCGGTTGAAAATAAAGAATCTTTCCTTTCGCATCAACCAACACTTGCGTCGGAACCCCGCTAATCTGATATTGAGTAGCAATTCCCTTCTCATTTTGCTTCGGTTGATCTAAATAAATGGGCATCGTAAGCTTGTAATTCATCACAAAGCCCTGTATATCTTCGATGTCATCTCCCGAAGTTAAATTTAACAGGACAAAATTAACATCATCTTTATGCGTTTGATACATTTTTTGAATGTCTGGTGCCTCATTTTTACAGGGACCACACCAAGAAGCCCAAAAGTTGATGTAAGTAGGCTTTCCGTTGGTTTCATACAACTCTTTTTTCTCACCTTTCAGCGATTGAGTGATGAAATTAGGAGCACAGTCCCCAGGCTTAATCCCAACTGTGCCTTCGCATAATGCTTTTTTGGGTGAAGTAGGTGAGCTTTGTTCCTTGGACGTGGAAAAGTTATATACCAAAGTCCCGATAATCGCTAACGCAATCAATACCACAATAAAGCGATTCCGTTTTTCCATCTTTACCACCTTTTTCTACCATTATCCTGCGATAAAAGGGTTATGGTTACGTTCCCTTTCAATTGTCGTCTCAGGTCCATGACCACTGTACACAACGGTTTGATCAGGAAGTTCCATTAACTTTCCTTTTATCGAACGAATGAGCGTTTTATGATCCCCACCGTATAGGTCGGTTCGACCAATCGAATCACGAAATAGGGCATCACCGCTAAATACATGGGCGCCATCGTAAAAGCTAATACTGCCTGGCGAATGCCCTGGTGTATACAACACCTTAAATTGAAACCCAGCAATCTGTAGGGTTTCACCGCCAACTAATATATGTTCGGCTGGACGAGCTGTCAGCTTCGGCATCATAGGCCATCTTCCCGATCCATTCTTCATCGGATCTGCTAGCCAGTCCTCTTCTTTCTTATGTATGTATACAGACGCACCCGTATGAGTACGAACTTCCTCTACGCCGCCCATATGATCAAAATGTGCATGGGTAAGCAAGATAGCTTCAATTGTTACATGTAGTTTCTTAATCCTTTGTAGTAACTGATCTGGATACATTCCTGGATCAAAAACGACTCCTTTTTGAGTCTGAGAATCGTATACGAGATACGCATTTGTCATAACAGGACCAAGTTCAAACATTTCTACATTCATCATAGGATCCAACTCCCTCCTCTGACATTGTACTAAAACCATTCTATTCAGCAAAGAGGACAAGACATACTTCTTTTTAATTTGGGCAATCTAATGAACAAAGTTTGTTTGAAAGGATGATCGTTTTATGAACAGAGGAACATTTCGACTCATTAGCAGTTTCGCCATTACGGCTTTATTTATAACGATTGCAACTGGATGTAATCAGGATAACAAGCCACCTTCCAACGATGCCAGCCCAAAGGCCCAAAATATAAGCTATAAACAAACCGCCCCCGACACATCCCTATCTACCAAGCAAGACAGAGTGAAAAATGATTCTGACCATCTTGTTCAATTGGCCAAACAAGTGCCTCAAGTCAAAGAAGCAAATGCGATCTCACTGGGAAAATATGCCGTTGTCGCTATTGATGTAAATCCCGATCTAGACAGTGCTCGCGTTGGCACGGTCAAATACGCAGTGGCCCAGGCACTACGAGATGATCCACAAGGAAAATCAGCGCTCGTAACAGCTGATGTTGATTTATTACATCGCATTAAAAAGATGAATGAAGAAATCAGACAAGGTCGCCCCATTGCCGGTATTATGAATGAACTAGGTGCCATCGTCGCCCGAATCGCTCCCCAGCCTTCAAACGAAGTAAAAAAGCGTGAACGTGATGAAACGAAACAAGATCGTAGAGATACGAATCAATCTCCTTCAGGTGAAAGAGGACACTAGAGACTCTCTATTTGTTTGACGGTTCATTTGCGGTATAATAGAGATATCTCGATATGTAAGGAAGTACCCACTATGAAAATCATTTGTATCCTATGTGAACAACGATTCGAGCCAGATCGGCGTCAAAAACATAAATTGCGAAAGCATCCTCATATGATTCAAATTTGTCCTGACTGTCACAGTCGCATTTCCGAACAGGTGGAGGAGCGAGAAAAATTACTACCTCCTCCTGAGCGAGTAAGTACTCGTGTTTTTGCGGGTAGGAGAAATCGTTCGAGATGGAAGAGTGCTAGTAAAGCTCTTGACAACGATTTGTCAGCCAAACGGGCAGATAGTATATAGGTATATAAAGAAGCCTTCTCTAGGGGATATTCCCGTAGAGAAGGCTTCTTTATTGTTTATCTTCAATTAGACACTTTATGTATTGTATCGTGGTTCTGCTTGGATCTGTTGGATGAGTAGCTCTGCTTGATCGAAGCGATATGATTTCGTGTGTGTGGATCCTTCTTGCTCATATGTAACTTGGTAATAATCCTTCGTTTTTTCAAACAAGAGATTTTCTACTCCGTGGTCCTCTTTTAGCATGTCTGTGAAGAATTGAACGGTGTCTTTTGCAGATCGGTCGCTGGAACGGTTTTTGGCTACGATGCTGATTTGGAGCCAGTTGTCTAGGGCATCTTCTAGGCGCATAGTGGTGATCTCCTTTTATTTTTCTAAAGAGTGAAACTTTTTTGGGGTGGTTGGTAGAGCGAATGCATCGGGGCATGTATCTGACCACAACTCAAATAGTGAGCCCGCAAAGATGTGGAAAAGCAAGTCCGCTCCGTCCTTCTTCACTTCGGGCAAGTGGCAAAACTCGCGAAGAACACGCTCAAACATTGCCACAAAACGCCCTTGCTTCGAAGCACTACGCTAAGCAGGCTCACTAACATCGCTTTGGTCAGATACATTGCCCCTGATACATTTTCGATTACTGAGTTGTTAATAGGATAAAAACAGGCCAGAAAAAAGAAAGAACGAAAAAGACAAAAATAAGACGGAAAATAGGATGGAAACAAAAATGGAAGAGAAGAAGAAGCTCTCTATATACTCTACCACTCTCTACTGAGCAAGTCTGTTTGATGGATGTGGATTAGGGGGAAAGGAGAGTCTGTCTGTTCGATTACGGCGATGTTAGCGATCCTACCTAGCGAAGTTTTCCGTAGTGTAGGGCGTTTTGGTGCAACATGTTTGAGCGTTCTTTGCGAGTTTTGCACCTGCCCGAGCGGAGGAGGACGTAGCGGACTTCCCCACTTCTCTGCTGGATCGGTATTGAGCAGTAAGCGAACAGATAGACTCTCCGGCCCTCGATCATTCAACCACCAGCCTTACTCAATCCTTACTTCCCTAACTCTTCGACTCATTCCTCTTACTAATCGTCAACCGAACCTTCGTCACCACAATCAACACAACCGTAATCAACAACGCTTGTACCATCGGAAACCGTAATACTTGCATCACCGTAATCACAAAACAGCCGATAGCCAAAAATAGATAAACCAATAGATTTTTGCGAAGTGACAATCTAGTCGCAAAGGTAGACTGATAAATAATAGCAGTCAAAACGAAGATAATCACATAGAGCGCCGGAAAATGTAAGGTACTAATCCAATCAAACACAGATATTCCTCCTAACCAAGTAATTCTTTTCGAACATAAACCATCTCATCAGCATATTCGTTTTCATCGTCAGCCGGGGTTTCTAGCACAACAGGTAGATGGTCAAAAGCGCCTGTACGTAGAAAAGCTCCCAATGCCTCTGCCCCGATTTCGCCTTTTCCAATTTTCTCGTGACGATCTTTTCTGCTATTATAAGGCGCTTTACTGTCATTAAAATGGATTGCGACGAGAGCGTCAAGGTAGCCGGTCTCTTTCATCTCTTTTACTAGCGCATCCACTGTCTCTTTATCCCAAGTACCTGCCGCAAATGCATGACAAGTATCAAAGCAAAAACCGATTTTTTCAGGGCTATCAGTCGCATTGCGAATTGCTACTAAATCACGAATCTCAAGACCTAACTCACTACCTTGGCCAGCTGTATTTTCTAACAATAGTTTAACAGGACCATCATACTCTTGAAGGATTTTGTTTAAGGTTTCAACCATCCGCTCTGTCCCATACTCGACTCCTTCGCCGACATGCTTTCCGCAGTGAACGACTGCTCCAAGTGCTCCAAACGCCTCAGCAATCTTGAGATCTTCTCGAATCGAACGAATGGTAACTTCATGAAGGTCTTCCTTTGGTGTAGATAGATTCGTTATATAAGGGGTGTGAGCGATTACGGCAATTCCTTGCTCCGCGCAGTATTCGCGACCCTTTTTTGCATCCACTTCATCTAACTTCTTCGGGCGTAATCCACGTGGGTTTTTTGTAAAGACTTGAAAAGATTGTGCACCTAGCACATGTGCTTTCTGAGCCGCTTTTTCAAATCCTTTTGCGACACTTATATGGCAACCAATTTTCATGACTTGTCCTCCTTGTTACAAAAAAAAGCGCCAATAATGAGGCGCCTTAACCTTTGAACATCATACCATTTTCATTACTTTTCCCGCAAGGCGGATTGAATTTGCTCTCTTACACCTTGAGCTGCAGACGGATCATTGGTAATAAGGGCATCGATTCCCCATTCAAATAGGATCTTCTGATAAAAGGGATCATCGACGGTAAAAGGACGAATCGCAATCCCTGCTTCATGACTACGCCTTACAATCTCCTCGTCTAAAGTAGGGAAAAACGGGTGAATCGAAGAAGCACCTAATTGAATCGCATAATCCCACGGATCAATCAGGTTGCATTCATACAAGACTCCCAAAGGAAAATGGGGGCGTAATGAATGCAAATGATGTAAGCTAAAGTGATTAAAGGAGGAAAGGACGACTCGTTTTTGGAAACCAAAACGATCTACTTCTTTTAATACCTTCTCTTCTAATCCCGGATATCGGATAATATTGTTTTTTAGCTCAATGTTTAGCCATAACGATGTAGATTCTAATAGTTCTAGTACTTCTGCTAGTGTAGGCACACGCTCCTGAACAAAATGGGGAGCAAACCAAGAACCTGCACTATGCCTGCAAATCTCTTCTAGTGTAAGATCCTTTATCCAGCCTGTACCATCCGTCGTACGGTCGATGGTCTCATCGTGTATGACCACAATCTCACCATCTCTTGCCAGATGAACGTCTAACTCAATTCCATCAGCACCAGCCCGAATCGCTTCTTGGAAAGCGGCCATTGTATTTTCGGGAGCAATCTTTGAAAAACCCCGATGAGCATAGATCTCTGTCTTCTTCACAACGTCCCCTCCAATCGATTCCTCTACAATCCCATTTGCAATGCTAGATGGATCAGTGTTCTCGTCCCTGCCCCTGTAGCCCCGTTTCGGTAGATCCCAGAGTCTTTTTGAGAGAAAGCAGGGCCCGCAATATCAAGGTGAACCCAAGGAGTATCCTCTACAAAATGCTGTAAAAACACTCCTCCCTGAATGGCTCCAGCAGCACGACCTCCCTCATTTTTGACATCTGCAATATCACTATGCAAGTAGTAGTCGTATTCTTCCTCTAATGGAAATTTCCAGACTGGTTCGCCAGCAAGCCCCGCAGCTACGGACACATCTTGTAACAACGTATCATCATTTCCGAGCATCAGCGTTTTCTCACGTCCCAAACAAACCACTGCCGCTCCTGTTAACGTTGCGATATCTACTAACTTAGTCGCACCCAGTTTCCTTGCGTAAGCGAGGCCGTCTGCTAGGATTACCCTACCCTCCGCATCCGTATGAGTCACTTCGATCGTCTTCCCACTCATCGTGCTAAGCACATCGCCCGGGCGGTAGGCATGGGAACCTGTCATATTTTCACACGATACAATGACTGCAACCACATTGCAGTGAGGTTTTAGCGTGCCAATCGCATCCATAGCTGCTAGTACCGCAGCCGCCCCACTCATATCCGACTTCATCTTATCCATACCTTCATGCGGCTTTATTTGAAGGCCACCGCTGTCAAACGTAACACCTTTTCCGACAAGTCCGAGTACCTCCTCGTCATCGGGTGCTCCTTGATAACGCAACATAATTAGTTTGGGCGGCTCAGCACTTCCTTTCGCCACCGCAAGAAATGCATGTGCATTCAATTCTTCCAAACGATCTTTATCTACTATATCAATCTCTAAGCCACAACGCTTGGCTACCTCGTCCGCATAACTAGCCAATACCGTTGGTGTCAAATGGTTCGAAGGCTCATTGCACCAAGTACTTGCTTTCTTACTTGCTTCTGCAAATACTCCCCCTCGTTCCATCCCTACTTCAATCGATGTCTTGCTAAGCGTTTGCTCTGAGAATACGACTTTTTGAATCCCTGTACTACGGCTTATTTGTTTGTAGCTAGGCAATTCATAGCAACCTAACTCCACACCTTCTACTACTGCTTGCACTAAATCTGCGGAACCGAAACGTTTCTCTAAGAACTCTGGTACGCTAACAGCAAGCTCTTTTACCCCGCTTTGCTGTGCCTTTCGCGCACCTATTGCTACACATTGCCGAAATCTCTGGGAACTCCATTTCTTCTCGTTGCCCATCCCCACCAAAACTACCTTCTGTGCTGCAATTTCGCCTCGTGTATGTAGCAACATACATTCTTCGAAACGACCGGTAATCTCCTCAGAATCCATCAGTTGAGAAAGGTAGTGATTTAATCGTAAATCAATCAACTTCCCTTCCTTAGATAAATGAAGAGTGTCGGTGACGAATAAGATAACAGCATCTACTGCTACTTGACTTAAAGCTTTCGAAGTACGATTCCATTCCATACACATCCCCACTCTCTCCATAAAAAATAACGTGTGCCTATACAGGCTACACGTTATTTTTCGACATCAACTTGCTGAAACCTTTTATTGAAATATTCAATAAGATGCCTCGTCTATAAGGCTTCTAACATAATCATCTCTCGGCGTAATTCTACTAGGCGTTTTTTACTCTCTTGAATCTTCTGCGAGCAGTTTTCCATCATGGCTTCATGAAGAAGAGCCAATTCATAGTCGAGTTCTAGGCGTAAAACAGGTATGCGCTCCTCTGGCCCTTGGCATTTGAACGCTTTTAATACCTCTTCCATCATTACCTGCACCCCTTTTTATAGGTGATTTATTTATGCTTTTCACCAGTTGTTGGAAAAGTTGAGCTTGATTTCAGGATGCCCGCATATCCACGAGAATAAACATCTCCACTATGCGATTCATTTTTAGTTGATTCTCTACGTTCATAGCATAGTTTGCATATTTTATGTGAAAAAGACACGGTAAATGTAATAGAAAACTCATTAAATCCTATTATTTTTTTCACAATTACAAGTAATAAGACTTTCATGTAACGAGACATATTCCTGTAAAATGATTGGTATGATCTCCAATTCAGGTTACAATAAAAGAAAATCAAGTAGATTAAGGTGATTTCATGACAACCAAAATGCAAATACCTGTATTTACCGAATCAGACTTCTCTGTATTTCAGATTCCTGGATTAGAAAATCGCATGGAAGCATTACAAAACACGATTCGTCCCAAGTTTGAGGCGTTTGGCCAAGTCATTGCGCAAAATCTCACAGCCCAGCTAGGCGATGAGGTATTTGTCCACATAGCAAAACACGCTCGTAGAACGGTGAATCCGCCTGATGAAACGTGGGTGGCATGGGCTACTAATAAGCGTGGGTATAAAGCACATCCTCATTTTCAATTAGGTTTGTGCGGGACACATTTGTTTGCATGGTTTGCGTTAATTTATGAATGTGATAAGAAGCAACCTTTTGCCCGTAAGTTACAGGAACAATTACAGCTCTGGAATCAGATTCCTAAGAGTTTTTATGTTAGTGAGGATCATACGAAGCAGGATGTTATTCCAGTTCAGGAAGTGACAGAGACTCGGATTGTGGAGGTCTTGGATCGTTTATCGAAGGTGAAAAAGGCAGAATTTTTATGTGGGTTAGTGATTCCTGCTGAGGAAGTAGCGGGGTTATCGGGTGAGGAGCTTTTGAAGAGGTTAGAGGGGACGTATGAAAAGTTGGTACCGTTGTATCGATTTGCTTGTCAGGCATAGGAGTATATGAATGATGGTAAGAGGTTTATCTACTTTACTAATCCGAATGGTAAAATAGATAAACCTCTTTGTTGTGCGTCTCTCCCATTATCAAAATACTTCCCTTCTATTACGAAACCATTTTTGTTATACTAAATCGTCACGCAAATTATGATAGAAGGTAGGTGGCGTATACGATGAATCAGCAGCGTACTCCTTTGTTTACACATTTGAAAGCGCATGCAGAGCGAAATCCGGTCCAGTTTCATATTCCTGGTCATAAGAAAGGACAGGGCATGGATCCGGAGTTTCGGGAGTTTATAGGGGATAATGCTCTATCGATTGATCTGATTAACATTGCCCCTCTTGATGATCTACATCATCCTAAAGGGGTGATTAAAGAGGCTCAAGCTTTAGCCGCAGAAGCGTTTGGCGCGGATTATACATTTTTCTCTGTGCAGGGGACCAGCGGAGCTATTATGACGATGGTGATGTCAGCTTGTCATCCAGGTGATAAGATTATCGTCCCTCGAAATGTACATAAGTCTGTTCTCTCCGCCATTATTTTTGCTGGAGCCCATCCTATTTTTATTTATCCAGAAATGGATAAAAAGATCGGGATCGCCCATGGTATTACCATCGAGCAGGTGGAGAAAACCATTGAGAAGCATCCGGATGCCAAAGCGGTATTAGTGATCAATCCAACTTATTTTGGATTTGCAAGCAATTTGAAAGAGTTAGTTGAGCGCGTACATGCCCATGGAATTCCCATATTGGTGGATGAAGCGCATGGCGTTTTAACTAATTTCCACGAACGTTTACCGATTTCCGCTATGGAAGCAGGGGCCGATCTAGCCGCTACTTCTGTCCATAAATTAGGCGGTTCCTTAACACAAAGCTCCATCTTAAACCTAAAGAGCAATATGATTTCTCCAGAACGTGTTCAATCGATTATCAGTATGCTAACAACCACTTCCACTTCTTATATCTTGCTAGCATCACTTGACACAGCACGCCGTTATCTGGCTACAAATGGCCATGCAATCGTAGAAAACACACTTCGACTCGCTGACACGGCACGCAAACGAATTAACGAAATTCCGGGACTCTCCTGTCTGACTCGTGAATGTTTAGTTCCTGGAAACGATGCTTTGTTTGATATGGATGAAACCAAATTAGTCATTCATTTAAATCATTTAACCATTAATGGCCATGATGCAGAAGTTTGGCTACGAGAAAACTATAATATCGAAGTAGAACTAAGCGATCTCTATAATCTACTATGTCTCGTTACCCCTGGAGATAGCGACGAAACCATTCAAATCTTGACCCAAGCACTTGAGGACTTATCCAAACATTTTTATTCTAAAACAATGTCTACCAAGAAAGAGATCCATCTACCAGAAATCCCTGATCTCGTCCTCTCACCACGAAATGCCTTTTACTGTAAGACGATTACCATTCCTTTCGTTGAATCGGCTGGTCAGATCATGGCAGAGTTCATCATGGTATACCCACCAGGCATCCCGATCTTAATGCCCGGAGAGCGTATTACCGAACAAAACATCGCCTATATTCGCGAACACATCGAAGCAGGACTACCCGTTCAAGGAACAGAGGATTCCACCATTGAGTTGGTAAGAGTGATCAAAAAGCTAGAAGAAGATTAGCGTTAATAAAGATAATACGATACGAAAGAAGAGGTTAACCTATAATGGGTCAACCTCTTTTCTCTATCACCCTATTTAACCTATTTCTACTACTCTAGCACTCTCTATTACGCGACCACTTATGATTAATCAATCCTACTATATCATCTTCACCAGCATCACAATCACTTGGACATGCCCCGTATAAAACACCCGACTTCTCACCTTCCACAAACGCAATAACCCGATCACAACGTTGACAAACGATCATCTCCATCTCGTTATCCCCCCACCTATTTATCATTCCAACAGTATTTAATATGTACTTATAATATATTATGACATACTAATTACGTCAATAAAGGAAATATAATTCCGCTATTTAGACATGTATGTAAGAAAAAGACCATAAAAAATGCCCCATACGGGACAAATAGCAGCCATGCAAATAGGTTATACTAAATCATCATCAAAAAAATCGGGTTCCTCTATATCAGGCTGATAATACGCGATCAATCTATTTTCAAATGAGGAACAAATTTCCGTAAATAAAGTAATATCCTCATCATGAATGTGGCTTAATGGGTTTGATTCGACTACAAAGATACCATATACATTTTGCCTCAGATAGAGAGGGATACAGATTAGGATGCGGTTCAAATTTCTCTCTCTATATAAACCCCCACGAACCGCCGTAATACTTAACGGGCCCTCACCGAATTTTTGAACCGGAGGTAAGCCAATAGATCCCGATTCATGACGACGGATGAACTCTGGATATTCGGTTAAATAGACAGCAACTCCCTGATAATCCTCTACTCTCCTTTGGATGTGCGCACATACTTTTTGAAACATAAGAGGAAGATCTTTGCGATGCTTATCAATCAAATCTCCTACTTCTAATCGTATCTCATCTAATAAATCAGCCTTATCCACGTATGATCCCCCTTCATTTCTCTTCTTTATATTCTATACGAATCATTTGGAAAATTCGAATTCAACATGCTACTATGAAGTAGATACACGCTGGCAAAACGTGAGAGGAGCAGAACTCGTGAAAAAAAGTACTTATATACGTCTAGTAAATGGATCTACTCAACCTGATATTTCCCTCGATGAGGTGCACTCCCTGCTTGATCTGTATGTTGCTCGAATGAAAAAAACAGGCGAACAACTGGATTGGGATTATGCCTCGGCTGCTTTTCCTTATGAGCCGATCGTTCGAGAAGAAAATGGAATCTCTTATCTAACCCTTACCTCCACTGATCCAGAGCTTTATCATGGATTTTGGCTAGGAGTGGGGAAAGAGGAAGATAACACTCCTTTTATTCAAATCGTCCTTCCGAGGTCCGCTACCCATGGAGATGTGGGGAAGGCCAATGAATATGCTAAGTTTTTAGCAAAAGAATTAAAGGGTCAACTATCTTTATTCAATCAAAGTGTACTTCATAACGAATTTAAAAAATAATCACGTAAACGAAGGAATCTCCTAGCCATCAGAGGCAAGGAGATTCCTTTTCTTACAAATGTAGTAAGGGTAGTATCTCGACAAATACATAGGCCGTCATGCTACCGATCACAGAGCCTATGAAGACATCCGTTGGATAATGAAGAGCTAGATAAATCCTTGAATATCCTACTATGATTGCAATGGGGATCAATAAAAAGATAAGCATCGCATCATATAAACAAAATGTCGTAGCAACAGCAAAAGCGGCAGTAGTATGCCCAGACGGAAAAGAATAGTCAGTAAGTGAATTCGGAAACGCATGCAAGTACTCATGCTTCAGATGCGGGCGTATTCGGGGAAGTAGCCATTTTAGAATTTGAACGATTAAATGACTTACTCCGAGTGCTAGTAATCCTGGAAGTGCCCACATTTCCGTATCTTCCTCTAAACAAATATACCATGCTACTAAGAATCCAATCGTAGCAGTCGCACCTCCGAGATGCGTAAAACGTGGTAATAATACGTCCAGCACTCTGCATTTCCAATGACGATTTACATAAGCAACCAGTGCTTCGTCTGATCGAGCAACCCATGTTGCCAGACGGCTCATATTCCCCAATTCCATCTGTATCCCCCCTTACTCCTATCATAAAAAGCCATTTTTAATCAAAGATAAACGGGGTGTTAATGTTTTATCATTAACACCCCGCTTATTTAATTAGCGATATTGCCCAAACATGCGGAACAAAATTTTATACTTTTCTTCAAGGGTTGGATACTGTTTCCAAAACCATTCTCCAAACAAGAAAAGATCTAAGTGAAGGTGAACGCCTTCGTTATTTCCCTTCGCACCATCGCTGGTACCTGAATTTCCTACATTACCAATATAGTCTCCTGCTTTGATCTTATCTCCCACACGAAGCTTGGGTTCGGTTCGAGAAAGATGGATATAACGAGCTAGTAAGCCATTCGAGTGCTGAATCCATACCGTTCTACCACGTACACGATCCAACAGATCCTGAGGAGTTTGTCCATTATTATTCGTAGCTGCTGCTAATATTTTTTCTCGCTCTGGAGTGGTCATCTCTTTATAATCGTGATCCACACGGACAATAACACCTTCTGCCAGTGAGTATACAGGTGTATTCTTCGTAACCGGTACCCCAATTGTAGGCGTATAGAAGTCGACTCCTTCATGAATCCCATTGCGATATGTTCGAGCTGCTCCTGGGATCGATGAATCACTTTTTTTCATCTTCGATCCTTTGATCGGAGTCTGAACAAACGAAAGATAATTAGCCATCTCATCCGCACTCATCTTAGAGATCTTCTCTTTATTTTGAGCATACGATTTGGCATCGCTTGAATCGGATGAGGGCTGGAATACCCCTTCTAAAAATGATTCTGGGAGCCAAAAATCTTTTTCCTCCCACCTCATATTCCCGCCGGTAAGCGGATGATAGATTCCATTTCGCATATAGACAGGGACATTTCGTACCAATTGGTAGTTCTCTTGATTCACTGTCAATTCCACTATGCCGTCTACTTCTCTACTCTTCGCTTGAATCAACTTTGATTGAACGAGGTTCGTTAATGGATAATAAGTGGTTCCACTGATCTTTTTTGATGGTAGACTTTTCATCTGTTGTACGGCAGGAATTGATGTTCCCTCGTTTTTCTTTGACGAATCCCCCGACTCCGCTGGCTTAGTAGTAGGTGGGCTCGATCCTAGATCAAACTTGCCTAACCAAGCATAGTTATCTGGAGGGAGTAGTACTAGGATAATCGTCAATAAAACCGCTGCTACATAAATAGATGGTCTTTTCATCAATATCTCCTTTATTTCATCAAAACAAGATTAATTCCTATCATAGCATAGGGTATTGACCTGCTCTAGTGTCCAACGTGTAACATTTATGCGATCAAAAAACATCATTCCATTGCTGAATGAAACCTTCCAAGACTGCTTCTGTTTGTTGATAATGATCTAAATCTACATTTTCTGAAAGCATGGCTTGGAGTTCTTCATAGTACTCTGTGCTTTGCTTACTTGCAATCGCTCGTAGGCGGTGAAACTCATCTTGCCAAACTTGCTGAAAATGAGACCCACACTTCTCTTCCATCACGGTTATCTCTGGAATGACGAGTTCCTCTAACCGTTGTTTCATTGATTCCCTCATTTGAAAGCGCTCTTTCTTCTCAAAGAAAGCTTTGGCATTGCGATAATGGGACATCTGCTTCCGAAAGTCAGATACATCCACATTTTCCATCACGCCCGCTAATTCAGGCATAGAAAAAGCAGTTGTAACCTCTGTACTCCACTGAAACCCCGCGGGATAAGCCAAAACTTTCTCCCCTATGTCACGAATATGTTGCTCCAGGCGAATGCGCATCCATTTCTCAATACGAAGGGTAGTGGCACGATATTCTTGTAACAAATCATGTTGCAAGAATTGAATCAGCTCTAATAGACATGCTTGCAGTTGCGCTTTGATATCTCCTAAGTCTTCGCGCAAAGAGCCTGGATGAAAAATCGTCGGAAATTCGTCCTGAAAACGCAAGAACCAACGTTGCTGGACATAGTAGAAAAGTTCATGAATCTCCTGTTGCAAAGCTTGTTGATCGGTTCCCGTCTCGTAGGTAGCAATCAACTGCTGAACTTGTACCCGTTCTTTCTCTAATTCGACCTGGCGGTTTTGCTTCTCTTCGATCCCTATTTGAGTCGTTTGAATGATCTGTTTTGTCATTTGGAGTGCTCTTCTTACATCTTGATGAATGCTATGTAGCGAAAGATTCATCAGATCATGGTGAACAAACTGTGCAAAGGCTTGTTCAAATGGGGCAAAACCAGAATCCATTAGGAATGCATGTGCTGGTAATTCGGCTTGCTCCTTTGATTTCTCCAGTAATCCCCATAAGCTTGAAACAGCAAACATTCTAGGCTCACGAATTCCAAATTTTAATAGCTGATGCTGTAAATACGTTTGAACCTCTGCCAGTTCATCCTTCGATCTTGCTAAATCAGCCGCATTGGTGATAAAAAACATCTTATCCATCGCAAAGGAGTCTTTTACTCGTCCCAGTTGAATCAAAAACTCCCGATCCGCTTTGGAAAAAGCATGGTTATAGTACGTCACAAATAAAATCACATCAGCATTCCGGATATAGTCAAATGCAACTCCTGTATGACGTGAATGAACCGAATCAGCCCCCGGTGTATCGACTAATGTGATCCCCTGTCTCGTAAGCAGGCAGTCATAATATAGATTTGCATACTCGATAAAACAAGATTTCTTTTCATTTGCTACATACTCTTCCATCTGCTCTAACGAGATTTGAATCTCGCTCCCTTGATGAAGTGTAAACCACTTGATTCCCTCTTGAAGCGCTTGCAAAAATGGAATCACCGTTTTCTGACTAGGAGTCATATTCTTCATCTCTAGTAGCGAAGGAATCTTTTGGATCGCTTGGTCGAGATGCGATGCCTCTTTATGAAATAAACGATAGATTGCCGTCAGCTCCGCTAATAGCGTTTCAGCCGATTTTACTTTTAGTCGAACCTGACCATGCGCATTTCGATCATCGGGAGGACCAATTTGATTAATCGTTGCCGTCATCGGTTGAGGAGAGACAGGAAGAATTTCAGCCCCAATTAAAGCGTTGGCAAAAGAAGATTTACCCGCACTAAATGCACCAAACAATGCAACGGTAAACTGCTTCTTTTCAGCACGTCCCCGCTTACTATGAATTTCAGCTAAAACCGTTTGTACGCCGCGAATCTCTTGTAAAGACTCTTCTATTTCGTTTACACGCTCTAAAAATATCCGATTTCGTTCGCTGCTATCTGTAAACGAAATCGATTTTGGAGTAGTGCGTGCTTCTTCGTGCTCCTCATTTCGTACAGGCTTTGCTTCTTTAACAGTGGAAGATACGTCTTCTTTTATTAACTTTTGCCATAACAAATCCGTAGAGGAAGATACATGTGAAGTTCCTTGTTTTCGTCCCTCATCTATCCACGAAAGATCAAGGGTCTCCTCCAAATTAGGCTCTCGCCATCGTTGTTCAAGTAGCTCTCTTTCTCCCATAAGCTCCAGGTCGATTTGCCCGAGAGCATCTTTCGCCTTCACTACTTGTTGCAAGGAGCTTGCTTCTTCGTCTAGTTGATCTTGTTCGGTTTTAATTTGTTCCTTCAATCTGGGGTTAATCAGCTCACTCTGCCAACGAAGAGCCTGATTTCGAACCAGACGCTTCATTTGATTGGCTACATCCTCTGTATAAACCAATACCGCATTGCCCGTTAAACCTGTTCCAGCCTTATATGCACCTTCTAGCAGAGAAGGCTTCAACTCCAGCTTCTCTGACATAATTTGTTGGCCCATCTGCTCGTCAAATAAGCCGTGTTGCTTACAAAACTGAATGGTGTAATTACGTATATGTAATTCTAACTGAGTATACACAGTCTCCTGCAATTTCGTAAAAAATATCTGTGCACGGCGTTGCTTCTCTTGATGCGTCTTCCCAGCTGAAAATAAGAAGCCTACCTTAAAATTAGGTTGTAGCGATTCCAGATAGTCTCTGCCTAATTCACGCACTTCAGAAGGCATAAGATATGCATTTTTACAGATCTCATCTACGCCTTTGATAAAAGATACTTCCACTTCTTCCAATCGGCCGGATAGTTCAGCTTGCTTGTCACGGTGCTGTTGAACCTGTCTTTCTACTTCATCACCCGAAATTCCACTACCTTCGATGATCTGCTCCCACGAGTTACGCTCCTCCTGCCTATCATCCGCCAGTTGGCCCAAATACTGCTCTATCAAGTATTTTGCTTCTGCTTCCACTACTTGTATACTCAGCTCTGCGCGATGCTCAATCCATTTATGTAAATCACATTTTAATGATTCTAACTCATTATGTTCATGTCTTATGTCACGCAAGGAAGTATAATAGATGCCCTCTACTTGAAGATCCCAATTTTCAAACGTTTGCTTTACATTCTGCTGGTAGCTTATAAAAGATAGCTCCTGATCACGATGTTTATCAATCTGATTGATCACGATATAGATCTTCTTATTTCGTTCCGCCAGCCCTTTTAAAAATTGCAGATTTCCCTCCGATTGCACGTGATTGTAATCCATCATAAATAAAATTAAATCTGCCATATGTAAGGATGATTCTGTAGCAAGCCGGTGAGCATCATCCGTAGAATCCACTCCAGGTGTATCCAGTAGAGAGACACCTTTTGGCAGAGAGATCGATTCCTTTGAAACCTCTACTGCCATGATATCTTCTCCATTTTTACATAGCTCTCGTAAGTCTTCATCCATATACGAGCCAGCAAACGTATACCTTTCACCATTTGTTAATACGAGCGTTACTTGATTCTCTCCATGCCGGATCTCAACCACATTGGCACTAGTCGGAATCGGACTTGTCGGTAAAATCTGCTCTCCAAACAGCTCATTCATCATTGAAGATTTACCCGCAGAAAAATGACCACAAAAAGCGATGCTAAATTCTTGTTGAAACACTTTACGCATCAAATCCTGTAGCTTATTTGCATAATCCATTTGATCGTTTTCTTTCATCCGTCGAGATACATATTCTAATTGATGTAATAAGATCTCATGTTGTTTTTTTATCATCGATTCCCATACCCCTAGCAAGCGATTTCTTTTTTCTCTATCTTAAAACAACTCACCTTTTTGGCCAATAAAAAAAAGAGGGAGAGGCCCCTCATTCAAGTATGTATAATTCCAGATAATTGCATACGCACAGATAGCTTATGACATTTTTTCACGTTGTAACAGAAATAAAACGGTATCTAATTTTTCTTCCATATGACGTAACCTTGTATAAATTGATTTTTGAGACTGTCTTTCCATATGAGTATCATCGTTGCCAAACTCTAGAGGAATATCTTCTAATAGTGTGCTTCTAATTTCGACATAGCGTATCTCTGCCGCTACTTCTACCAACGCATCTGTAATCAAATAAAAATATCGATTTCTTAACCATTCTGCCGCAAATGCACTCGATGTCTCCAATACAAAGGTGTTCCCTTCGACAGTGGGATGAATACTACAAAACCACGCTTGATAACTGGGTTGACTCACTTTTTCTTTAATAATCGTGAGAGCTTCTGCCCATATCACTCGAGCATCTAGCAAGGCTTGTACGTCTGTCATAGATACAACTGTCTGCTTCATCTTCATCCACCTTTCACATCCCCCAATAGCAGTTTACCACTTTTGGTAAATAATTGAACAGAAGTAATTTGGTATAATGTGAAAAAAATTGCCGAAGGGAAAAAATAAATAGAGAAATCCCTTGTAATTACTGGGTTTTCTTTGACAAATTTCTTGAAATAAAATGTTTAACTTCTGCATCACGACTCTTTTTTCAAGACACATTTATCTACTATAAATTTACTTTATGACCTAAAATTTTCCTTATTAATTTATTATCACAAGTTACCGGTTTCATCCCCATCTTCTAGGGGTAAAGCCGAGATAACTACTTTGCTATACATAGATTCGTAGTAAGATTAGGAGTAGCTTATTCTATCAATTACCTTAAGGGGGAACCAATCCATGCGTGAACGACATCAAGAAGCGATCGATTATGTACAAAATCTAGTAGCACACAATAAATTGGATCACCAGTTGCCGATACTTGGGGAAGGACTAAGCGGAAAAGTATACGGCCTTGAAGATTATGCAATCAAGGTATACAAAGACGACTACAGTGAAAAAGACGACTCCTACATGCTTCATCATCTCCAAGATCACTCTGCCTTTCCAACACTCCACCATCATGAAGACAAATTTATGATCGTGGATCGTGTTCAAGGTAACACTCTTGCGGATAGTATCAAAGCAGGTGAGAAGTTATCGGACCAGCAATTTGTCCAAATCGAAGACATCGTAACCGATCTCTATGATCACGGAATCATTGCTCAGGACCTTCATCTAAATAACATGATGATTGACAAAGACGGCAAGATCAAAATGATCGATGTGGGTCGATTCTTCCACACTGATTATCCTGAACTATATCAAGATATTCTTGAAGATCACTTGAATCTTACTCAATATCACATGGGTTTCTTCTCTTCCATCAAAGACAAATTAAAAAAGAAGAAGTACTATGGCTCTTCTTCCCATCGTCGTTACCGTAAACATTCTTCCTCTGACTACCGCCATCACCGTCACCATAGTTCATCATCTTCACGCCGTAAACGCCATTATTATGGGTCCTCTTCTTCCCATCATCGTAGACATCATAAACGTAAAAGTTTCTTTAGCTCGTAAAGTGAATCAGCCTCCCAAAGTTCAACTGAACTCGGGAGGCTATTTTTATAAATTATATTTTTTTATCTTCTTCAATAAGGCTGTATGGCTCATCTGCAATTGTCTAGCAGCTTGGCGAATGCTCTTATTCTGTTCCAGTGTAACTTTAATGATTCTTCTTTCCGTCTGCTCTAAATGAGGCTTTAATCCGACTGTCTCAAACATCTCACTTCGATCCAATCCATTTCGGCTAGGCGAGATGGAAACTTGGTGAATCTCAATCTCATGATCCGGGCACAAGTAGACACTACGTTCCATTACATTTTGCAATTCTCTCACATTTCCTGGCCAGTCGTGAAGATACAACTGTTGACGAGCATACTCTGACAGATGCAACACAGGGCGTCTCACCAATTCGCATGTTTTTTGCAAAAAGTGATTCGCAAGTAGGGTAATTTCACATTCCCTCTCTCGCAATGGAGGGATCTCAATCGGAATCACATGCAACCGGTAATACAAATCCTCGCGAAACTTCCCTTCCTTCACCCATTCCCCTAACTTCCGATTGGTTGCCGTGACCAAACGAAATTGTAAGGGAATTACTTTATTACTTCCAATTCTTCGAATCGATTTCTCTTCTAATACACGAAGTAGTTTCGATTGCAAGTGAAGAGGAATCTCACCCACCTCATCTAAAAACAAGGTCCCGTTGCGAGCTGTTTCAAATAATCCTGCTTTCCCTTCCTTCGATGCGCCTGTAAAAGAGCCTGCTTCATAACCAAATAACTCACTTTCGAGCAATTGCTCCGGAATCGCCGCACAGTTGATCGGGATAAATGGGCCATTTGCCCGTAAACTTTCATAGTGAATGGCCCTAGCAAACAGTTCCTTTCCTGTTCCACTCTCTCCCGATAAGAAGATCGTCACATCGCTTTTCGCTACACATCTTGCTGTCTGAATACAGTTTTTCATTCCCTCACTCTCATGGATGATCTCTTCAAAGTGCGTCATCTCCGAGCGTTGCACTGATTGGATCCACTCATTTACTTGTTGCAGATCACGAAACACCACTACCCATCCTTGTAAATCATCATATTTTTCTGACATGCAAATCGGGTAAAAGTCTGCAACGACGCGAATCACTTGGGTTTTCTTGATATATATGGTCAGGGGAGATGTTTCTTTTTGCATTAATCGCTCGCAGTCTTCCTTCTTCATCCCCCATAAAGTCGGTAGTTCCATTCCTTTGTACCTTTTTTCATCTGTTTGGAGTAGAGTCTCCGCTGCTCGATTCATCGTGTTCACTCGCAGATTCGAATCGACGAGGATAACTCCGTTACTAATCGTAGCCAGTGTGGTTTTTAGTTCATTGGCATGTAATTCTGAAGGTAGGAAAGGGATCAGATTTACCCTTCTCACTCCTGAAGTTTGCGTAATATGGCGACATAATGGATCTTGTATGTCAAAAGGGAGAGAATGGGTCTTTAGATAGATAAAGTGAGGCCTCACTTCCATCTTGACGATATCCAATTGAAACGATAAAAATGACTCCATAACATCATGGGTAATCCCCAACCGATCTTCTGTCTCGATCTGAAAAGTCATCATCTGCATAGGAGACCATCCCTTTGAGTCAAATTTTATAACTATTGTAACAAAATTTGACTCTACTTCGCATGTATCTATTTTTCCATTGCTTGGCGAAGATCTTCCATGATATCCTCTACCTCTTCAATTCCTACCGAAAGCCGAACAAGTCCGTCACTAATCCCCATCTTCCATCTCTCTTCTCGCGGTACACCAGAGTGTGTCATCGACGCCGGATGTTGAATCAACGTATCCACATCTCCCAAGCTAACCGCAAGCCCGCAAAGCTTCAAACGATTTAGCATATGAACAGCTGCTTCATAGCCACCCGTTAATTCAAAAGCGATTACGCCGCCAAACCCATCCATCTGCTTCTTAGCCAGTTCGTGCTGTGGGAAGCTTGATAAACCGGGATAGTATACACGACTAACCAATGGATGAGATTCTAAAAACTCTGCGACCAACTGAGCACTACGATTATGTTGCTCCATTCGAAGTGCTAGCGTTTTTAGTCCTCGGAGCAATAAAAAAGCATCCATAGGAGCGAGAATGCCTCCCAGATCTTTTTGGGTCGTTATCTGGATTTGTTGCATCATATCATGGGAGCCCGCGATAACCCCTGCCACTACATCCCCATGCCCACCAATATATTTCGTTGCACTATGAATGACAATATCGCATCCAAGCTCGATAGGACGTTGTAAATAAGGGGATAAAAAGGTATTATCTACTGCTGTACATATCCCCTTTTCCTTGGCAACTTTTGATACCATTTTCAAATCGATTAACTCTAGAGTTGGATTTGCTGGTGTCTCTAGATAGATTAACGTCGTATTCGGACGAATGGCTCGGCGAACCGTTTCCTCATCGCTCATCTCGATCAAGGAAACCTCCACTTGATAACGTTCTTCCATCAGCTTTAGTAGACCAAATGTACAGCCATACAAACTACGCGAACAGAGAACGTGATCCCCCGTCTTCACCATTCCCAGCAAAACAGCAGAGATCGCTGCCATCCCAGAGCCAAAGGCTAGTGCTGAATCAGCCCCTTCTAATGAAGCAATCTTCTCTTCTAATAGTTGTACCGTTGGGTTTCCTAAACGCGTATAAGCGTACCCCTCTTCTAAACCAGAAAAGCGTCTGGCTCCCTGCTCTACATTTTCAAAAACAAAGGTAGAAGTTTGGTAGATGGGAGGTACTAAGGAGCCTGTCCCATCTGCTACTCTCGTCCCATCACCATGGATCGCCTGTGTAGCAAATCCCCACTCTTTTGGCATCATTTTCGTTAATAGTTCACTCATGATCATTCCCCTTTCGTGGTTGGTCTTTTCATAGATAAGATGATGCAAGAATCATGCCAAAGGGAAAAACGCAGATGACCACGAATAATATAAGTTATAATGGTTTGATTTATTTCCAATGGTAAGAAAAGATACCACTATCACAAAATTAAACATAAGATGGTGAATAGCACATGACACAGTTTTTTCTAGGGCTCGGCTCTTTTATTGCTGTGGTATATCTCTTTGCAATCTGGTTTCAACATCAGAAAGTCCACCAAATTTTAAAAGCGGTACCGATTCTTTGTTGGAGCCTTGTAGTTGGGATGACGCTTTCTGATAGAGGATCTTTTGGTTACTATCTATTAGCAGGACTCCTGTTTTCCGCTCTGGGCGACTTGTTCTTACTAAATCATGAGAAGCATTTTCTAAAAGGGTTAGCTAGCTTTTTTATTGCTCATGTTGTGTATGTAGTTGGGTTCCTCGCTATCCCAACGAATCAAACATCCTTTATTTTCCTGGGAATCTTATTGTTGATCGCACTTCTTTATATGGGTTTTCTTCGTGGGATTATTATGGAGGCACACTCGTCTGTGGCATTTTTATTGGCTGTTTGTGCTTATATCCTTATGATTACGGCAATGGTTTATACGGCCTGGCTTACGGGTCAATATTGGCTGATAGTAGGCTCTCTTCTATTCTATTTGTCTGATTTTACGTTGAGTTGGAATAAGTTTGTGCGTCCGTTTAAGAGGGCGGACGTGGTGATTATGGTTACGTATTATGGGGCGCAGGTTTGTTTAGTTGTTGGGTATCTCTGTTATATTCAAGCCTGCTAGGGTTAGGAGGTAAGTGGATGATCCAGCCGCATGGTGGTACACTCGTCTCAAGAGAGGTATCTGACACGGATAAAGAAAAATGGCTCCAAAAAAAAGGGCAGTACCCTGTCGTCACGATATCGGAGCGTACTTTTTCGGATCTTTATTGCATTGCCACAGGCGTGTTTTCTCCTCTAACTGGCTTCCTTACCGAAGCTGACTATTCTAGCGTTCTTACGGATATGCGTTTATGCAACGGGCTTGTATGGTCGATTCCGATTACATTGTCCATCCCGCCGGGGCAAAAGGACGAGATCTCCTCTTCCGAATATGTATTTATGCAACGAAAAGACAAATCGATCGTGGGAGTTGTGGGAGTAGAGAGTATCTACCAAGTGGATCAGCAAAAGGAAGCACAATATATCTATCGCACAACGGATCCAAATCATCCTGGCGTTCGTAATTTGTTACAGCAAAGCTCTCTTTACTTAGGCGGGGCAATCTGGCTTTGGCAACGCCCTACGCTAGATCCTTTTACAAACTATCATCTCACTCCTTCCTATACGCGAAACTATTTTCAGCAACAACAATGGAATACGATCGTGGGGTTCCAGACTCGTAATCCGGTTCATCGTGCCCATGAGTATATTCAGAAAGCAGCCCTTGAAACAGTCGATGCGCTCTTCCTCCACCCATTGGTCGGGGAAACGAAAGCAGATGACATCCCGGCACAAGTACGAATGAAGAGTTACGAGACAATTCTTGAACACTATTATCCGACAGAACGTGTGCTTCTTGGCGTTTTCCCGGCCGCCATGCGCTACGCGGGTCCAAGGGAGGCTATATTCCACGCGATAGCGAGAAAAAACTATGGCTGTACTCACTTTATCATCGGACGTGATCATGCGGGGGTTGGAAGCTATTATGGAACGTATGATGCGCAACATATCTTCAAGGAGTTATCGCCTGATGACCTCGGAATCCAGCCTTTATTTTTTGAACATAGTTTCTACTGTCGACGTTGTCTGGGGATGGCTTCTTATAAGACGTGCCCACACTCGGATGAGGATCACGTAATCTTATCTGGTACCAAGGTACGGAAGATGTTAACAGCTGGAGAAGTCCCGCCACCTGAGTTTTCCCGCCCAGAGGTAGTTCGTGTTTTGATTAATGGATTAGCCAAATCATTTGAGTAATCCCAGGGCAATGTATCTGACTGCGGATCTACTCAATCACAGTAGTCAGTTATTGCTCCTAGTCCACCCCTCAAAAAACAGCCCTAACTCATATGGTTTGGGCTGTTTTTTGAGGAATTTTCGAATTACCATTGCCTCACTGCTTCATCCTTGGATCAAATATATCACGCAAACCATCGCCTAATAAATTAAAACCAAGTACCGTCAACGCCACAGCTACTCCTGGGAAGATCATGGTCCATGGTGCGAGCTGTATGTATTGGCGGGCATCTGCTAGCATCGTCCCCCACTCGGGTTCTGGAGGTTGGGCACCCAGTCCGAGAAAGCCAAGTGCCGCTGCTTCAATCACGGCCGTGGCAAAACCAAGTGTTCCTTGTACCATGATCGGTGTCCAGCAGTTAGGAAGAATATGGTGAAATAGGATACGACGATTCTTCATTCCCATTGCCCTGGCTGCTAGAATATAATCCTCTGATTTTACACTCAGCACTCTCGATCGCATCAGGCGACCAAATGTCGGGATATTGATAATCGCAATGGCTAAAAGGGCATTACTCAAGCTCCGTCCCAACATAGCTACAATGGCAATCGCGAGAAGAATACTCGGAAATGCAAGGAGGATATCAAAGATGCGGGAGATCATCGTATCTCTCCATCCTCCATAAAAGCCAGCAATCAAGCCGAGTAAACTCCCTACGATAATCGATCCCGAGATCGCAAAAAGTCCCACCCATAACGAGATTCGGGTTCCATAAATCACACGAGTAAATAAATCACGACCCATTTCATCCGTTCCAAACCAATGATCGACAGAAGGAGCTTGTAGGAGTGCCTGACTCCGAGCTGTATATTCATACGAAGTGATAAACGGAGCAAGAATGGCAATAAGTAAAAACGATAGCACGATGACACTTCCAATCACCGCGGAACGATGTCGCAAGAAAGCTCGCACGAAATCGCGAAAGGGTGACTCTACTATTTCCTTTTCTGGAGATATCGGAGGCTCCGGCTTCGTAAAAGGTACTGGCTGAATATGTGCGCTCATCGTCTATTCCCCCTTCCCATATTGGATCCGTGGGTCGACCCATGCATATAACAGATCTACGATTAAATTAATTAAGACAAAAATAGTAGCCAAAATTAAAATCCCCGACTGAATAACGGGATAGTTCCGTGCGTTAATCGCATCAAAAATATACCGACCTACTCCGGGCCAACTAAAAATAGTCTCCGTAAGCACTGCCCCACCTAGCAAAAGCCCTAATTGTAAACCGACAACGGTTAACACAGGGATAAAAGCATTCTTCAAGGTATGTTTATAAATGACCCAAAACTCACCCAATCCTTTTGCACGGGCTGTTCGGATATAATCAGAGCGCATCACCTCAAGCATACTAGAACGAGTCATCCTCGCAATAATCGCCATCGGAATGGTCCCTAGCGCTACAGCAGGCAAAATTAAATGTAAGAGGACATCCTGAAAAGCGTACCAATTCCCTTGAATGATGGCATCAATACTATAAAAGTTCGTGATCGCATCAAATTCCATCCGTGGATCAAGCCGTCCATTAGAGGGAAGTAAATCGAGTTCCTGAGCAAAAAACCATTGCTCCATCAAACCAAGCCAAAAAATCGGCATCGATACACCAATCAGTGCGATTAACATAGCCGTGTAATCAAACCACGAATTTTGTTTCCAAGCAGAGAGGATCCCGAGATTCACTCCAAAGAAAACAGCAATCAGCATCGCTACCACTGCTAACTCCGTTGTCGCCGCTAAGAATGGTTTGATCTCTTTCGAAATCTCTTGTTTGGTGATGAGGGAAGTTCCCAAATCCCCCTGTAAGATATCTTTTACATAAGTGAAATATTGAATATATGCCGGCTTATCAAGCCCTAGGTTTTCGCGAATCTCTTGTATCTGAGCCGGTGTCGCTTTATCACCCACGATCGTTCGTGCAGGATCACCCGGAATCGCATGAACGACTGAAAATGTGATAATCGACATACCGATCAATACGGGGATGAGCATAATAAGTCGCCGGATTATATAGGAGATCATGAGCGGTTCCCCTCTCTCTTCTGTATAAAAAGAGTGACATTGCATATCCATTGCAATGCCACTTTGTTATATTTGTTATTTTCCGATAGATACGTTCAACAGTTTGTCAGATCCTGTTGGATGCGGAATCCATCCCGTAATTTCTGCACGGGCCGCTTCTGGAACAGTGGCATGAACCAATGGTACCCAAGGAGCATCTTTCTTAATGATTTCTTGTGCTTTTTGATATAGATCGGTCCTAGCTTTTTGATCTGTTGATTGCTGAGCCTTGATAAGGGTGTCATGTAAGGCATCATTTTTATAAAAAGCAACGTTTCCTGCATCAGGAGTACGCGTATTATCTTTATCTAGCAGGACGTAGAGGAAGTTATCAGGATCTCCATTATCTCCCGTCCAACCATAGAGAGCCATTTGATGCTCCCCTTTTCCAACGCGGTCTTTATAGGTCTGCCAATCATATGTGACGATCTTAGCGTTAATGCCGATTTTCTTTAAATCCTCTTGCATAAATTCGGCCACTTTTTTCCCGTTTGGCATATACGGGCGTGGTTCCGTCATCGCATAAAATTCCACGTCAAAACCATTTGGGTAGCCTGCTTTCTCAAGGAGCGACTTCGCTTTTTCTAAGTTGTATTCATAATCTTGAGTCTCTTTGTTGAAACCCCATACTACATCTGGCATTGGGTTGATTGCTGGCTTAGCATATCCCGCAAAGAAGCTCTCAATGATGCCCTTTTTATTCGTAGCAAGGTTGATCGCTTGACGTACCTCTGGCTTATCAAATGGTTTCTTCGTCGTGTTAAGCGCCAAATAACCTACGTTCATCCCAGGACGTAGCTTCAACTGCAATTTCTTATCCGCTTCTACTAGCTTCGCATCGTCTGGGTTCAAACCGTCCATCATATCGATATCGCCAGACTTCAAAGCAGTAAAGCGTGCAGCGTTGTCCGGAATCGATTTAAAGATCACCTTATCCATCTTAGGTAGACCTTTTTCATAGTAGTCAGGATTTTTCGCCAGCGTAATACTATCATTCTTCTTCCACTCAACAAATTTAAAAGGCCCTGTCCCAACAGGTGACTGATTAAATTTGACACCCTCTGGGTCTTTTTTGATTGCTTCTGGGGAACCGATTCCAAAACTACTCATCGCTAAGTTATTAAGGAATGGACCTTGTGGTTTAGCCAATTCAAACTTGACCGTATTTGCATCTACTGCTGTCACTGCTTTCATGACATGCCCCGGATCTCCTTTAAAACCACCAAACATATAACCGTAGTAAGGATAGTCTCCCTTATGGTACGGATTCTTTTTATCCATCCAGCGCTCGAAGTTGAACACCACAGCTTCTGCATTAAACGGCGTTCCGTCGTGGAACTTGACACCCTGCTTCAAATGGAATGTCCACGTCAATCCATCTTTCGATTTCTCCCATTTCTCAGCAAGCCCTGGGACTACTTCCGTACTATCATCTTTATAATCAACCAAAGTATCCAAAACTTGCTTCGTAACCTTTAACGATTCTCCATCCGTTTGTTGACTTGGATCTAGGCCAACGGAATCAGCGCCACGTCCATAAATCAGCGTTTTGGACTTACCACTTCCCGCATTCGGATCTTTCCCGCCACAAGCGACCAAGAAAGAAGTAGCAAGTAATGTCACAGAAAGAGAAAGAATGAGACCACGTTTATTCATACAGTAACCTCCTTAGAATAGTGAAGATAAAGCATCATTCTAAATCTAGGCCCGTCACCTCCTTGATGAAATGAAACTTCCTATGTATCTACAAATGGCACGCTGAAAAATGCCCTCCACCCTGATCGGCAAACTCTGGGCGTACTTCTTTGCAAATATCCATCACATGTGGACAACGGGGGTGAAAAGCACATCCCTTAGGCGGGTTTGCTGGGCTTGGTACATCTCCAGATAAAATAATTCTCTGCTTCTGGAAATCCGGATCTGGTACAGGAACGGCTGAAAGCAATGCTTGCGTATAGGGATGAAGCGGCCTCTCATACAACTCATCCCGATCTGCCAACTCCACCAGACGTCCCAGATACATAACGCCTACTCGATCACTAATATGCTTTACCACGCTCAGATCGTGGGCAATAAATAAGTATGTCAGTTCAAATTTTTCTTGCAAATCAGCCATTAGATTTAGCACTTGCGATTGAATCGACACATCGAGAGCAGATACAGGCTCATCTGCTACAATCAGCTTCGGTTTGGTTGATAAAGCTCGTGCGATCCCGATTCTCTGCCGTTGCCCCCCGCTAAATTGATGCGGATAGCGCATCGCATGAGACTGATTCAGTCCAACCAGATGAAGAAGCTCCTGAACTTGCTCCTTCCGTTCCTTTCCATTTCCCATCCCATGAACAATGAGCGGCTCTTCTAAGATATCCATTACCTTTTGTCGTGGATTTAAAGAAGCAAATGGGTCTTGGAAAACCATCTGCAAATCACGACGTGCTTTCCGCATCTCTTCTTCACTTAAAGCAAGCAATGACTTTCCCTCAAATTCAATTTGACCCGAAGTTGGTTCATGAAGACGCAATATCGCTCGTCCTGTCGTCGACTTTCCGCAACCACTCTCTCCAACCAGACCTAGCGTCTCCCCTTTTTTGACATAAAAACTAACATCATCAACTGCCGTAATTTCACCCGTTTTTTTGCCTAATAATCCTCCCCGAATGGGAAACGTCTTTCGTAAATTATGTACTTGTAGCAGCAACTTCCTTCACCTCCTGATGCAAAAAGCAACGACTTAGATGACCTTCTTCCACAGCAAGCAAATCAGGAGAGTTCACACGGCAAATATCCATCACATACTCACAACGCGGAGCAAAACGACACCCTTTTGGCATCTGATGAGGATTGGGTACCTGACCTGGAATGGAGTAAAGACGCTCCCTTTTATCCTCTATCTTCGGAATTGAATTCATCAAACCTTGCGTATATGGATGCTTGGGATTGCGAAACAATCGAAAACGGTCGGTCTGTTCCACAACTTGCCCCGCATACATCACCACAATTCGGTCGCACATCTCTGCAACCACACCTAAATCATGTGTGATGAAAAGAATGGATGTCCCAAACTCTTTGTTTAAATTCTTCATCAAATCAAGGATTTGCGCTTGAATCGTAACATCTAAAGCAGTAGTCGGCTCATCCGCAATTAGTAGCTTCGGATTTAACATCATCGCCATCGCAATCATCACTCGCTGGCGCATACCGCCAGATAGCTGATGGGGATAATCATCTAAAATCCCTTCCCTGCTAATTCCTACTTGTTGCAACATCTTTAGAGCCTGCTTACGTGCTTCTGACTTACTCACTTTTCGATGGATACGTACTACTTCCATTAACTGATTTCCCACCGTAAAGAGTGGATTTAAAGAAGTCATCGGCTCCTGAAAAATCATCGCTACCTGATCCCCACGGATCTTACGAAGTTCTTTCTGAGAAATCTTCGTGAGATCCACTCCTTCAAACTGGATCGATCCCGCTACAACTTCCCCAGGTGGCTGGGGAATCAATCCCATGATCGCCAAGGATGTAACACTTTTCCCACATCCAGACTCTCCAACCAATCCGACTACTTCCCCTCTCCCTACTTCAAGGCTTACACCATCAACTGCTTTTACGACCCCTCTGTCGGTAAAAAAATGTAATTGTAGTTCGGCAATCTCTAATACTGTCTGGGTCACTGGATCACCTCATTCTATTCGGTAACACACAAAAACAATAAAATGTAAATATAGAGATAATAGATAAAAATATGTATATGATAAATATTAAAATCATATCTATTGTTCTATATATTATCACAATAACATTCTTATTTTCGACAATTTTTTTTATGAATCTCCGTTGAATTTGTATCAAGTTAACCATAATAAACACAAGAGCTATCTATATATCTCAGTCCTGATGCTCTAGAGAGGTGATAGCTATTGAAGTTACGTGTAATGACTTTTAATATCCATCATGGAAAAGGAACCGATCGCAGAATTGATCTACCACGAATCGCCGAAATCATCGCAGATCATCAGTGTGATGTCATTGGTTTAAATGAGGTGGATTGCTATTTTTCAAAAAGAAGTCATTATGTGGATCAAATAGGTTGGCTGGCAGAAGCACTCGGCATGAACCATGCTTATGGACATGCTATTTCCTCACCAGCCAAAAAAAGAGTAGAGCATAAACAATACGGAAATGCGATCTTATCGCGTTATCCGATCACCTTCGAACGAAATCATTTATTCCAATTTCCATCTATATTATTGGAAAACAGGTCTCTACTAGAGGCTCATATCCAGCTTCCTAGCCAATCGATCCATGTATGGATCTCTCATCTTAGCCTAAACCCATGGATTCATCGCAAACAAATTAACTACATTCTCCATCATTGCTTGGACCACTCATCGCCCACTATCGTGATGGGAGATTGGAACATGAGACCAAAATCAAAAGCATGGAAAAAGGTTGCATATCACTTTACAGACGTCTGCCAAGCAAACAATCCCGCTATGCACTATGCAACCTTTCCTTCGTTACGCCCTAGAACCCAATTAGATTACATCTTTGTCAGTCGTGATCTCTTTGTCCAAAGCGCAGAAGTGATCCGCAGCAATCCCTCTGCTTCAGACCATCTTCCCTTACTCACGACATTATCCTTACACAGTCACTAGTTACATGTTGGAGCAACTGCACTCGAAGATCCGGTCCATACATAGGCATCGCTAACCCACTGCCCGTTTCCTATGCGATCCCATATATTCGTGGTCTTCGATCTACCAGTGTAAGTTGTACCCGTAGCCGTACATGCAATGGTTACAATCTCTCCATCATTCTTCGTTCCCACTATCGGATAGCTACTTCCCGGCCCAGATCTCACATTCAGAGTACCACTCCCCATTACATCCACAATCCCTTGGTTAGGGGCAAGTGCTCCATAGTTATATAATCCTTGACCTGGGTAACGAACTGTACTTCCATGCATCGCATACCCTTCATAGGCTGAATTGCCCGACCAGAATACCCAACCACCCATCTCTCTGCCATTTATCGATACATACGCATTATTGTAGCGGAGTGCAAAGTGTACGTGTCTACCTGAGGCATATCCCCCACACGATACATCTGTGCCCGTATACCCGAGGAATGTACCTGCATCCACCCATGACCCATTCGGCCGGATATTATTCCACAAATGATAGTAATCAGTGGAAAAACCGTTCGCATGAATAATTCGAACCCAACCCTGTCCATTTCCACACATAGTATATGCATTTCCTGAACCCGCTGCCAAAACTTGTTGATTCCCCCCTGCTAGATCTAGGGAGCTATAAGGAGTATTTTGTCCACTATAACCATGCGGTCCACCTGTTAACGTCCAAGTAGCCCCCAAAGCAAAAGGCAACCTCAATTGATCTTGATCTGCCATCACCTTTACATCACTACTCTGATTAGCAAACACCTTTTTTTCATTGCTATTCACGATCGTACTAGGGGCATCCTGTAACCAACTCTGGAATGATTTACTCCCCTCCAAAGCCACCTTCCATTCTGCTCCTTCCATCTTCGCAACATAAATCCAACCCTCTGGATACGCTCCTTTTTCTTTTGGTGCCTCAATCACAGCTGTACCAAACACCCACTTCTTGTCTGGATCCCTTCTCTGAACATTTACCTGCGCACGACTCTTCACATCTGCGGCAGACATGATAGAAGCTCCTTTTTGCTGAGTCATCTCTTTCATAACCGCCTCTGTTAACTTGGAGATATCGTCCTCACTTATTTTAGACGTCGTGACATTCTCCCAAACAGGAACGGCTACCGTCGGCATCAACACTAACAATAAAGCAATCCCTAAGCACCAACACATCCATTTCTTCTTCATTACCCTACCCCCTAAACATTATTCTTATTAATTTTAAAATTCATTATATTGTTTATATTGGAAAATGTTGTTGTTTGACTCGTCTATTTTTATTTACTTTCTCTCCAAATCACTTTTTAAACAACCGAAACAGCCATCTTCAAAAAGATGACTGCTGTCTTCCAACTATCATACTAGGCTCCTTGATCGATCCCAGCTCTTTTATTAATCGCCCAAATAATCTCCACTAACTTCTGTGCATCCTCTTTCCGACTCTCAAAAAGTTGTACAATCCTACCCACAGAGCGAAACGGATCACCTGATAAATCTGCTGGATTCAACCAACCATTCTTTACGATGTAGTCCACGATCAATTTTACAAAATGTGACTGCTCTGCACTTAAAGTATGTTCACTCAAAAACTCGGAAAACGCTTCATTGGCAGCCTTGATGTCTAATCCAATTGTTCTTCGTACTAATTGCATCACAGGCGTTTCTCCATACTCTTTCTGATAATCTTCTTTACTTCCTAATTCTTCCCAGAGTAATCTCTCCAAGCTCTCAATATCTTGATTGGTTAATTCTTTATTATGATATAACTTAAAGACAGCTGTATGATCCTGATGCTCTTTCAGATATGATTCTACCTTCTTTCGATAGTCTCTCAAATCATTATCATGAGAAATAGGAGCCCTCTCTTCTTTGATTTCAAGATCATCCGTAAAGGAAGTATAGTAATCTCTCTGCTCTGTTTTATCGAGATACTGCACAAGGCTACGCATCGACAGCCTCACTTCTTCTAGCTCAAAAAGGGTAGCTACTTCCCAGAAATCAGTCTCTTGAACTATTTCTAATGTCCCTGCTTGCGATGCAACCTGTGAAATCGTAGCTCGCTTAGCGAGTTTCTCGGCCGTATCTATCACCGTCCTTATTAATTGATTTACATTCCTATTTGATTCGGATAACTTGGCTTGTTCAATCTGATAGATCAACGCATCAAAACGCTTAGCCGATTCCAAATCACTTGTACTACCTATCATTGGGACGATATAGGTTTCCAATTCTTGTATAGAAACATGGTCTAGCGAATCCCAAGCAGGTCTCCGTTTGTACTTATGCACAAAATACAGATTCTGCCTTACTCGGAAGTGATCCTCATTTAGTTCTAAAATTTGATCCATACACTCGTCAATCAATTGAGTCCGATGACGAATATAATCCTCTTTTTGATAACGAAGATGTTCAAGCTCTTTTATAATGTTCACTTTGGACAGAAACAATCGCTCCGATAATCGGGGACTCAGCTTACTTTCTTTTCCTCTTGCATTAATACGGAAGAATTCAAAATTACTACAGCAGTCAAAAATGAGAAACCCTTTCTTATGTTGCTCAGGACCAAATAAATTATCACATAAGCGCGTGCCCCGTCCAAGCATCTGCCAGAACTTCGTCTTAGAGCGGACCTTTTTAAAGAAAACGAGATTCACTACTTCTGGAATATCAATACCCGTATCTAGCAAATCCACCGAAATTGCAATATGTGGATTCCCTTCTTTCACTGAAAAATCATCGATTAGCTGCTCTTTATTTTTCACCTCATGCGCAATAACCCTAGCCATCAGACTCTTATACTTAGGGAACAACAAATCAAACCTTTCACGAATAAAATTTGCGTGCTTACGATTTTGAGCAAATATAATCGTTTTCCCAATACGCTCACCACCGGCCACACGAATCCCTTGCTCCATCAACAGATGTAGTACGCGATCTACAGTATCACGGTTAAACAGCCATCTATTTAAGGCACCACTCTCTATATTATCGGTATGCCCCATCTTCTCCTCAAACTCTTCCTTCTCTTCTTCCGATAAATCATCATAAACAATGCCCTCTTCTAAAAACTTTAATCTCGTTTCAATAGTGTTATAATTTACTAGGTGTTTATCATCGATAGCCTGTTGTAGTCCATATGCATAAGTCGGAACTCCACTCTCCAACTCAAACACCTCATACGTATTTCGGTCTACCTCATCCTTCGGTGTTGCCGTTAATCCAACTAACATCGCATCAAAATAGTCAAAAATGGCACTAAATTTCTTATACAAGCTACGGTGTGATTCATCCACGATGATTAAATCAAAATGACCCACCGTAAATAAGCGTTGTCCATCTTGACGCTGTGCCTCATCAATTGAGTTCATCATCGTTTTATAAGTAGAGAACACAACTCTCGATTGCTCTGCTTGCTGTTTATCTTCTAGTAGATTACAAACTGGTAGATCAGGAAGTAAGCTACTAAAATTACGCTTTGCTTGTCTGACCAGAGCTGTGCGATCCGCTAAGAAAAGTACGTTTTTCACCCAATTATGGCGCATTAACACATCCACTAACGAGATGACTGTGCGAGTCTTCCCACTTCCCGTTGCCATAACCAGTAATGCTTTTCGTTGCTTCTCTTCAAATGCTTCACAAGTTCGAAAGATGGCTTCCTTTTGATAATAACGGTTTGTAATCTCGTCTTTGATCTCCACTCTTGTAAGTGAGATACGAGAAGTACGACGTTCGATCATCCGCATAAGCTCATCTTTAGTATAGACACCAGACACTTTTCTCTTTGGATAACTTTCATCATCCCAAATATAAGTATCATAGCCATTTGATAAAAAGATCACAGGTCTCTGACCATACTGTTGTTCTAAACCGTCTGCATACAGCCGTGCTTGTTCTTGACCACTCCTTGGATCTTTAGAAGTGCTTTTTGCTTCTATGACTGCTAGAGGTTTTCCATTATCGCCAAATAACACATAGTCTGCATAACCAGGACGGCCTGTATTCCCCATCTTATTGATCTTATGCTCGATCACTACATCTTTTCCTAACGTCCAGCCTGCTAACATTAATTCTAAATCAATATATTTTTCACGAGTCTCTTTCTCTGTAAGTAAGTCAGGCTGAAAGCGGTAAGGTCGATGATTGGATTCACGCTTTTCTTTCAATTGATCTCGGAGTTTCGCATTCTCCTGAATCGCTTGCTCCAAACGCTTGTCCTTCTCACCTAACCTGCGATAAAGCTCCTTCTGCTCTTTACTTAATGCACGCTCTTCACCAATATGAAGCACCGATTCATCAAATTCCTTAGCACTACATTCATCGGCATAGCAATATTCGATCCATGTCACAAACTGGTGCAAGTTGCGTAAAGAGAGAATCGCATCCCCTCTCGTAACCGTCCGATTGCTATGAACCGCTACATTCCCTAATTTCCATATATACTGAACAGCATAAAATAGACCCGTATCAATCACCTTACGAAACGTAACATCATGTATCAAAGTGCCTAGCTTATCTTGGTATGGAACCTTTAATTCACTATCATGACTATAAAGCCACCTCACCGACAACTCCAAAGCCCGACGACTTAAAATCGCCGTCGTCGCCGGACTCACAATCAAAGATCTCTCTGCTTCTAGACATTCAGCTGCAAAATCAACAAATAAACGATTTCTCTCTAAGAAGCTAAAATTCTGTGTCATATACCGAATCCTTTCATCTGAAATTTATAGGTATTACTCTGGAAAAAGCTCTCCACGAAACGCTCTTTGCATTAGGGATTGGAAGTTGTTCTCTAATTCGGTCAGGCTTTTTTGGAGTAAGGATTTCTGAGCTTCGATTTGTTGAATGATGTTTGCAAATTGATTTTGTACTTCGATGGGCGGGAAAGGAATTTCAAATTTTTTTATCTGAGAATAATTCAATGCTTCCCTAGTAGCTCCTGAATTTAACCTCTTTATAGAATCTTGAAATCGATTAGATGCTATAAAACGAGACACATAAATAGGATTTATGTTAAGGGTTCTTATAATACAAACATGTTGATTAACATTTGCACTATTATCCTCTCCATTATAAACAGCAACTCTTCCTATAGAAGCCCCTGTTATATTCAACAAAACATCATTTTTCATCACCTGACTTCTCTTCATGCTCTCATGAGTTGGTTCGGAAATAAATACAGCGTTGCCAATATCAACTCTATTCATTCGTATATTTTGGCTTCTAATCAAAGGAATTCCTTGAGTACAATATGCTTTTTGTCCTCCCCTAGGTGTAGCACCACTTGACACGTGACTAGTATAATTTCCAAGGGAAACCATATCAAACTTCATACTACCATCCTCAAACATCTCCAAGAACACACTCTGCGCCAACTGATCTAATGCCTCTAGTTGGGCTTTGCGTTTGTCAATAAGAGACTGAGATTGGTCTAAAACCGAAACAATTTTTGACTGTATCAACATTGAGGGGACCTTAATCCTGATTCTATCTAGCTCTTTCCGAGTCAATTTACCTCTTGTTGATCCTGTAATATATCTAGTCAAATCTAAGTGGAACAATTGGTAGTTCAAATAACTCAAATTTAGTTTTTCTCTAGCAGTTAACACATGAGCATGGTTATTAACCCAACATGGTCCTGTCATTATATAAGAGGACTTTTGATTAGCCTCCCAATACCCTCCATCCTCGGCAATACAAATGATCTCCTCATTAAAGATAAAATCATCAATATAATCTACTATTCCATTCGCACCACAATAGGGGTATAGTTCTTCTTCATTATTCTTCATAACTTCTCTTTGACGTTCATTAAGAGGCCTTCTTTTATAATCGAAACTGTTTGTCAAATCACCCAGATTGTACTCTTCCAGACGGCACATATTTTATCTATCCTTTTAACTGTTTTTCAATACTTGATATCCCCACTAAAATCTCTTCCTCCAACTTCCTCAACCGCTCCAAAATCACCTCAGGCGCATCATACTCGATCTCATCATACTCAATCTCTTTATACTTATTTATCGACAAATCGTAGCCATTCTCACGTATCTCATCTACTGGAACGAAAAAAGATTGCTCCGTACGCGCTCGTCCTTCTTCATCTGCTAGATGACCAAATCGTTGGATGATATCGGAGATATCGTTTGCTTCAATCGGATTTCGTTTGTCATCAAGCGAGAAGCCATCTGCCTTCATATCGTAGAACCAGACATTATCTGTTCCACCCGTGCCAGTCTTCGTAAAAATCATAATCCCTGTTGATACTCCAGCGTATGGCTTAAATACACCGCTTGGCATGGAGATGATCGCCTTTAGATGATGATTCTCGATAATCTCTTTCCGAATATCCTTATGTGCTTTCGAACTTCCAAATAGGACTCCATCTGGTACAATTACTGCGCATCTCCCACCTTTGCTAAGCATACGCAAAAAGAGTGCTAGGAAAAGAAGCTCTGTTTTCTTCGTCTTAGTAACCCTTAAAAGGTCTGGAGAAACGGCATCATAGTCTAAGGAACCTTTAAATGGTGGATTTGCAAGGACAAGAGTGTATTTTTCATGATCTTGATTTTGCTCGGATAAAGAATCCCGGTAATCGATATTAGGGTTGTCCACTCCATGAAGCATCATGTTCATAGCACCAATCCGAAGCATCGTACGATCCATATCATATCCATAGAACATGGTGTTATTAAAGTGTTCGTTCAGTCTCTTTTCATAGAATAAATTGTTATGATTCTGACGGAGATACTCACCCGCTTCTACTAGAAATCCCGCAGAGCCTGCAGCTGGATCGACAATCACATCACTTGCTGTTGGCTTCATTAGCTTGACAATCATTTCAATGATGTGACGCGGGGTTCTAAATTGACCATTTGTTCCAGATGTAGCTACTTTCGAGAGCAGATACTCATACAAATCTCCTTTTGTATCTCGATCTCTCATCGGAATTTTATCAATGCCTTCCACGATCTTCGTTAACATCTGTGGGGTAGGAATTAGAAACATTGCATCTGCCATGTACTGGGCATAGGCAGAGTTTTTATTTCCATGTAACTTCTTAATAAATGGAAACACACCTTCTGCCATAATTTGATACATCGTATTTGGATCTTTCTCTTTAAACTTGTGCCAACGTAAGTCTTGTGCATCATCAGGGAAAATAGGATCAAATTTGTTTCCAATGAGAGCTTTCTCTTCTTCATTAGCCATCTCTACTTCGTCTAGACCTTTAATAAATAGTAAATACGTAAACTGCTCAATCACTGCCAGAGGGTTCGTAATGCCACCTGTCCAAAACACTTCCCAAATCTTATCTACTTTGTTTCGTATATCACCTGTAATCATGTTATGTAACACCTCTGCTTATCTGAAATCTAAAACCTATTCTTATAAATAAATTCCCTACCATTCATATCTTACAACAAAAATCATTTTAAATGTGTCACGAAATTCAGATCAATGTAACAGATAGGAACATCCTAACCCATATAAAAAAATTCGCATGTTAATAATAGGATAAGAACATACTACAAATACCATTTAAAGGGAGGCAACAACATTGGATATACAAAGAGCAAAGGAAATAATCGCATCTTCTGAAACCATACATGTGAACTACAATGGCAATTCGATCTGGATTGATCAGGTAAATGAGGATGGCGTTACAGCTACCATTCATATTCAAGGGGAGCATCAAGACAAACAACAAGTTAGACTTTCTGATCTAAACGAAATGAATCATTAGTTGGATCCTAGTAAGAAGGGAACTGCCTATAACTTGCCGTTCCCCTCTCTATGCAGTACATCTACAAGAAAGTCACTTTAATAATTATATATAATTTCTCTATATTTAATAAAATTAGATAAATAAAGATCTAAATCGAGAAAGTGTTATACATAAAATAATTTATGTTTGAACTAATATTTATTCATAATATAGTATAATAATCGGCTGTATAATAAATATAAAATGTTTTATTGTATGTCTCCAAATAAAAACATTGAATAACCATGTAAAATTTAATATGATTATTTAGTGCAACTCGCCCATAATTAAATAAATTTCCATAGGACGTTCTATTTTCTTTACTAAATAACTGTTGAGGTGATAACATTGAAAAAATTTGGCCTAGCTTGGCAAATTTTATTTGGGCTGGTTGTAGGTATAGCAGTAGGTGCCATTTTTTACGGAAATCCTACGATCGAAACCTATTTGAAGCCACTTGGTGACGTCTTTATTCGATTGATTAAAATGATCGTAATCCCAATTGTCATTTCAAGTATTGTAGTAGGTGTCGCTGGAGTTGGTGATACGAAAAAGCTTGGAAAACTAGGTGGTAAAACCATTCTCTATTTTGAGATCATCACTACCATCGCTCTCATACTTGGTTTGTTGTTTGCTAATATATTCCAACCAGGTTCAGGCATTAAAATGGATGTTCTCCAAAAAACAGATATTACAAAATATGTAGATACAACCCATCAAGTAGGAAGTCATGGGTTTGCTGATACATTTGTTAATATCGTTCCAAGCAACCTGTTCGAATCCTTAGCAAAAGGAGATATGCTCGCCATCATCTTCTTCTCCGTTATGTTTGGACTTGGTGTTGCGGCAATTGGAGAAAAAGGAAAGCCCGTTCTTACCTTCTTCCATGGAGTTTCGGAAGCGATGTTCTCCATGACCAATCAGATTATGAAATTTGCTCCGCTCGGTGTGTTTGCACTGATTGGTGTAACCGTTTCTAAGTTTGGGATTCAGTCTCTTATTCCACTTAGTAAGCTCATTATCTTGGTATATGTTGCCATGATCTTCTTCATTGTAGTTGTACTTGGAATCGTGGCACGTATCGTAGGGATTAACATCTTCCATCTATTCCGTGTCTTAAAAGACGAAATTTTACTTGCTTACTCTACGGCAAGTTCTGAAACCGTTTTACCAAAGCTAATTGAGAAGATGCAGAAGCTAGGATGCTCAAAGGCAGTTACATCCTTTGTCATTCCAACTGGTTACTCATTTAACCTGGATGGCTCTACTCTTTACCAAGCCATCGCGGCATTATTTATCGCTCAGTTATATGGAATTCATATGCCGATTAGTGCTCAAATCACACTTCTTCTCACACTCATGGTAACTTCTAAAGGAATCGCTGGAGTACCAGGTGTATCCTTCGTTGTATTGCTAGCTACTCTTGGTGCAGTCGGAATCCCAGCCGAAGGACTCGCTTTCATCGCAGGGGTAGACAGAATCATGGATATGGCCAGAACCGTTGTAAACGTATTCGGTAACTCTCTAGCCGCCATTGTAATGTCGAAGTGGGAAAAAGAATATGATAAAGACAAAGAAACAGCATACCTAAAAGAATTAAACATTATTCCTTCTAAATAATGAATACCTGTTTACTATAAATAAAGACGCCGTTTATCCAGATTAGGGTATGAACTGCACCCCAATTGTTGGACACGAAATACAATCCAACAGTTGGAGGTGCTTTTTCATGACTAAGTATTCGTTTGAGACAAAATTAGAAGCTGTGAAAGCCTATATAAACGGTATGGGATCATACAAAACGGTGGCTCAACAGTATCAAGTAGGAGAAGATGATTTA
>NZ_SLXV01000003.1 GCF_004341445.1 Baia soyae
TTTACTTGTTAGTCGAAGCCCCAAACCCTTGATATGGCAGAGAGGGTGGGATTTGAACCCACGGTACGCCGGAAGACGTACAACAGATTTCGAGTCTGCCTCCTTCGGCCTCTCGGACACCTCTCCAAATTAAAAATCTCTACAATATACAATTCTATGTGCATCTATTTCCCTTGTCAAGCATTGGATTGATCTAATACTCGGTTTCTTTTAGCCTCTTTTCTCTTTTCACGAATCCCCCGAAAAAATTGAGTGAGTAGATCGCTACATTCTTGTTGTAGCACGCCTGATTGAATCTCTGTCTGATGATTAAAACGAGTATCCTGAAGCAGATTCATCAAGGATCCCACACAGCCTGCTTTTGGATCTAAGGTTCCAAAAATGACCCGTTTCACTCTTGATTGAATGATAGCTCCCGCACACATCGGGCAAGGCTCTAACGTAACGTATAAGTCACAGTCTATCAAACGCCAACTACCTAACCGCTCCGCCGCCTCCTGAATCGCAATCATCTCCGCATGAGCAGTAGGGTCTTGATCCTTTTCTCGTAGATTATAACCTCTCCCTACAATTTCACCTTGAAACACCACGATCGCCCCAATAGGGACCTCGCCAATCTTCTCGGCCTTTCTTGCCTCTTCAATCGCAACTTTCATATAAAACTCTTCCATATCATTTTCCTCTCGGTGTCATAAACAACATGCTAGTGGGGAAGCAGACTCCCCCACTACTTTTAATGACTCGCCGCACCATTAAAATGAAAAGTCGACAACATTAAATCAGGTGCCTTCACCGTACTCATCGAGCCTGGCCAACTGTGCAGTTTCGATTCATCCCCCACAGCCACTACCTGATTAAAAGCACTTGAAATCTTCTCCGTAAAACGCAGATTCTTAACTGGTGAAACAATTTTACCATTTTCAATGTAAAAAGTCCCACCGCGTGTCATGCCTGTAAGTAAGATCTCCTTTGAATGAAGTACCCCCACATAGTGGAAGCGTGTAATGAGGATTCCTCGCTCCATCTGTGCAATCATATCCGCACGAGACGTTTTTCCTGCTTCCATATGAAGATGAGAAGGACAGATCTCCATAAAGGATGGACTCAAGGGATACTTCGCATTCCCGGTTGATTTACACCCATACTTCTTGCCGATTGCATCATCATAAATCATACCTGTCGCGACTCCATCTTGGATCAACGAAACCTTTTGTTTTGGAAGCCCATCCCAATCAAAACCATCAGGCAATCCTTCTTTTCCCAATGGATCTTCACTAATGGAAAGTTGCTCACTTAGTACACGGTATCCCATCCGATTCGATAGGAATCCATTCCCTTGATGATACGTAACAGGGTTGAAAGCAAGCACGCCTAAATAGGATAGTAACTCTGCTGTTGCCTTTTGTTCTAATATAACAGGGTAATCACCAGCAGGTAACTCGATTGCACCTTCGCTTAATTGACACTTCTCAATCGCTACGCGTACCACTTCTTCTGCTTGTAGATCATAAAAGGATCTTTTCGTATCTGATGCATAGCCGGATCCTGTTTTCCCTAGCACAACCGCATGAACCTCGGCCTTCGTCCGCCTTCCATAAACCCTTACTCCCGAACTATTGGCTACTGCTTGATCCATCACTTGAACCTGAACGGCTCCCGCAGCTCTTAGGTGATTCGCTACTGATTTTGATACAATCATTTCTACCATTTTAGCCATCTCAGTTGCCGTTACTTGTTCTGTCGCTTCATCACAGCCATTCACCTGAGGGATGATTTCTTGCTCAGGGAACCCAGCCACTGTAGGGTGAATCGGTGCAAATTTGGCCAACTCTACCGCTTGTTTTACGGTGCGATACAAGGTTTGCTCATCAAATTGATTACAAGATGCCATCCCGATCCGTCCAGATAAGATCACCTTTACAATCATCGTATGATCTTGTTTGCGTACATTTTGGATAATTTGATTGTTGGCGTACCGGGTTAAAGTGTGTTGGTCTCCCAATAAAAAACAGGCAATGTGATCTGCTAACCCTTGTCCAGTATTAATCACAAAGTCGCACGCTTGTAGAAAAGCTTTCGCTACCGTATGCTCTTGAATTTTCATCTAGCTCACTCCAATCTGTACCTGACGAAATCTAGCAGTCGATGCACCGTGACTCACAAAAATGGTTTGAAACGGCTCACCTTTTCCACAGTTTGGAACCCCCCATAATTGCCAATCATCATGGGCAATCGCATCACACTGAGACCAAAATTCAGGACTATTCGAAGTATAGAAAGGATTCTTTAGCATTCTAATCCGTTTCCCATCCCTAATCTCCCAAGCAATTTCACAACCAAATTGGAAGTTATACCGAATATCATCGATACTCCAGCTTTTGATACCTTCCATGTAAATCCCCGATTCTGTGGTGGAAATAATCTCGTCAACCGTAAAATCACCTGGCTCTAAATGAACGTTAGTCATTCGTACGATCGGCACATTCTGCCATCCCACTGCTCTCATCGCCCCTGAACTTTCTTTATGAATACGAGGAGCCGTATCCCTGCCGCTCAAATAACCAACAAACTTCCCATCCTCCACAAGAGGAGTCCGTTGTGCAGCGATTCCCTCATCATCATACAAATAGGTGCCCACTCCGCCTTCCGTGGTAGCATCTGCTGTTAAATGAACGATCTCCGAACCATACTGAAAATGATCCAAGCAATCCGATGTAAGAAAGCTCTCTCCTACAAAGCCGGATTCCTCACCGAGAGCACGATCCAACTCGACAGCATGCCCACACGACTCATGAATCTGAAGCGCAAGCTGGGAACCATGCAGAATCAGAGTTTGAACACCTTCTGGACAATCATCTGCTTGTAAAAGTTGCACCGCCTCCTGTGCCACCCGCTCTGCCTCATCTACTAATCCCAAACCTTCTATATATTCATAACCCGATTGTTGAAAGTTACCTTGAAACGTATTCGGATAAGATCGAACTTGTACATCTTTCCCATCAGAAGCAATCGCCTGGATTCCTGCACCCACAACCGTTGTCTCCTGATAAATGTGAGAGCCTACACTATTTAAAAAGAGCTTTTCTTCTCGATGCATATACATCATCGATTTGGCAACCGTCACCTCAGGCTGTACCCGTAAGGCCGCATTAGCCTGCTCTAACAACTCCATCTTCTCTGCTAAGGGAACATCGAACGGATCCCTCTTTAAGGAAGTACGATATTCCGCAACTGCTTTTTCAATTGGACTTAATGCCAAATTTTCTTGGCGGACGGACCCACTTGCTTTCGCTAGCTCGATTGCTTGGACGATACATTTTCGAACCTCTTGCTCACAATGCTTCGGGGTACTAACAAACCCCCATCCTCCCTCTACCAAAACCCGAATCCCAATCCCTTGATCCTCATGATACAGAAGCTTCTCTAACTCCCCATTATGGATTTCGATTTCCTCTTTAATGAATTGGGAAACACGAACATCCATATATTCTACGCCTAGATTCTCAGCCTCTTGAATTGCGAACTTAGCTATGTGCTCCATAGGTTCCTCCCGAACAAGGATTCAAATCTTATTTAAATAATTCATTTCTTAATCGCATTTTCCTTTAAAAATAAAAAAAGACCTAGAATCATTCCTAAGTCTTTTTCTTACATTTTAGATACAGCTACATCTGCTTTACACGTTGAGCACGTGCCATAGATTTCAAATTTATGCCCTGTTATATCAAAGTCTTCAGGCTTTCCTAAAATTGCATTCATCGGACAAACATGGAGCGTCCGCGTCTTCCCACAAAACGTACATATGAGATGATGATGATGCTCATCCCCTCCGCAACAAAAGCGGTAACGCCTTTCCCCTTGCCACTCAGTTGTTTCCACTATGCCGATATCTTCAAATAAAGCTAGGTTGCGATAAATCGTATCAAAGCTGAGGCCTGGATAATCTTCCTGCATATAATCCAAAACCTCTTTCGCACTAAGATAACGACTCTCGCGGTAAAAAACTTCAACTAACCTTTTACGCTTACCCGTATATTTATAGCCATTTCTCTTCAGTATCTCGAGTGCCCCTTGTAAATCCATTTTACAATCGCCCCTATCACGAATCTATGGAAATCACCGTGCGATCAGATAAACAACTTTTTTGATCAAAAACACACATAACAAAATCATGATAGAAACTAACACAATGGCCCCACCAGAAGCTAGGTCAAAGCGATAGGCAGCCACTAGTCCTAAAATAACAGATAATTCTCCATATAAAATAGAAGCAATCAATGTATGTCGAAAGCTATTCGTATGTTGTAAAGCAGTCGCTACAGGTAGCGTAATTAACGCCGATACTAATAAAATCCCAACTACTCGAATAGAAGAAGCAATGACAAGCGCAACCACTACAATAAACAGAAAATGAACCATCGAACGATTTACACCTGTTAAAACCGCATTTTCTTCATCAAACGACAAAGCAAATAATTCCTTCCGAAATAAAATCAGTACCAATAGTGTGATTGTCGCCACCATTAAAATCATCTGCAATTCATCCGTTCGTACTGCTAAAATATTTCCAAATAAATAACCTGCAATATCCACATTAAACCCGTCCGCAGCACTAATTAGCACAACCCCTAGTCCGACGCCTCCAGACATAATAATAGGAATCGCAATCTCCGAATACGAACGATACATCCGTCGCAATCGCTCTACAAAAAGAGAACCCATTACCGAAAAGCCCATCCCCATGTAAATAGGATTAATCTCTGTAAATAGATTTAATTTCTTCTGAAGAAATAAACCTGCCGCAACTCCTGCTAACGTAACATGGGATAACGCATCTGCAATTAGCGAAAGCCTTCTCACAACCAAATATACACCGATCAACGGAGAGATCAATCCGATTAAAAGCCCTGCATAGAGTGCATGTTGTAAGAAATCATACTGTAAAAAATCCTGGACCAAACCGCTTACCTCCCTCCACTCTAGTGATGATGATGCTCTACTAGCTGAATATCATAGTCATACGCCGCTGAGAGAATTTCTTTCTGACGGCGCTGAAATTCGGATGCCTCTCCATGGAAGAAGAGTCTCTTATTTAGACAGGCCACTCGATCCACATAAGAAGAAATGACACCAATATCATGTGTAACCATGATAACGGATAATCCTTGGTTTTGATGAAGAAACCGCACCAATTCATAAAATTGAGTGGTTGACTTTACATCCACTCCAACAGTAGGCTCATCCAATATCAATAGCTGCGGATTCCCCACTAAAGCCCTCGCAATAAAGGCTCGTTGCTGCTGTCCGCCAGATAGTTTCCCGATGTTCCGATTAGCTAGATGAGATAATTCCACCTGCTCAATCACTTCATCCACACGTTGCCAATCTGACTTTTTATATCTTCGAAATAACCCAAGCTTTCCTGCCAATCCAGATGCTACAACCTCCCGAACCGTAGCTGGAAATCCTAGATTAAAGCTATTTGCCTTTTGTGAGACATAACCAATTCTTGAGCGCTCCTTAAAATGAGCAATCGGAGAACCAAAGAGGTCGATTTCTCCTTGTTGCGACGGCATCAATCCCAGTATAATTTTCATCAAAGTGGACTTTCCAGAGCCATTTGGCCCCACAATTCCTAGGAATTCCCCTTCTTCGAGAGACAGAGACACATCGTCAAGCACCTTTTGATTCCCATAAGAAAAATGGAGATGGCTCACCTTTAGTATAGGAGTACTCATGTTACATCGCACCTAATGCTTTCGCTAGATTTTCTTTATTCTTTCTCATCACACTAAAATAATCTTGCTTGTTCTTAATATCTTCAGTTGTTAATCCCTCTAGTGGATTTAAGATAAGCGCTTCTGCCTTAACCTCATTTTTCACTACATCTGCGATCTTACCACTAACCAATGTTTCGAAAAAAATGTACTTTACTTGATGCTCCCTCGCTTCATCTATAATCGCTTTTAGCTCTTTCGGCGTTGGTTCATCCTCGGGGGAAAGCCCTGATATCGAAATCTGCTTTAAGCCATAACGATGAGCTAGATAGCTAAACGCGGCATGAGAAGTAACAAATTCTTTCTTTGTTGCTTTTTTCGCCATCATTTGGAACTCCCCGTCCAACTGATCAAATTGTTTCTCAAGCTCAGCAAAATTTTTAGTGTATTCCTCTTTATGCGTTGGGTCAGCCGATACAAGAGCATCATAAATCTTACGGGATTCTTTCTTAGCCAAAGTAGGATCTAGCCACACATGTGGATCCATCCCTTTATGATCGTGCTCGTGATCGTGCTCCCCCTTGGTTTCACTCTCTTTCGAAACCTCTTCTGACGCCAGCCCCTCCGATGCATTCACAATTTTCGTCTTGTTTTTACCTAGATTGGAAGCTGCCTTCTCCGTCCATGACTCAAACCCAGATCCATGGTATAGAAAAATATTTGCTTTACTTAACTTCGCTAAATCTTTTGCAGATGGCTCAAAATCATGAGCTTCCGTTCCCGCTGGAACGATATTGGTCACTTGAACATGACTCCCACCAATTTTCTTAGCAAAGTCCTCTAGTGGATATAATGTCGTCACAATCGATACCGAACCATTCTGATTGGTGCTATCCTTCGATTCCTTTGACGAACAACCTATTACAGAAGTTAGAAAAAGACAAGACGCTACTATTCCGTAAAGATACTGTTTTCTCATACCTATTTTCCTCCAGAAGCTTTCATTGTATAAAGTAACATCATTATATAGGAAGGGATGAAAGAATGTAAATCGTAAATATTACGTTTTAAATGTTCTTTATTACATCTTTCACTTCATCTATTATTTCCGTAATTGCAGACACCTAACAAAAATAGTAAGAAAAAAGCCCGCTCTACGCAGGCTTCAGCATGTCAACAAATTATAAAATTGCTATGCATCCTTACTATTAACTAGCTAGTGGTTTCATAGATGACTCTTGTTTCGCTGCTTTTTTCTTCCCTAGGTATCTTCCACCTATCTGTGTCAAGATAACAGCTCCAACGAAATACCCCAATACAATCAATGCATCGTGATATACAACGGCCTCGTTACCACTCGATAAGATAGCTCGTAACCCGTGTACCGTATAAGTCATCGGTAAGAATGGGTGGATCATCTGGAAGAAGTCCGGGGTCAATTCAATCGGATATGTTCCTCCACTTGATGCCAATTGGAACATCAAAATCACAATCGCCATAAAACGCCCAACATTACCAAGGTACGTCACTAGCATTTGGTTAATAGCGATAAATGTAACTCCCATTAACATCGTAAAGACGTACAACCAGATCGGTAGTTCCACTTTAATTCCCAATCCTTGCGTTAGGGCTAACGAAGTAATAACCGCTTGGATCATCCCGACGATACTTACCATCCCTAGTCGTACTGGACGATACGAGATCTTGGATGAGAATTGGAAAATATCAAAGATAGTAAAGAGAATCATCGCCCCTACCCATAAGGAAAGGGAAAGGAAGTAGGGCGCAAACCCAGTCGCATAGTTTGTTACCTTATGGAGCTCGTTTTCCTTAACATCAACTGGATCGGACATAACAGATTCCTTCTCGGTATCAGCAACCAATGATTCCTTTGCCTTATCCACACCGTCTTGCAACTCAGAAGCTAGTCTGTCTGAACCCTCATTGATGATTTTATCTAAGCCTTTAGACAGCTTCTCCAAACCAGCTTTCTGTTGAGTGACTCCATCTGCTAGCTTAGCACTACCATCTGCTAATTCCTGTGCTTTTTTCAATCCTTCCGGGATCTTACGTTTCTTCTCTTCTAGCTTCGCGATCTCGGCATCAAAGCTAGTTGTCAGTGTCTGAAAAGACTTCGCAAATTCTTTGTACGAAGAAGGGGAAGACAGCTCTTTTAATTGCTTATCTAGTTTGTTGGCTTCATTTTGACTACCTGTATTCCGTTCTTGGAGTAAATGAAGGGTATCTTGGAGACTTTTTACACTGGGTTCGTTAGCTAAATCAGGGTGCTTTTTTATCAAATCATCTAGATTTTGACTCGCTTTCCCCTGTAACTGAAACTCTTCCTTCAAACCCTTAATAACGGGAAATAGATCTTTCCTTTCTCCATTATCTATCTTATCTTCCTTTTTTTGAATAAGATCGTTATATTCATGTACTTTACTCTGTATCTTCTTAATGTTGTCCTCAGTAATATCGAGCTTTTTTAACCCTTCTTCTACCTCTTTAATTGTCTGTTGAAGTGTCGAGACAAGCTTCGCATTTCCTGACGCTACCTCTTTAGCACCATTTTTAATTAATTCTGTCTTAGCAACAATTGTATCAGTGCCATCTTTCGCTTCTTGTATCTTATCCGATAACGTTTGCGCTCCATCAGCCGCTTCTTGAAGTCTGTCCGTGCTCTTATGCAGCTCAGCAAACATTTCTGTTAGAAACTCTTTGGTCAGCTGATTTCCTATATCCGTTTTTAATGTTTGAACCACACTATTCCCTAATCGGCTCGTTAAATAGTTTTGACTCGGATCAGAACGATATTCGATCAGGCTTTGAAGCGGTTCAGGGCTATCCACTGTTAATGCTTTCTCACTAAAATCCTTCGGAATAATGAGTGCAAGCGCATACGATCCATCTTTAAATCCTTTTTCCATCTGCTCACGATTCACAAACTCCCATTTCACTTTCGAATTATCTTTCAGCTTATCTACTATCTTTTTTCCTGCTTCTACAGTGCGATCAGACTTATGTGCACCCACGTCTTCATTTACCACAGCTACTGGTAAATACTTCACATTTTCATATGGATCAAAAAAGGCCCACAAATAAATAAAACTATATACCAGAGGCAATGCCAATACACCCAGCATGGCTAATCGCATCGATTTATTTTGCCAGATCTTCGCAAAGTCTGAGTATTCAAGGAGAAGAGCTTTCGCGTTTTTTCGTTTGGACATTACATACATTCCCTTCAAGTCGGAAAAACTTTATTTTCATATATAAAAAAGCATTGTTTATGGTTTAAAAACTGACTGGTCAGTCAATGCCTATTGTAGTATAAAAATATGCACAAAGGAAGTACTTTGTGCCTCAAAATAGTATCTATTTTATTAACAAACTACGGAAAACGAGCTGACTCAAACTTTGAATGATCATCTGAGTAACTTCCTCTGACTCTTCAGAAGTCCATGCATTATCTTCGAGAGCATATAGTTTATGCAAAACCAATACACTCCCTGCTCCAAAGATTGCGATGGCCATCTCAGAAGGATAATCAAATTGGAAATCGCCAGTGGCAATCCCTCTTTCAATCAGCAACTCGATTAGCTGAATATACTCACGAATACTCGCACGAAACTTCTGTTGTCGCTCCTTGGTTCCAAATGCTTCATTCAGAAGTAACTTCGCCAATTTCCCATTCTCCATAAAAAACTGACTGTGAGCCCGGATCAATCCGTGCATCTGATCGACTGGGGAATCCTCACTATCGATATGGCGCTTTGCACAACCAATCAACTTTTCCATACCCTCGTCCATTAATCCGGTAAACAAATCCTCTTTGCTCTTAAAATGATAATAAATCGTTCCCTTTGCTACACCTGCCGCCTGTGCAATATCATCCATCTTCGCTTGGTCAAAGCCTTGATCAGAAAATACCTCTACAGCCGCTTGAAGTATAACATCCACTTTTTGATGGCGCATGGTAAGCACTCTCCTGTATCCGTTCGATGTAAGAACATCTTACATGGAAATGCAAACGTTTTCAAAGGGAAAATTTAAAACTCTAATGATTACCTTAAAACAACTGGATAAACCCCATCATTTTCTGGGAAATAATTTAGTCATCTATACGGAATCCCTACCCTCAAGTCTTACATCTGCTACTTTATTCTTTCATTCAACTTTTTCAATATAGGCAATGCTACAGATAAAACACGGATGAGCAAAACGAGAGCAACAACAGATAATGCAAAAATAGATACACACGCTAACAACCAAATGAAACCAAACCATTCAGTCATCATTCTACAAACACCTCATTGTCTCATTATTGAAAATTCATCCTTTAAAATAAAAAGGCTCTGACATCATTTCCCCGATGACAGAATCCTCGAAACCCCTTGATAACATTGGCGCACCCGAGAGGACTCGAACCTCCGACACCCAGTTTAGGAAACTAGTGCTCTATCCTGCTGAGCTACGGGCGCATAGCACAATTTCTAATCTCCATCCATTATATAACGAAGATCCCCTACTCACAATAAGAGCAGGGGATCTTCGTTAACGCCACTGAACTTGAAAATGAACGAGCCACTGATTAAATTGTAGCCAGTAGGCTAGTAGGGCCGGGACATTCATCAATTGCCCGAACCAGGGAAGATGCTTCTGTTGTAGATCTTGCCTTACAAAGCGTTGAACAACTCGATGATCAAGGAAGTCCCAGATAGGTGCTTGTTTATCAAGGAGTAACTCTTTCACTTTCTTTTGCATGGTTTGAAGATAAAGAGGATGATGTGTTTTAGGATAGGGACTCTTTTTCCGTTCGATAATTTCATCTGGCAAAATCCCTTTTAATGCATGGCGTAATAAGCCCTTCTCTCTACCATTATGCGCTTTCATCTCCCAAGGAATATTCCATACATACTCAACTAAATGATGATCACAAAACGGGACTCGAACCTCTAATCCGTAAGCCATACTCATGCGATCTTTTCGATCCAGAAGAGTGGGCATCCAGCGTGTTAAATTCATGTAAAATAGCTCTTTCATCCGCTCCTCTTTCGGAGTGTCTTGATCACATCGTGGAACTTCCTCTAGCGCTTGCTGATATCGCATTTCCACGTATTCCTTTGGCTGAATTTTATTTTGCACGTCTTTTCGGATAAAAGGAATCCGCTCATGTGTTAAGCGTGCCCATGGAAAAATATCTGCTTGAACCATCTCTTCACGATGGAACCAAGGATACCCCCCAAATACTTCATCTGCACACTCTCCAGAAAGACAAACGGTTAAATCCTTTTTAATCTCTCGGGAAAATAGCATCAACGAACTATCAATATCCGCCATCCCAGGAAAGTCTCTGGCGATGAGTGCTCTGGGGATATAATCTATCAACTCTTGATTATTCAGGTATACAACATGATGATCAGACTGCAAGAACTCGGCCATCAACTGTGCCCATGGGGAATCCGCATTAGGTTGGAATTCATTTTGCTCGAAGAACTGATCATTATCCTGATAGTCAATCGAAAATGTAGTTAACGGACCTCTATCTTCTTCACGAAACACCTTTGCTGCGACCGCGGAAATCGCACTCGAATCCAGCCCCCCTGAAAGCATCGTTCCAATCGGGACATCTGAGATTAATTGTCTTCGAACCGAAGACTCAAACAGCTCGGTTACCTTCGTAATGGTTGTTTCAAAGTCATCTTCATGAGGTCGACTCACTAACTGCCAATATGGATGGATTTGAATGCCTTGCCTAGATATCTTCAACCAATGCCCTGGCTTTAATTCCTTAATATCACGAAACACACCTTCACCTGGGGTCCTAGCTGGTCCCATCATTAGCACTTCGGCCAACCCTTGCTCGTCTATGACAGGACGAATATCTGGATGTTGCAACAAAGATTTTATTTCAGATCCAAATACAAAGGTATCCTTCACATGGGCATAAAATAAAGGTTTAACCCCAATTCGATCCCTTGCGATATATAGTTCTTGTTTTAATTCATCCCAGATCGCAAATGCAAATATACCATTCATTCGTTTAGGCGCATCCACTCCCCACTCTTGGTAAGCAGCCGGAAGCAGTTCTGTATCACACTGAGTAGTAAAACGATATCCGAGGGTCTCCAATTCCGTCCGGAGCTCAGCCATATTGTATAGCTCGCCGTTGTACGTAACCACCATCTGCTGGTTGCCAAACTGCTTCACCATAGGTTGTAAGCCGTTCTCTGGATCCATCACACTTAATCTCCGGTGCCCCAATGCCACATGCTTGCCGATCCAAGTCCCTTCCGAATCAGGGCCTCGCTCGGCATGTTGTTTATTCATGAGATCAATGATTTTGGTCTGATAGCTCAAATTTTCCTCGTAATTCATCCACCCTACAATTCCACACATCCGTCTTCCTCCCCTAAGCAGTATCAATGTATGTATATGTAGCAAAACAGGGAATTTTCCATGACTCGTTTGATTGACGAAAGAAAATAGACTTTTCCATTTTCTTGTGGTATCATGAAATTGCACAACACTAAAAAAGTTGTGTTAAGCCAATTTTTATGTCTCCACTCAATACCTATAAAGTTGCCTTAAGTACAAAAGAGCATTGTCTTTCGAAAAGCGAAGGACAGTGCTCTTTGCCATTTATGCTATTTTGTGAAGTGTTTGTTTCTTATTTTTAAATTTATAATAAAAATGTGTTCAATATAATAATTTATTGACCAAACTATCCCGAGGAGATGATCCATATGTCACGTAAAGACATCAAGCTTGCACTGAAGGCAGATCACCCTGCTGGCCAAAAGGACATTGAAGTTTCACAAGAGGAGCTAAACCGTATTAGTGGCGGTGGCTTGAGCGACAGCGACCCTTGTATCGGTACGGTTTGTCGTGTCATCACCACAATCATCGTTACAACCGCTGCTGAAGGTTGCGGAATGAAGAGCTCATGGGCTACTCCATGTAAAAGATGCTAAGAATGATATAAATGGACGTTATAGCATATTGAAAATTTCAATATGCTATAACGCTATTATTTTTACAAGATTAACCGATCCAAGGGGGAATTATGAATACTAACTCCATCCCAATAAAGTTGAGTCTACCACAAATAAATAAGTCTCTAACATTAAAAGAGAGAACAAAATTATTCTGCACTAGCTTAGAACATGAGCAGATACCAAAAAAAGAGATTGAAGAAGCATTGCAATCATGGCAAGAAGTTTCCCTTCTAGACGAACCAACACTACAAAAAAAACTACGTGCTATTCAATTGGATAGAGACGCATTTGGAAAGATATTGTGCGCTACTAACATCGAAACTGAACAAAATGATGAATGGATGAATTGGTTAGATGAAGCACTACAACTGAACCGATCCACTCCCTTAGAAGATACAGAAATGGATTTGCATCTAGCTGTACGCCCATTTCATTTATGGGCAAAAAAAAGAGTAGAAGACTTCTTCCAACACATCCCGCAAATAAATCAAATGATACAAACAAATTCGGTTTTAGATTCTATCTTATTTGATTTGGTAGACGGGTTAATCTCCATAGCTGGGAGAACTCTCGTATTAGAGCTGCACATCGCTAGAGAAATGGGAGAACTAGAGGGCGATCATTCGGAAGCACGATTCCAATCTTTTATTAAGCAAAAAATAATGAATCCTGATCAACTAGAATTCATCTATAACGAATATCCTACACTTGCTCGACTTTTAATAACACGGACCCATTATTTTATCCAATCACTCTTAGAAGCTATCACACGATATATTAGCGATCGAAAGCAAATTCACCAAGAATTTCACATAGACCCGAATCAACCACTTACTGGCATTTCTGCTGGGATGGGAGACTCGCATCAACAAGGTAGAACTGTTATGCACTTTCAGTTTGATTCCAAGCGAGTCATCTATAAACCAAAATCCCTTTCGGTATCTGACCATTTTCATGAATTACTACACTGGTTTAATCAACACGGTTTTACTCCACCACTCAATGGTTATCGTGTGTTAGGTAAAAACGATTATACATGGGAAGAGTTTGTACCTTCTGAAGGATGTACTTCGGAAGAAGAGATAGAGCGGTTTTATCATCGTTTGGGCGGCTTGCTAGCAATCGTTCATACATTATATGGTGTCGACTTCCATTACGAAAATATCATTGCCCGAGGAGAATATCCAACTTTAATTGACTTAGAAACACTCTTCCATAATGAGGTTCCCATATCACTGGAAGAGTTTGCCCAAGTCAGAGCAAATAAACGCATTGGTGAGTCTGTACTAATCACCGGTATACTCCCTCTCATTCTATTTTCTGGAAAGGAAGAGTCAGGGGTAGATATGAGTGGTTTAGGGGGACTGGAGCAAGAATATCCGACACCTATTTTACAAGAAGAAAATTCTAGAACAGATCAAATGAGGTATGTTCGCAAAAATGCCGTTGTCAAACTCAAAGAAAACCTACCTAAGTTAAACGGTCAGTTTGTAGAAATTACTCCTTACGTGAGAGATATCATAAATGGCTTCAACCAAGCTAATCAAATCATGTTAGAGCATCGAGCAGATCTTCTCCACGACGAGGGGCCCATAGCACAGTTTAAGCAAGATAAGGTACGCATTGTTCTACGTAATACACAGTTCTACTATGATTTCCTTCTAGAGTCCCAACACCCCGACTATATGGAGGATACGATAGAGCGTGAAAAAATATTAGATCGCCTATGGTATAGAAGAAAAGAGAATGGATCCACTATCCATGAGATTGAAGATCTATTAGAAGGTGATATTCCTTTCTTTACATCCATAGTTGATAGCACCGATTTAATCTCTAGTACTGGTAAGATAATTCCTCATTTCTTCCCAGAATCCAGCTATCAGAAGGTATTGAAGCGAATCCAGTCCCTAACCTCTGAAGAAGTCGAACAGCAGGCTAGCTATATACATGCATCTATTCTCGGAAACGTTGAGTCCAAGGACCATTTGCAAGTGAAGCAGTACCATTTCACTCCTGAACCTACTGCCCAACATTTACCTGTTCAACCTCTTATATCAGCGGCAGAAGAAATCGGGCTACATCTATCCAAACAAGCTATATATGGAGTTAAAGACGATGTAACATGGATCAGTCCATCACCTACTTCTAATAACTTATGGACACTAGCACCCATGGATTTCGGTCTATACAGTGGTGTTTGTGGCGTAGCATTATTCTATGGATACTTGGATCAAATCTGTCAAAATAGTACGTTTCGAGACTTATCACACTCAGCCTTGCAAACCGCCTTGCATACTGGAGAACATGTAGCTGATGCAAATGCTTTTATGGGACAATCATCCATTTTATATACGCTTTCCCACATGACCGGTTTATACGGAGAAAAGGCAGAATGGACTTCCTATATGGAAAAGCTCATTCAATCCATTGGGGAAAAAGTAGACAAAGATCAACACTACGATCTCATCCATGGTAGTTCAGGCATCATCCATGTCTTGCTAAATGTTGCTCAGCAATGTAACTGGGAATATCCTGCACAAGTGGCTCAGGCCTATGGCGAGCACTTGATTAAACATGCGGTACAAACAGAAAAGGGAGTAGCATGGCGAACGAATAAAAATAGGGAGACTCTACTAGGCGGCTTCTCGCATGGAACGAGCGGAATTGCTTGGACATTATTTAGATTAGCAAGTGCCACCAGCCAAGAGAAGTATCACGAATGGGGTCTAAAAGCACTCCGGTATGATCGCTCCTTATATGATAATCGTTTACAGAATTGGCTTGATATGCGGACAAATGGTACATCTTCTTCTCCAGCCCAATGGTGTCATGGTGCATCTGGCATCGGAGTCAGCAGAGTTTTATGTATGCCTTATTTACAAGACAAACAATTGGAGGAAGAGATCCATGCATCCGTACAAGCTACCCTTCAGAACGGATTTGGTTATTCCCAATCGCTCTGTCACGGTGATTTAGGCAATTCAGACCTACTACTCATGGCTGGAGATGCACTGGGACAACAACAATGGATAGAGATGTCCAGGCAGATCGGACATCATACCATTCAATATAAGCAATCGAAAGGTAACTATCTCACTGGAATCTCTCATTTTCTAGAAACACCAGGGCTATTGGTTGGCTTATCAGGAATTGGGTACCAACTACTACGATTAGCTCATCCAGATCAAATCCCATCAGTGTTATCCTTACAAATGCCAGTCAAAAAATAAAACCAAAACCTGAAATGCACACCCACCATTTCAGGTTATTTTATATATAAATGAGGCGTTTTGATGTTTAGACGTGTACCGTTTATTGAACAGATGGAACATAGCGAGTGTGGATTAGCCTCGCTAGCGATGATCTTAAACTATTATGGTCATAAAATTACTCTAACGGAAATTCGAGAGCGCTATGGAGTGTCAAAAAGAGGCCTCTCTCTGGGTAATCTACTAGAAATAGGAAATGATTTTCATTTGAAATGCAATGTTTATAAGGGAAAGCTAACTGAACTTCCTTTTTCAATGCCCGCGATCCTTTATTGGGAAAATCGTCATTATGTAGTCTTAGAGCAACTAGGCAAGAACTACTCCACGATCGTGGACCCTGATAGTGGTAGAAGGAAGATTTCAATAGAAGAGTTAGAGAAAAAATATTCCGGCTATCTGTTCCAAGCAGAGCCAGATGAGGGCTTCGAGATTCGGAAGAAAAAGTCTCAATGGGGATTTCTACTCTCTTTTCTCAAGGGACAAACATCATTTTTAGTCAGTCTCATTCTGATCTCCTTTTTATTGCAAGGATTAGGGCTTCTCATTCCGCAACTAACCCAATGGATCACAGATCAAGTCATCTTACCAAGTAAAAGTGAATACCTAACGATTTTTGGAATCGGGATCTTAGGACTGTTTCTATTCCATCAATTATTTTCATTTCTACGAAGCTATTTTATCGTTCTATTACAAACAAAATTGGACCTAGCGTTGATGACCACGTTTGTTACCCAGTTATTTCACCTTCCCTTTTCCTTTTTTGAAAATCGAAAAGGTGGCGAATTGGTCTTTCGCGCCAACTCCAATGTCTATATCAGGCAAATACTATCTAGCAAAACCGTTTCTCTCGTCATTGATAGTATTTTGGTTGTTTCCTATGCTTGCCTTCTCTTCTATCAAGAGTGGCACTTAGGTCTTGTCATCACCTTATTAAGTCTCATTTTATTTTTAATCCTTACATTAAGTGCACGGTGGACACGTAAATTAACGGATCAACAAATTTCTGCACAAACCAAAACACAGGCTTATTTAACAGAGAATATATTTGGTATTTGTGATGTGAAAGTACTCGGAGCGGAAGAAAAAGTACGCCATCATTGGCATGATCTGTTTACCAATCAACTAGCCATTAACAAGAAACACAGCCTCTTAACATCTGCCTTTGATACCATTAGTAGCGGCATTCAATTTACCACTCCATTGCTCATCCTCTGGATGGGAGCTGGTTTCGTCCTTGGTGGAAATCTTACTCTCGGACAGCTGTTAGGAATCAGTGCCCTCTCTAGTGCTTTCATGGTTCCCATTATATCCCTCAGTTCTTCCTACTCCCAATTTATCATCTTAAGTTCCTATATCCGACGCTTACAAGATGTAATTGAAAGTAAGCCAGAGGAAAATAAAGGAGAGATCATTTCTCCACTTTCTGGGGAGATCGAGTTAAGAGATGTATCGTTTAAGTATGGTTATTTTAGCGAAAATGTACTGTCCGATATCGAGCTTCATATTCGTCCAGGGGAAAAGGTAGCCATCGTCGGAGCCTCAGGATCTGGAAAAAGCACATTGGCCAAAATTCTAATTGGACTTTATAAGCCTCAAGAAGGAACGATTTTATTCGATCATAAGCAGCTAAATGATATCAATATACAATCCTTACGTCAGCAAGTAGGCGTCGTTTTACAGGAGACCCGTTTATTCCATGGAACGATTCAGGATAACATCTCCCTTTTTGATAAAAAAATTCCCATGGAAATGATCATTAGAGCTGCTCATATGGCTGATATCCATCAGGATATACTAGAGCAACCCTTAGGTTATCGTACGATGGTCTCCGAGGGTGGTAGTAACTTCTCAGGTGGCCAAAGACAACGTTTACTACTGGCTCGAGCACTGCTCCACCAACCTAATATACTCTTGTTAGATGAAGCTACCTCAGCCTTAGATAATGTTCGGGAGTCGAATGTGAAACGATACTTATCGGAACTTCGTTGTACACAAATCATAATCGCCCACCGATTAAGTACCATCCAACATAGTGATCGGATCCTTGTAATGCATGAGGGCAAGCTAGTCGAGAGCGGAACTCATGAGGAATTGCTAGAGCAGAGAGGTTTTTATCACACTCTCTACACAAGTCAAGACACATAAGGTACCCGTCTAATCTGATCAGATTAGACGGGTACCTTCCTTTATCTCTCACTAAATTTTTAATTCGGGTTATGTTAAAATAATAAATATATCATTTTTATTTTATTGATTAACAAGGAGATGTCGATATGGATTATTTGCTTTCTTGCAAGGAGATTGAAGTTGCAATTTTAGTAGCAAAAGGATACAAAGATAGCGAAATTGCTTTATCTCTATACATTAGCAGGCGTAGAGTAGGAGAAATTATTGCTTCTATTAAGAGTAAATGGCATATAACATCTCGTGTTCAAATTGGGATCATTGCATACTATTGTGGCTTGATAGACATTAAAAAAGAGGTCTTTCTTAAATATAAAACTTTTAACTAATACCTGTTTTTTATTAGTGAAGTATTCTGTTAATCTGTTAATCTGAACACAGCTCATCCTATATAAAACAAACCCGCCCTCTCTCATATAGTGGTGGGCAGGTTTGCTCGTCTTACTTTATAGCAGTAAAATCCGAAATAGAGTGATTTTGTGCAAAGCTGGTGAGATCAAATCCATACAGGAAGTTCGGATTTTTTGGTAGTCCTTGCCACTGGAGACTTACTGTTTTCCCGGCAGTAAACTCTTCTCCATCTACCATCCCGCGCTCATTGGTTTTCTTGTCAATAGTTGGGTATAGTGGAGCAATCTTATCTCCCTCTTTCACTTGATGGAGATTACGATCCGGTACACCTGTTTTCGGATCAACTCCACGCCATGCACCCAAAATGTCATACGTATTCGCTTGCTTGTTTTGGAGGACGACTAACTCCATTTTTTCACCATTTATCTTGACTGGTATTACATAGTTTGCCTGTTGATCTGTCTGGTTGGTCATAAACATCGGGACCATTTGTCCGGATAACATCGGCCAACCTTGATTCCACTGTCCTTTGATGATGCCTGTTTTCTCGTCCAACTTCACATGGCTATTGTCGGCACCGAGAACACGAATTTTACTGGTAGATCCTGCCTCATATTGGCCTACAATCCCTTTCACATTTACCAATGAGGAGGCATCTTCAGGGCTTACTTTCACTTCAAAGCCTGTAGTAGCTTGAGTCAGAACTGATTTTTTAAGAGGTAGCTTCTCTGACTTGATGCCCTTGCTCTCACTCAACAACTGATCCACATACCCTTTAAGGAATTTTTCGTATGTTTCAGAAAAATTGTTTTTATCGTATTTCACAACATTCGATTTAAAGCTTGGTCGATCCTCCGATGGGAAATAGATAGATAATCCATTTGCCCGCGGATTCCCCAAGCTATTGATGTTATAAATCACTGACTTTTCGACTGAGCTAATTAATGCTTTCGTCTCTTTTGGATATAAGGAGGATAATTGATCTGCTAGATCTACGATATCTACCATATCGGTATCCCCAGCCCCTCCTGAGCCACCATAATCTTCTGACCGAAAGCGTGCTTTTGCGATGGCTTGTAATGCCTCATCATCTTCCATATCGGATTGTAGTTTCTTCGCTAAGCTCTCTACTTTTTTGGTAATGTCCAGTGTTTTATCCATATCCACGACGGACAAAGTGATGTCATCTTCGGTACCGAAGTCCTCCGATTGTTTGACGTATGCATCCGCAATCACTTTTCCAACCACATCACCTGTTTTCTTAGAGGAGGTGGTCAACGTTTTTAGGAATGGAGTATAGTCCCATCCATGAACAGGCTCCAACTCTTCAGAAGCGACCAAGTATTTGCCGTACGGCTGCAATAACTTAGCGACTTCCACATTTCCCATGAGACAAGCATCGAATCCGATCATATCAAACTTATTCGTCTTCGCTTGCGACTTATCGAATGCTTTCTGTAGTTCAGATAGAGTTAACGCATCGTAATCGTGCTTCTCGTCTGCTCCATACCCAGCCACAGACCCTCCACCATGATTCCAAAGGACAATTCCGTACTTTTTAGCTGGGTACTTCTCCATCGACCAATCAATAAAATCGGTCAATGATTCCGATTTCCCCATGTTTTTGTCTCCGATATTTCCTACATTCTGAATATCATTTTTCTTGACGAGCCAGCGTTGATTTTCTTTGTTACTGATTTTCCCATTTGCCCAATCATTTGAGCCACCTGTCTCGACCACTACATTCACATTTTTCGTCGATCCAACTTTCATCATCTCTTTCAAATCAGTTGAAGCGTAATTGCCACCACTCTCTAAATCAGAACCAACCATATAAACCATTAACGTATAGTCACTCTTAGGCGCAGGCGCAGCTGATGAAACCGTCGGTGGGACAACAGAAAGCAAAGTTAAAGCTCCAGCTAGCATAACTTTTGAAAATTTCATTTGTTTCTCCCCTTTGGTTACGTTGGATTGAACTCTAATTCAATTTTCCTTTCAACTGCTGTTCTACTTGTGTCGAAATGGCCTCTTTCCCACCTAAGAGATGTAGTACATTTGGTTTACTCTCGTTGAAATAGGTAGAAACGGACTTGTCCAAAGAATGGGCCGGAGTAAACAAGATAGGTGCATAAAATCCTCCACCTAATACAGCAGATGCATAATCCTGATCCTTCACAATGACGAACTCACTTGCATCTACTTCATTTATCTTACTGAAATGACGAATTACATTTACTCCTACCTCAAAACGATCTTTTCCAGTCACTTCTGCTACTTTACCGTATGAGCCTAGTTGCTTTTTCACCGCTTCCGAGATTTGGCCTGTTGGTCCCACCACTAGAAGATTTTTAATCTGGGGATATTTCTTTAATACCGCCTTTGTTTCAACAGGAATCCGGTCTTTTTCTACCAGTAAAATAGGAGAGCTATAGCCCGCACTCATATACATCGCACTCGCAAAATCAGAAGCCTCTACGATCGACACTGAGTCTATCTCACTATCTTTTAAGATCTTTTCGGCCAGCTGCGAAGTACTGATAAATGGATTACTCTCTACTCGACGATCAACCTTTATGTTCATCTTTTTTAGTTGCTCCTCTACTGCTTTTGAAACAACCTTATCACCACCTAAAAGGATCGCCTTGGATGGCCCCAACCGTTTGATTTCGGTGCTTACTCCTACTGGTAATTGGTTCGCATCCGTAAAAAGGATTGGCGCATTCTGAACAGAGGAAAGGGTATTCGCCGTAAGGGCTTCTGCTCCGAAATGGGAATTAGTAATAATAACGGTCTCAGCACCACTAGGATATCGTTTCTTGCTCAATTGAGCAGAAAGAGCCGCCGGATTTGTACTGTTATATCGCTGAAGATGTGGCTTTACTACTTCGAATACTTCATTCGCCATATTTCCTGACATCTCTCGGGCCGTTATTTGATAGGAGTTTCTCCCTGGATTGAAAGGCAACGCTTCCGAGTACGTGAATCCTTTCAAGCCATAGGTGGTACTGTTAGCAGTAATATCAACGCGGTCTGCTCCCTTAACAGAACCCTTAAGCTGAAAGTTTTTCGCCTCCGTCGTAAGCCGTAATTCGTGTTTAATAGGTGCAGTGGTTTGAAGCTCTGGAGCTGTATTGTCTACTGAATTCATGGAAACCCCACTGACTTTTACCTCATAAGATACGTCATTTTCTGAAGAAGGGAGTTCTCGATCATACCACACAGAGAGGAAATACTCTCCAGCAGGCATCTTAGCTCCATTACTCACTTCTTCGAAACTATTTGCATCCATGAGACTATATTTCACTTTGTCGTTTGCGTTCTTTTCGTTAATCCGAAGGACTCCATCCTTTTCTACTACGATGCGATAAGTATGATTTTGGTACCAATCTAGCTTTCCTTTAAATAGAACCTCTTGCACAGACTCTTTCTGGGCATTTTTCTGTATTCCATTGCTCTTCAGCCACTTTTGTTGCTGTTTCACTTGTTGTTTTAACTGAGCCAACTCGGATAGAAAGCGAGCAGGCTTAGCTGAGGCTGTCCCTTTTTTATCCATATTTGCCTCCGTCATACTAGGAAAGGCTAGGAGTGAGGCTACCAGAACAACAGATAAAGCCCCCGCACCCCAATTACACTTAATCACGACATCATCCCCTTGATTTAATATAAAAATATAACTTTTATATTTATTCACACTTTTCATTATACAACAATATCTCATTATATCATCCTTACATTTTTGTAAGGTTATGTCTAATTGAATAGTCAAAAATTTAATTGTCATGCTAAAAAAGACCGTAGATGGGAAATTCCCTCTCGATCTAAGTTTCTTACTTGAAAATAGGGAGACAAATGTGGAAACTTGTTTCCTTTTCATCGCTTTTAACCTCAACAAAGCCCTGATGGAGTTCAATGATATTCTTCGTGATAGCAAGCCCTAGACCTGACCCTCCTGTATACACGGACCTTGATTTTTCAATTCGATAAAAGCGATCAAACAGGTAGGGAAGATCGGCCCTAGGGATGCTATCTCCGTAATTCGTGATTTTTACAACTGCAAGCTGATCATGTACTTCGAGCGTAATATCCACGAATATACCTTTTTTTCCATAATTCATCGCATTCGAGATAATATTTTCAAATACCCTCGCTAACTGGTCACCATCTGCCTCCACACAAACAGAGCTTTCTGGTAAAGAGAGCCGTGACTTCATTTTTTCTTGCTTAAGCTGAATTTGGAACTGGATCGCGATCTGCTTCAACAATTCCTTTAAATTAATTGCTTTCACCTGTAAGCTCATCTTTGGATTTTTAGTCCGAACGTATTCGAATAGATCGTTCACTAATTGATCCAACCGCTGTGCTTTTTGATAAGCAATGTCTGTATAGTATCGAAGCTCTACTTCGTCTTGGTATTGATTGCGATCAATCAAACTCAAATAACCCATAATGGAGGTTAATGGAGTACGTAGATCGTGGGAAACATTCGTAATTAGCTCATTTTTCGTCTGTTCCGCTAAGCGTTCCTCTTCAACGGCTGTACGTAATTGTTCCAAAATCAAATTGACCCGAGTCGCCAGCTTGGTAAATTCGTTTTGAAATTTAACAGGCACTCTCTTTTTCGAGTCCCCTTGCGCAATCTCACTAACCGCATGACAGATTTGAATAAAGTATCGAATATAGCTCCCAATAAATAATAAGAATATGATAATGCCAAACAGACCTACCAATACATACTCTATATGGATCGGCAATAGATTTTCGATAGCCTCTAAGTTAGGAGTATACTCTTTCAATAAACTATAAACAAAGTTTGAAATAAACAGGGAAGCCCACAAGCTAAAAATAAAGACCACTGCAATTTTCGATAGAATCCGATAATACGTTTTATCCCTCAATCTTGTAACCCACTCCCCAGATGGTATGAATCACTTTATAACCTAAATTTTTTTCCAATTTATCTCGCAAATTACTGATATGCACCATAACCGTATTGTTCGCTTCATAATATTTTTCCTTCCAAACGGAGCGAAATATTTCTTCCGAATTAAATACTTGGCCCAGATGGGTAGCCAGAAAATATAGGATTTCAAATTCCTTCGATGTTAGATTTATTTTTTCTGATCCAACAGAAGTAGAGTATGTTTTTCGATTAATGATCAGCTCTCCTAAGCGAATCATCTCTTTATCCTCTTGAGTCTGATGATTAAAGTAATAAGCCCTTCGTAAAAGCGCTTTCACACGTACCATCATTTCTAATAGATTAAATGGCTTGGCCATGTAATCGTCCGCACCTGTCATCAGCCCTGTAATCTTATCCATATCTTCGGATTTGGCACTTAACATCAGAATAGGAGTATTATCATGTTGTCTAACAAGCTGACAAAATTCCAGCCCATTCATTTTAGGCATCATGACATCAAGAATAATCAAATGAACCGAATTCTCTTGTAAGATTGCAAGGGCTTCTTCCCCATTATACGCTTTTACTGTAGTAAAACCTTCGTTTTGTAAAGAGATATCGATTAAGTTTACGATTTCTTTATCATCATCTACGATTAAGATTTGCTTAGACAAATTCATAATCCCCCTCACTCTCTCTTATCTCACTACAACTTTAAATACTTTTCAAGTCTATATATATGGCATAAATGGGGCAATTAAAAAATGCATCTTCATAAAAAAAGCCGTCCAGTAACTAGACGACTTCTTTTCTATATAATTTAGATTTAATAGGGGTAGAAAAAGTAGACGTATTCAGCTACTTTCTGTACATCTCCACTACATTTGCACACATGTTGATCATTATATACTTCAAATTCAGTAGAGCTGATTCGTTTAATCATTGCATCAGAGACGATCCCACTGTTTGTAATTTTAATAATTTGAGATGTAATTTTCTCTATTTCTTCATTTTCATAACAGCCCATACATATTGTCTCATTACGATTTATCGGCGCTTCACATCCAGAACAAACATGCTGCCCGCTGTCCATATCCGAAGTAATCACACCTTGGATGTAGTCAGCCACCTCATGCGCATCACCATTCCAATCACAATAGCTATATGGCCCCTCATCGTCTTCCTCGAGATTTTCTACTTTATATGCTTCAAACTCGGTTGGACTAATCCGAAAAATCTTATAACCAGACAAAATCTTGCTTTCTGTAATACCTTGGATTTGAGATGTTAGCTTCTCTATTTCATCTTGCTTCTCACAATCTAGGCAGAACGTAGCATTCCGAGACAGGAAACCACCACATTTGGCACAGTCGACCGATTTACTATAATCATTACCTGGATGAAAGAATTGGCTTCTATAACGATTACGAGTCGCACAGAAATGATAAATTTGTTCAGGAGAATCTGTTAGATCCAAGCGATGCCAAATATCTGATAGGGTGGTTGTAACTAGATTCGCTTCCTTTTGACCCTGATAGGGATGCAAATAGGGCGCAACAGATCCCTCTGAATCGATCAAGATCGTCTTTCCTACATACGGATCATGGTACGGGGAACCTTCTTTTAATTCGTAATAATAGACAACAAAATCAAATCCTCGAAATTCCTGATATGGATCCCCAATTATATAATTGAAATACTTATTTGTAGCCTCATTACCCGAAACAAAGGCAAGGGTGAGATATGTATGTTCTTTATCTACTTGTCGTTCGTTTTTCAGCCATACTGCATTTGCGAATCCCTTATCACTATCTACGTTCACAGTAATCCAATTTAGGCTTCTAAGTAGTTCTATGTTTTGTTCACTAATGAGTGTACCATTGGTAGTTAGACGTATTCTTTCACCTAGCTTTGTAGTTGCATAAGCCATAAACTCCTGAAATTGCGGATGGAGCATGGATTCTCCTGCCCAAGATGGCTCAAGTATTACATCCTCCTGTTGACTACACTCATCGACGATTTTCTTCCATAGATCCCACGTCATGAAGGCGTGATCTCCTTCTTTAGAGGAATCCCGATCCATTCGATTGACAGGATCACGAAGAGCCGTTATTTCAGCATATATATACTTCGGAAATGTATCCAAATTTACACCTTCTTCTGTTCCTTTGTGTAGTGATTCATAGTCTAGTCCGTTGAAATCCCTTAAATCGAGTGCCTTGAAACGTAAGTACACCTGTGTCTCCTACCACTAACACAGATTTAGATCTACTCATACGGAACTCCATTCGATCGCCATTCTCCCCTTCGAATGCGATAAAGGTATATTGTTTGATGGCACGTCGACTTATTACTCTAGCGTTTATCGCTTGCACAGGTTGATGGTTATTACGAATCCATCTAAATAAACCCCGAATGGAAATAGAGATAAAGAAAATAATGACTCCACCAAACACGATGATAAAAAAACCCATGATGAGATAACCTATTAATGATCCGATCGATTCCAATGGATTGTTCCTCCTTCGGCTAATTGAAGAGCAGATATTTCTGCTATATACCCATCAAGTCTTTTTTCAACACAATATCCTTACCTATCGAGAATATAATAAAATATTTTTATACTCAATCAAAATTTTTATAAAGAGCAATGATCTAATGGTTTTGGAAATATAAGTTAGTCATATTCTCTTTCTTCCCGACCATACTAAGGTGCAATAAGGAGGTGTTTTTGGAAATGAAACACACACATAACAATCAAGTTCAAAACAGTCTGGATCAAATGAAGAACGAAATTGCATCTGAATTTGGTGTTCAACTTGGAGCAGACACTACTTCCCGTGAGAACGGCTATGTTGGCGGAGAAATCACTCGACGATTAGTTCTGTTAGGCGAAAATATGCTGTAAAAATTAGGTTACAAACAACAAGGTGCAATCTGGTATTCTCTAGATTGCACCTTGTTGTTTGTTGGAAATGTTCTTAGGGAATTTTTCCCATATCTCTTCTATGTAGCCGGAGCATTAGGCCCCTTTAACTTCTTCTCTTTATTGGCTTCCACGGCTTCCCCCAGTGGAGTCCCTTGATCTGCAAGTCGTTCATCTCTCCCTTTGCTCGTTCCCTCCGAATGAATGGGAGTTGTGGTGGAGTTTTCGTATGATTTCATCGAATCCCGTCCTTTCGGACTTATTTTGTCTCGTAGCTTCTTAGTTTATGTAGTGGATTTTGCTTCTCGGTTATGATCCTATTGTAATCAACCCTTCCCCCATTATCTATTCTCCTTGATCCTAGGAAAAGCTAAGTATACAGTAGTTCCTACCCCTTCATTTGTATAAAAGTCTATCTTGCCTCCATGCTTTCTGACAACATTGTAACAAAACAAAAGTCCTAAACCAAAATTTTCCTTAGGATTTGATTTTGTAGAGAAGAAGGGTTCCAAAATTCGTGTAAAATGCTCCTTAGGTATACCAATTCCCGTATCTTTGATTATAAGAATAACATTCTTTCTATTTTTAGCTATGCCTATAGTAAGCTCCCCTCCAGTCGGCATAGCTTCTATCGCATTAGAAACAATATTATTTATGACCTCTTCTATTAGTAGGCGATCGCAACAAATAGTCAGATCGCATTTCATACTATTCATTACTTTGATGCCAGAATCTTTTAACTTGGCTTTTGACTGGTATAAGCACCTCTCTACCATATCCACTACTCGATATTCTCCTATATATAGCTTTTGATCCTTTGTTTGTTGTTGTATTCTCATCATCGTATTTTGCATTTTTTCGTGCATTTGAAGAATGATGTCAATGTCGCTTTGCAAGTTCACTTGATTAGTAGTCATTGCATAATTTTTAATTTTTTCACCATATAGTTTGATGAGTCCTAAATCATTCTTCATTCCATGGTTCATCACAGATGTTTCCGCTGTTAACTGCTGTATAGAATAGTTAAGACTCTGACGCTGAACCCGTAGACGGACTCCAACTAAGCCACAACGAAAAAGGGAAGTGATGGAAACCACGAAAAGGAAGAGAGCAATCCAGTAATTATAACGCCATCCTTCCTCAATATCCATAATGCGTAGAAAATAACTTGTAGTTACCGCATAAATCATAGTAGGGATAAACGCCAAACAGGTATAAAATCTACTTCTTTTAGTGAATGGATTTTTTTCCATAATATAGGACCATATGAGAAGTATAATACCCGCCAAAATATATGGCACAACCCAGAAAGTCGCTAAGGAATATGGAACTACGAAAGTTGGATATACAGGATAAAACATAATCATCCCTATCACAGGAATAAAAAGGAAATATTGCAGCATCCTAATATATTTTCTAGGAACAATTTCGGAGTATGACAATCCAAAAAATATAAAAGAATAAGGGGTCAGATAGTCAGATACGAACGCTGTAATATTTTCAGCTAAAAGTAGATACTGAAAAACATCAGAATTACTTTCAAAGAGCGGTTTAATCTGTTCCCCAATGACTACTGATAATCCTCCTACACCACCACAAAAAGTAGTGGCACTCGCCCACCGCGCACTAGTGTTTTTAAAACCAGCCAATAGAAGCAATATTCCTATCATCCACATCAATATCCATAGGAGGAGCATTTACCGTATTCCTCCTATGGATATACTAGGGATCGTAATACTACAAAAAGTATATAGAATAGATAGATAACTATTCTTCTTTTTATCTTGAAATTGGAGATCTAGACATATAGGTGTAGGAAATACATAATTCATTGTACATTCATCCCTAGATCGAGACTGTTTACTTGTTTCTAGATAAAAAAGGCATACGGCAAGATCATCAACAGATTTAGATATATAATCGATCATTTTTATACCTCCTTATTCGATAATACTCAAATAGAAATACTTAATGGTAACACATCTGACTCAAACGCCAGCCATCTTCCTCCATGTGATTCATCACTGTTTCATAATCCTTTGGGTCAGCACTGGCAGACCTTAATCACTTTGTATTCATACATGGACTTGTCCGCCTCTCCCTACTCAATTTCTCATCACTTGTTAATACACATTAAAAAAGTGTAACCGAGTAAACCCGATTACACTTTTCTACCAGCTAACGGTTAGATTATTCATTTGGCAGAGAGGGTGGGATTCGAACCCACGGACGCCTTGCAACGTCGGCGGTTTTCAAGACCACGGAATCTACCTTATACAGTGTAAGACAGTGCAATATTCCTGAACACAACGGGGTTTCATGAAATATAGTATAACCTCAGTTCACCTCATTTGCTATGGTTTGTTAGCAAAGTCATTAGCAGTTTTGTTAGCAATTTGATCGAAGAAGTTAGACAGGACTTTCATATAAGTGTATATAATGAAGAAGCTCGTTTTTTTGATGTAATAGTAAAACATGCTTACATAGTGTTCCAAGCCGGCACTATGTACCGCCTATTTTTTTATTCTTCGACATTTGACTGTAAAAAATCCTATCTTGAGTACAAAGAATACTAACATTATAATTAACAGCCATGGGAAAGCAAAGCGTCCTAATGCAAAAGGAGTTTCAAACAAAAAGGATAGGATAAATTGACCATCCTCTTTTTCCCATAGATCAGGGGTAAAGTATGCGCCTTTGGGATTCAAGTAGAATATTTTCCCTTGCGCAAGTAGGAGGGGGAATATTGCGACAAGAAGGGAGAATATAGGTAGATAACTACTAGTAATTTTTTCGAGCATTTCATTAGATAATAATGTTATATCTTGGCACAAATCATCGTGACCATCCTTTTCTTTAATCCAATAATGAATGGGATGATACTGACTGTTAGGGACACGTTTCCAACCAAGATCTGTATATGTCTTAATATACGATATCAGCTCCCCCTTTTTCAATGATCGGCAAGCTACTCGAATGACTTGATTCGTATTGGTGATTTTTTTAAAGTAATATTTTCCAACGCCGCTTACTCTTACTAATTCATAACCCTGTTTTAGTTGCTCGTTTAGCCAAACTTCTTCTTTGTGAATGTCAACAAATAGTTTGAACCTCTTCATTATACCTACCCCCTACTATAGTAGCCCATACGAATATCTGCAACAATTCTCAATCCTGTCATTCTTCCCATCTTTCCCATTACTTAGCCACATAAAACCTTTATATCCCTGTACATTAATAGTTATGATAGCGCCTGCCCATCTGTCCTCTCCTCACCCTATTTATCTAGTACCTTCAATGCTTGGTGCAAATTCACAAGCCCGAATCCATAAAATAGATCTTTGCCTTTCTCACCTAAATCCTCTGCGCTATTTTGAAGAATTTTTATCATATTATCGGTTGTTAGAGGACTCTTCTTAGTTTTTTTCTGATGAGCAATTAATACTCCAATAGCTCCAGATACTTTTGGTGCCGAGAGACTAGTTCCTGCAGTAAAAACATATCCCGCTGGAAGGTTAAAATATTCATTGATCGGAGATTGTTGTAAATACGTAGGATAAGTAGTAAGACAGAGGGCTTTTGTATCTCCCGATGAAAAATCGAATTCCCCTCCAGGAGCAGTAAAAAGAATTTGTTGCCCATAATTGGATTCCTTAGATAGTAGGTTATGGATACTAGTAGAGGAAACAGTGATTACATGGGGAATATCACCACCTGGAGCATGTACCAGCTGGTCTCCCTCTTTCCCAAATTTATTAGCAACTTCCGACGGATTACTTAGATCAAGAGCATCATTTCCCGAACTCGCTACTAGGATAACGCCTTTATTCGACGCAAAGCGTGCAGCGCGTTTATACAATTCTAATACAGCTTGATCCTCTTGTTTTATTAAAGATTTATAAGTACCTAGACTTAAATTAATCACATCTACATCGTCTTTTGTTGCTTGGATAATCGCTTGAACAACCCATGAAGATTCCCCATCTCCTTGACTCATCACCTTATAGGGGACTAGTCCCAAATTCGGTCCAACTCCTAATAATTTACCATTAGCAGCAATCATTCCTGCCACCATTGTGCCATGCCCCATATCATCTTTTGCTGTCTCCACACCTGGAACGAATGATCTACCCTGAGAAATGATGTTATTTTTTAGATCTGGATGATCAAAATCAATTCCACTATCTAAGATTGCTATTTTAACTTGATGATTTCCTGTTTCAATCTGATAACTTGCCCCACCGGCGGTTACCTTTTTAATATCCCATCCCCAACTGTGATGAAGAGAGTTTTCTTTAGGTTCAGAAACAGTATTAGTAGGTATATGAGACATTTTATCCTTATATTTTGGAACAAATTGGGTAAATTCGCTAGGTATTGACACCTTTACGTCTTCTCCGATTGTAGCTATCTCGGCATTATGATATCGTTTCAATTTAAGAATAAATTGATCTAAGTTAGACTTATGATTAGATTCAATTTTTAGTGCTCCGATTTCTGGAATCCTAGTCATTTTAATATCAGATTCTTCATGCAGTTCAATCTCACTAGGTATTTTACTATCTTTGAAAATGACTAGTTTATTATAAGCCTCTCTATTTTCTTTCGCCTCTCCCTTCTCTATAAGAAAGAAAGGGGAGGCAGAAATAATTAGACAAGTAACCAACAAATTTAAACAGAATTTCTTTAATAAAGATCCCATAAGAACCCCACATTCAGAATATAATTTAAACATGACGACGAGACTATATCAGACTAACTTACTTGTTCATTTAGAATTCTCGTCCATCATAATAAGGTGTTGAACTCCATAATAAAGCTTATTTTCCACGCTATTTTTACAACTAAATACTTACATCTCTTTTCTTAAAGAAGTAGAAGGATAGCGACATGAATATAAATAAATAAACGGCTAATACAATCAATGAGAAGGTTAAAGTCATACCTGCTACTGGAGGTCCCCCTTCAAAATAGGCATTTAAATCCGTATTAGCAAATAACAGATACTTAGCCCAATCTGTAAACAAAGCAAGTATGTCAGTAATTCTCTCTCCCATAAACAAAAACAGAATAGAAATAACAATAGAAGCTGTCTCGCTTCTAAACAGTGTTGAAATCATAAATGCAAAGGAAGTAAGCATCAACAACTCAATAGAGCTATTTAAATAACTAGCTCCTATAAATAGCATTCTCGATCTCTCAATTACCTCTCCATTGACAGAAGTTAAATACACGGACTGTCCTTCAAAGCCGAATAGTATACTTCCTATCAGGTAGGATAATCCGAACAGCACTATCAAAAATCCTGTTACAAATATAAGAGTGGACAAATATTTTGCTAATAATATCTGTGTTCTAGAAGCAGAGCGAATGAGTAATAACTTCATGGTCCCTTGATTAAACTCATGAGCAACGATTGATGCTCCCATAAAAATAGAAAATATGGCTAGTACCTCAATTAAATTTTTATTCGTCTCCATATATTTCCATACATTTGTTAATTCGTATGGGGACACATCATGCTGTAGCCGGTAATTATTAATTGCTTGTTGATTCACAGCATTTTTCCGAACATAATAGTTGGCATGTGTCTTTTCTTTATCATATTGCTCATTCTTCTTGTTTAACTCTGAAGTCCATTTTTCTTTACTCGGAACCACGCCATGTTCTGGTTGAGTATAATAAGTAAAAGTAGCTGTTCCAGCGATAAATACAACCATTAGAGCAAGCATCACATACGTGCTAGCACGATTAAAGATTTTCATCCACTCATTCTGAATTAATTTAAATATCATCTATATCCCCCCTGGTTTGTTGCTTTTAAGAAGCGCTCTTCTAATGATTGTTTAACTAGAGTAGTTTGATACAAAACGATCTGTTCCTTTACCAATAAAGCATTAATTTCACCTAGTTGTTCTTTCGTCACCCTTAGTTGAATTTTCTCTTCTTGGGTGACATTTACACTCAATTGAGGGAATTGTTTTAAAAGGATTTCCGTAGCACGATTTATTTGGTCCACTTCCAACTCATATAAACCGATCTTATCATCTCTATCTTCCGAAATTTTTTCAGTCTTCACCATTCTACCTTCTTGTAGAATCGCAAAGCGATCACACATTAACTCCACTTCAGACAATAAATGGCTAGAAATCATAATTGCAATCTTTTCTTCCTGGGCAATTTTTCTAAAGTGATCACGCATTTCCCTAATTCCAGCAGGATCTAGTCCATTTGTAGGCTCATCTAACACTAACAGTTTCGGTTTGTGTAACAAAGCTTGGGCAATCCCCAACCGTTGCTTCATTCCCAAAGAAAACTTCCCTACCTTTTGTTGCCTTACACCCCGTAGCCCTACTAAATCAAGGCGATTCTTGATATCTTCTTTGGTTACATTCTCGCTCATACGCCCAAAGTGAATTAGGTTTTTTTCAGCAGTAAGATAATTGTACAATTCAGGTGTTTCTACTACTGCTCCAACTTGTGCAATTGCTTGTTTATAATTTTTACTAATATCCCATCCATTAATAGTAATACTACCTGATGTTACACTCGTTAGCCCAACAATCATTCGAATGGTAGTGGTTTTACCTGCACCATTGGGACCTAAAAAACCAAATATTTCACCAGGATTTATATCAAATGATAAGTCCTTAACAATATGATCTTGACCAATATTCTTATTCACTTCTTTCAAGGATAGAATAGGCTTCATTTATATCCTCCCTTTTTAGATGCTAATGGATTCGATAGATTTATCTCCAGACAAATCATACAGCTCTTTATAGAATCCCTCTCTCGATAAAAGCTCATTATGAGTACCTTGCTCTACTATTTCTCCATTATTCATTACATATATGCAGTCGGAATCTTTAATAGTAGATAGACGATGTGCAATTACAATTCTTGTACAACCAATACTACTCAGATATTCAGATATTTGAGCTTCATTTACATTATCTAAAGAGCTTGTTGCTTCATCCAATATTAGAATTTTGGGATCCCCAAGTAGTGCTCTAGCAAATGCAATTCTTTGTCGTTGTCCACCTGAAAAATTCATTCCCATTTCTGATACGATTGTTTGATACCCCATAGGTAATGATTGAATATCTTCTTCAATTTGAGCCGCTCTTGCTACTTCTCGAATTTTCTCCATGCTAACTTCTCGTTTGTTCATACGAATGTTATCAAGGATCGTTTTATTAAATAGTTGGATATCTTGAGGGACTATTCCCATCTGACTACATAGATCTTTCTTCATAAATCTTTCTGATGGTATCCCATCGTACATAACCGTCCCTCCATTAGGAGAATATAGACCAACTAAAATCTTTCCTAGTGTCGTCTTCCCTGAACCTGAAGGACCTACCAATGCAATCTTTTCTCCACTTCTAATTTTCACAGAGACATTCTTGATCACATCATTTGAATGCTTAGTATACGAAAAGGAAACATTCCTTAGCTCCAACTCTCCTGTTATCTTGTGGTCTATAGGATTGGTTGGGCTTTGCTCTTGTGGTGAATATGTAATATCTGCAATCCGTTCTAAATAAGATGTAGCTAGTACATACTGTGTATAGGAACCAAATAGGCTTCTTCCTAATCCAAAATACGAAGTAGACAAAGCATGATAAGCTACAACTTCTCCTAATGATAAAACATCCTGTGAAAATAAATAAACTCCAACAAGTAAGATAATTAGAGGAGATGCGGTTTGAACAGTTCCTAAAACCGTGTCATAAATATTCTGCAACACATATCTTTTTTTAAATTGCCTTAACACTTGTTTATACTGTTGCTTCCACAAAGCAAAGATTTCATCTTCCATTCCTGACATCTTCACAGATGCAATTGAAAATAGGGCCTCCACTTGCATAGATTGTGATTTACTCTGTTCTGAGATCTCATTATTGATCGCTTCTGATATCGAAGGTCTAATTAAAAACATAAACAATGTAATACAAGCAAAAAGAGCAACTGTTATGACACTAAGAAAAACTGATTTAGAAAATAGATAGAAGGTTATGATCAGTAAAGCTCCTGCGTCAATTACCCCCGAAACCACTTGAGTTGAGATCAACTCTCTAACGCCATTCACACTACTCAATCTGAAGAGCAAGTCACCTGGAGATCTCAAGTCAAAAAACTTATAAGGCAGCTTTAGCAAATGTCCAAATGTCCCCATCATTAATCTACGACTTAAAAAAACATTCATCGTTATCAATTTTAAGCCTCTTGCTAGAAGAGTGAGACAATATAGCACAGTTACAAAAACAACTCCTATGACAAACACACTTAAATCAATATTTCCTTGTTCTATGACAGTATAATCAATCACCTTCTGTACAAGTATGGGAGCCCCTAAAGCTAATAGATAGCTCACTAGAGAGAGAGTTAGCAGAATACCAAAAAGGGGTTTTCGATCCTTTAAATTTGCAATTATATCTACCCACACATTTTTAGGCTTTTCTTTCTTAGCTTTAAATCGCTCTGTTGGTGTAGGTACTAGTATATAATTTGAGAAAGAGTCTTTGAATTCATGCATAGACAACTTTCTACGTCCAAGTTCGGGGTCTACCACATGTACATAGAGATCAGACACTTTTTCTATAACAACAAAATGTCCCTGGTTCCAAAAAGCAATGACAGGCAAAGGCACTGATCTGATTCCTTCTAAAGACCCTTTAAATACCCTAGTATCAAACCCTTTTCCTTCAAATATCTCCTTCAATTGATTAAAGTTTAAGCCGTCTCTACCAACCTCTACCATCTCTCTTAATTCAAATAAGCTTTCATTACTCTTATAAAATCTGAGTATCATAGCACAACAACATAGGCCACACTCCGTCTGATTCATCTGCATAATCATCGGAACTGATCGTCTAGTTTTTATATCCATCTCGATTACTCCTAACTCTCAAACTAGGAATTGACAAGGAGAGTAGCGAGGGAAGTTGTGGATTATGTAGACGCAATAGGGAGAAGCCAATGCCTGAAAGCCCTAACATAAATGTACTAATATCAAAACCACCTTTTATTCCGCTTTTGAACCCCTCCTCTTTGATGGATTTCAATGCTCTATCTGCTTGTGAGTAAGCAATATCTTTCAACTTTCTATCTTTCAAGTAGTTGCTTATCTCTAATAAAATATCAATGTTCCCAAATATGCCATGACACAGACTATGATCCATTTGATCAGAAAAACCATCTTTTACAGTCTTTTGAATAGCTAGCTGTAAATCTCTAGAAAGCATTTCATTTTCTTGATCTAATAACTTCATCATATTCATTCTCGCTAATGCAATACCAGGGGCTCCATGGCACCAATAAACAGGATCTGAATTAGAAACTACCCCTTCCCGTAGATCCTTCCAGTTCAATCTTTCTTCATCAATAAATTGATTCTCTAGCGTAATCAGGTTCAGACCTTTCTCAATATAATTAGATTTGTTGAATTGTGAACCAAAAGAGATCAACCCCCAAGAAATTCCAGAAATTCCATGGGAAAGTCCCGCCAATAAGGTTTCACTAGACTCGTTCACTTTGCTAAGTAGCTGATCTGCTAATTCCTCACAAATAACTCTCAACTTATCGTTAGAGTCATTTCTGTAAATATTGAGGGAAGTAATGAGTACTCCAGATAGTCCGCCAATAATGTCTAGATTACTCTCTCTCTCAAAATCCACTCTACCTATCTCATCTATAGAGTCTAAATATTTTTCATAATATTTTTGGTCTCCAGTAATCGAATACATAGTGTAATAGAGATATACACGAGAACCCCATCCATCAAATAAGGAAAGACTAGATAGTATATGTTTCTTTCTTTCAATTTTAAATTCTTCAATTCCTTCCAAAGCTGCCTTTGCTAACTGCAGATATTTATTATCCCCTGTCTCCGCACCTAATTGAGCAAGGAACAAGATACTACCTCCACCTTCATAAAGCCCTGATTCCACAGGAGAAAGCTTCATACGTCCAATTGACGATAAAGAAGGGATCAACCAAGTACCAGCTGTTTCGTTCATATTCCAAATAGACCGATTACTCAACCAATCGCCAATCTCTCTCGCCTTACCGAGGTAGTCATCATTATTATTAAAATATTTTACAGTAGGGAGATGATGACTATCCTGATCCCAAGGATCCTTTACTGTCGTAAGCAATGACATCCTAATATAATGAAGCTGCTTCTCAAGACCGTCAGCACTTAAATTTTCTACTCTATATCGAACTACATCATTTAGATCTTGGTCATAGTATTGAGGAATACTATCTTTGTTATTACACTTCAATTCTACTGAACTTATTTTCTGAGAAAAGTATGGTATATCGCCAATTATAAGCGCCTTTACTTCGGCATCTACTCTCTTGATATCTAGTGGGCTCAACTCGTTGTTCAAATATAATTTCGAAAACAATTTCTCTCTATCTTCAAATGCTTTAAGGTATTTAGGGTGAGTCGATGCTTTTAAAAATCGGCCATAGACACTAGTAGCTCTCAGTACTTGCCTTATCTCTACTTCCCCACTCATTTTTAATATATCTGTAACTTCATCTCCACTACTTAAGAATAACTGATAGCAATCTCTAAAGCCTTCTTGAATGGACTCCGCATAATCAATAGGTTCCATAACCTCATCCACTAGATTCACACAATTCCTATGTTGTTCAAGTACAGTTGCCTTCTCCTCTAACCTAATCTCATCCGTACCTTCATCCTTTATATAGAATGACTTCCATATATCAGAAATATCAGAAGAATTAGCTATTCCCCCCATATCAAAATCGAACATAGAATACTTCAGATTAAGGGGCAATAACAATGTTCCCAATACTGAGTTGTTCACATGGTTATTAAATACTTCATGCAAACTCGGTTCAAGCCTAATTTGATTTTCGTTCTTAATCAATGTCTCTAAATCAATAATAGAAGGAGATGAACCAGAAGCAATAATATTCTCACAGTGAATATCCTCTGTTTTCAATACGTGGAAGACACATAGAAGTGCGCCAATTCTATAAAAATAATCTTCAACCTCTTGAACAGTCTTACATCTATCATGTGACTGATACTTCTGCCAACCATAGGAACCAAAGTCTAGGCTCTCAATTTGATTTAAATCGGTTCGTAACACTCTCTTCTCATTTACAAAATCCACTACATCATTAAATAACCTATCTGGAGAAAGAGTATGCGGTTTATATACAATTTTGCCTTCATCTGTAACTACAATTAGTACACTCTTCCCACCATTATGGGAATCTCCACTACTCATCTCAATATTGGCTACTTCTGAAAATGATATTTTGAAATGCTTCTTAATCAGAGACGCATCTTCCTCTAGATGCATGATAACTTCACTCAAATATTCTAATTTACTATGTATTTTTATGTATAACAAAAAAGAAAGCACAGTATATTTTTGTAAAATGTTCCTAGTAACCTTTCTCTCTATGAGTTGTTGATTAAAATATTTATAACGTTCATGTGGATTTGCCCCCCTTAATTCCCCCATACTCTTCTGACAGTATAGTTCATATATTAATGTTCTAATGCTAATATTCAACAAATCATTAGCAAGAGAACTAAGAGCGCTTTTTATCATTTCTTTTTTATTAAAGACAACATCAGATTTATTTTCAATCTGACAAAACATTTTATTTATACAGTCATGGAAATAGGTGAGAAAAGGTAAAAGAAACGAACCAAATCGATCCCTATAAACATCACTTATCTTCCTAACAACTATCGGAGTAGAATTCGTTTCATTTAGATACCTAGAAATGATAGATACCATTTTTTTTTCTATCTTTTCATTGTATATTTTTACCATAATATTCCTTCCTCTACTAATCTAGAATTTCTGATGAAAGCTCAGATAGCAACTAAACTCTCATCAGAAGGTAAAAACAACACTAAAAACAAAACCCTACTACTAACAATCTTTAGTACATGCAGAAGTTGGACAAGGGCCTGCACTTAAGGTTATCCCGATAGTTGCACACCACCAAGTGGAGTTGGGAGTAACGTCTCCAGCTCCTACCAATTGATTTAACTCATTTTCATCAATATAGCCAGTTATAAGATCTATTTTATTTTTCTCTGTCATTATTCTCACCTCCTCATAGAAATTTATCTTATTACTGCAACCTTAAGAAATCAGGCACATCATCTGGTGCATAGTGTTGTAACATTGAATAACCAAATCCAGATAAACCAATCATCAGACTATACGAGTGTGCATGCCTAAAACGTTCTTTCAAATTAGATTTTGATAAAACTTCTTCAAACAGGCTTTGATAAGTACTATAGCATTGGTTCTTCAACTCGGAGTCTCCCAAAACCTTTGCACCGTACTCTAGAATGGATAAGCTTCCTAAATCACCGTGACAATAAGTCGGATTATTTCCAAAGCCTTTTGATTTCGTTATATCAATCCCTATTTGAATTTCCCTCTCCAGAAGCTCATCCTTATAACCACTATCCTGTAACATTAATTTGCTTAGTAGGATGCCAGGAGCTCCGTGACACCAAGCATAGCTGACTCCATCTTTTTTCTCACAATCAAACCAATTATTATGTCTAGTAGAAAAATGACTTCTTTCAAAGGCTAATGCTAATTTCATATTTTCATAGATATCTTCTCGCTTAGTGATGCGATATAACTTGTATAAATAAGCAATCATACTGGCCACACCATGAGAAAAACCTACATAAGCTGGTAACGGAGACTTTTTCCATGATAATCCTTCTGGAGTCAACTTAGCTCTACTAGTCAAGTGATCATAATTATTTATTGCAAGTTCTATCATTCTTTGCTTTATATCTTCATCTGTTCGCCTTTCACACAAGCTAAGCGCTACAGCCATACTCCCAGTAGAACCTCCGACAAAGTCTAGGACCTCATCACTAGGTGCAAGATCATCCCAAAAATCAATTCGAGAGTCAACGAACTTTTCGAGATCGTAATCCCCCCAAATACCACTCAATTTATCTAGCGAATACAAAAAACCACTTAAGCCTGTATGTGCTCCATTTAGGAAAGGTTGGCGCTTTACCATTGCTTCCTTAAAAAATTCTTTAACTGGTTGAATGGCCCTATAGGCCGCCTCTTTAAAGTCTTTTCTCTGAGTAATCTCACCTAAGTATCCCAGAAACAGGGCAATTCCACTGTTCCCACTATAAAGATCAAAATTTAGAATATTGGGGGACCAAATGTTTTCCTCTATCCCTACAAGACTAGGCCCCACCCAAAAGCTACTTGGCTTCTCTGATTCCTGGTCATATATACTTTGCGATGTTATGTATTCACCAATCTCTACAGCCCTATGTAACCATTTTTCTGGAGTTAGTTTATTATGATAGACTGTAGAAAAGGGCAATTCTGTCATGTCCTGTTCCTTGGTTTTTCTATTCAAAAAAGCCATATCAACAAACTCAAGTTGTTTAGACAAGTCAATTCGAGAAAACGACCTTAATTTTTCCATAAAATCTTCCATAGGACTACGTCGTAATACATCTGGAATCTCTCTACCCTGTGAATCAAATAGGCTTGTTTGATTTACATTAGCTAAAAAGTATGGAATATCCAATCTCAGTAAATCTTCTAACTCGGCTTTCAAAATCAACTGGCTATCATCCGTAGCATGAACGCCAATTCGGTGTAACAATACCTCAAGATGGACAAAACTCTGTAAGATATCAGGGTGATTAGCAATTCTTAATAGCTGCCCATACAAAAAAGTTGGCCTATGAATATATCGACTCTGCAGTTTTTGGAAAAGATTGTTGACCATCTTAATAAACTCTTCTTTATGCTCCATTATCCAGATATAAACGCTCTCAAATCCTTCTTTAATGGAATGCACATATTTCTCCGATTTAACATTTTCGCCATTCAACTTGGGCATATTCGACTCGATCTTTAAAATTCCATTTTTTCGGGTAACCCGTATATCGTCAGATGATCCATTCTCAATCATTAAAGACTTAAACGGAGACAATTGGTCTTTATCAAAACCAATCCCACCTACATCTAATGATACATCCTTCCCATCTACTTCTTGGTGCAAACTCATAGGCAAGAGTCCAGTAGATTGAACAGAATGCTCCAAAATCCGTAGAGCTTTTGTATATGATTTATCATGAACTTCAGGAGGAGCAATTTCAGCATGAAATAGAGATTCCAGATCAATGAGTCTTGGGGAACTCCCATGAGCAATTAAATTTTCATAATGAAAATCTTTTGCGTTTAAAGCATAGAGCAGTGCCATAGATTGACCAACACGGCAATAAAAGCTCTTCACCTCTTCAACATTACAACATTCTTTGTAGTCGATGAACTCCATCCATCCATCCGATGATGTAGTGTAGAGACGAATAGACCCTAAATCCGTAATCCCTAAATCATCAAGTGAAGAAACCATCTTCTGAAAAGATAAGTCCAAATTTAAACTGCGCGGTTTATAAACTACTTTCCCATGAGTAAAATAAATCACAGAAACAGCTTTTCCACCTTTATGTGTATCGCCTAAACCTGTTTGTATACTCTCTATGTATCCCAAGTCTTGTCCATTGTTTATTGATTCAGTTATAGACTTAAGGTTTTTTTTCGTTTTTCTAACAATCTCTATAACATAATTAAAATAATTATCTACAATTTCACAAAGTTTACTAGTTAAAACATGATTTTCACGGTATATCGCATCAATCTGCTCAAGGTTTTTTAATAAATTAGTACAGTAATAATCAAATCTTCCTTCAGCAGATTCCCCAAAAAGCATGCCTCTTTCTTTCGATACATGGACATCTAAGATTAAAGTTCGAAATGATATTTCAAACATTTGATTTAAAACATACTTAGTCGCTTCCTTTATGAAAAGGGGAGTATTTTGGATGATATTACAATTTGAAATATAGGAGTAAAAAAAATCGAATTTATGATTAATAATGGGAGTAAAGAAATGATAAAAAGGGACATAGTTATTTAAATCGCAATCCATACTCTCCAAATATTGATGTATTTTATAGTTAAATTGAGGTCGTAAAGCCACCGATTCTTCTTGCATAAACCTTTCTACAAACTCATTAATCGATGACCCAGACACCCGATGTAAGATATCCTCTAGTTCTGATGAATTATCCAACTCCGGATAGAAATCTAACCAATAATTCAACACATCCATTCGATCAATCGAGGAAACGATTCGTTCATTAGTCACAAAAGCCCCCTCCTTGAGGTAATTGCTTATCAGTAGGAGACTTACAACCCACCTCCTACTGATAACTTACAAATTAATCACGACAGTTATTTTGACACTCCACAGTTCCAGTGCATAAATGCCCTTTATTTCCTAAAACATAGCTCGCTCCACAGCAAACAAGTGATGTAACTAAGAAGTCCCATTTAGTGCAACCTGCACCCACAATACTGTGATCTTTCACTTCTTCAAGAACTTCTCCACTCGGATTAGAAAACTGTGGTGACACCTTCTTTCTAAGCACTGGATTTTTCATAAATACATCTTTGCCCATATTTCTAGTCTCCTTTAAGTATTTCTTTAAAAAAATCTATTTTTGTAAAATTAATTACTTATTTGAGCATATAATTTTTCTATCATTTAGAACAGTACTATCTTTGGTTGGTACTGTTCAGTATTTTAGCGCAACCTTGATAGAAATGGATTATTCGACATTTTCTAATGAAGACCGTCCATATTTGCTCTAACTACTAAAATTACATAGATATCATAATCCAAAAAATTAGATAGGGTGGGTTGTCAACCTAACCATTATTTTCAATTTCTTTATCAATTGCCTTTTTTATTTCTCCGTAGCTAGAAGCACTGACTTCAGTACCATTAATAAATAGCGCTGGAACACTCTTTATACCTTGTTCCTCCACTAATTGATTGTCTCTTCTAACTTTTTCCTCGAATTCATGATTTTGGACATCGATCGCTTCTCCAAAAACACCTGCTACAATCGCATCTTCACCTAAGAACTGAAAATTAACAAATCCATTTTAACCTTCCCAGTTTCTATATAGTCCTTTTTTAATTGCGGAAATATGTCCTCTTTAAAACCCCGACAAGATGGACACTTGAAATCTCCTACTTCCAATATGGTAACAGCCACCTCTTTATTACCTAAAACCGGCTGATCTAAATAAAATTTTCTAATATCCTTTATAACTATAGGATTAGTTAATCGTTTTATACATAATCATTCCTACTATTACGATAAAAAAATGGATGATATAATTACTATTCTCTTCATCACAACATTCTCCCAATTGCAATTTATAGAAGCCTAACTTTTATAGTATATAAATTTAAATTACACCACTCCCCTTCAATTTTCTAATTGCTTCTCTACTAGATTTCACATCTAATTTCCGCAAAATATGCCCTACATGATTTTTAACTGTCCTTTCCGAAATAAATAATTTCCTTGCTATCTTAGACTGTGTAAGTCCTTGATCAATAAGCTTAATAATATTCTGTTCTTGGGGAGTTAGTAATGATTGAATCTTTTCTATCTCGGTCTTTTTCTCAAATGTTAACAGTCTTTTAAGTTCCTTGCGGATCTTTTCAGCAATCTTAGGACGAATTGACGATTGGTCATTAATAGCAGAGCGTATAGCATGAGGTATTTCTTCAAAATTAGATTTGATCAAATAGTCGACTGCTCCAAATCCATATGAATGATAAATACATTCACTCTCTTCCAGCGAAGTTAACATAATTACTTTTATTTCGTTTTCTTCGATTAATTTTGATGTAATTTGGATCCCATTTAACGGGGAATTTTCCAGAATAATGTCCATCAATACAATATCCGGGCATGTATGACAGACAATTTTAATAGCTTCATCGCTCGAAAGAGCTTGTCCTACAATCTCAAATTCATCAAACGCCTCTAAATATGTAGTTAATCCATCTAGCCACTCCTGATCATCCTCGACTATTACGATACGAATCTTTTCCATAACACTCTCCCCTTCTTTTTTGGAAAAGCCAGGTATACAGTGGTTCCTTTTTTATTTTTTGAATAAAAATCTATTTTTCCGCCATGTTTATTTATGACGTTGTAGCAAAAGGAAAGACCTAAACCAAAGTTCTCTCTTGGATTTGATTTTGTGGAGAAGAATGGCTCTAAAATCCGTGGAAAATGCTCTTTAGATATACCAATTCCAGTGTCTTTGATTATTAAAAGAATATCTTTTCTTATCTCATCTACTTGTATAGTAAGCTTTCCTCCACATGGCATAGCTTCAATCGCATTCAAAATAATATTATATATAACTTCTTCTATCAGTACGTGGTCGCACAACATAGTCAGAGAATGATCACTACATTTTCTGACTACTTCAATATCCGTAGATTTTAATTTAATCCCTAATTGATGTAAACTTCTCTCAACCATATCCATTACTCGATATTCTTCTATATATAACTTTTGATCCTTTGTTTGTTGTTGTATTCTCATCATGTTTTTTTGCATTTTTTCATGCGCTTGAAGAACGACATCAATACTTTCTTGTAATTCCCTTTGATTAGTAGTTATTGCGTATTCTTTAATTTTTTCACAGTATAGTTTTATCTTCCCTAAATCATTTTTCACCCCATGGTTCATGACAGAGGTTTCTGCTAGAATCCGCTGTATGGAATAGTTAAGACTTTGACGTTGGACTCTCAGACGTGCTCCCACAAAACCAAAACGGAAGAGGGAAGTGATGCAAACACTGAAAAGGAAAACCACAATCCAGTAATTATAACGCCAACTCTCCTCAATCCCCATAATGCGTAGGAAATAACAAGTAATTAATACAATAATCATAAAAGGGACAAAGCCCAAACAAGTAGAAAGTCTACTTTTTTTTATGAAAGGATTTTTCTCTAAAATATAGGACCATATAAGAAGTACAATGCCAACCAGAATATAGGGTACAACCCAAAAAGTTGTGATGTGATACGGGATTATAAAAGTCGGATGTACAGGATAAAACACAAGCATTCCTATAATGGGAATTAAAAGAAAAAACTTCAGTACCCTAATATACTTGCTAGGAATAAGTTTAGAGTATATTAATGCAAAAAAAATAAAAGCATATGGAGCCAGATATTCAGATATGAACCATGTGATATTTTCTACTAAAAGGAAATACTGGAAAATATTCGAATTATTATCAAAAAGCGGTTTGATTTGTTCTCCAATGACTAATGACATTCCTGCTGCACCAAAAAGAAATGTAGTTGCACTGGCCCACCGAGCGCTTGGACTTCTAAAATCAGCAGTAAGAAGTAGTGTTCCTATCACCCACAATAATATCCATAAGATGAGCATTTACTGTGTCCTCCTTTGGATATTCTCTCATTAACAAACTTAGTTACATCTTCAGTAATGGAGGAATGGTTTAACACAATACCTGAGTGTCCACACTTATATAAAATCCTCTTAGGCTCTCCCCATGCTTCCCATAGCATATTAGCATCTGTTAAGTCTATATATTTATCATATAATCCCGATATGAGTAAGATATTTGGTTTATAATGTTCTGCCACTAAAGCTTTCCGGTCTTCTCTCAATCTTCTGTAACTATATCCATTTTCTTCAAGATCTCTCTTAATATATTTACCTATATGAGCTAAATCATTAGGGTACATAATAGAAACCAATATGTCTACGTCTTCCTCTATTCCACTTATAAGGTTTGCTATAAACCACTTAGGCTGACTCCAACTAAAACGACCTTTTCACCATAGGTCTCCCTTAAATAACGAATCAACGACCGAATTTCGCTAACAGTTTGACCAAAGGCCTCTAGCGTTCGCCTTGTATTCGCGGTTACCATAAATTCTCCAACCGAAATCTCCATCTTCTACTCGATCAAAGTGATAAGGTAACGTTACAAAGTATAGTTCGTACGCCGACTCCATAAATGAATCTAGAAATAAATTCTTGAGACGATCCATATTATCCATGCGCCATCCATGAATCACAATAACATGGGTTCGGCTTTCTTGATCTTCCTTTTGATAGTAAAGGCCAGAGGCTGGAGTTCGAACAAGCCCGTTTATGGAAGTATTGTTAAAAGAATATAAACCAGATCGATAACCACTACTATTCTCTTTTTCTTGAAATCGGATATCAGGACAAATAGGTGTAGAAAATACATAATTTGTTGTATCTCCATCCTTGAATTGAGACTGTTTACTCCTTTTAAAGTGAAAGAGTGATACGGCAGTAGCATCTACAAATTTAGATATACACTTAATCATTTTACATACCTTCTTAATCACTAATTTGATGCAAATACTTTATGCTAATTTACATTAGATAAAGGTTATTCTATAGAAACTCTAAAAGCAAATTGAAAAATAAGCCAAAACAAATAAAAACACCTAGCTAATATACAAAATTGCATAATGCTTCGTAGACGGATGAAAGAGTCGGGGATCAAACAGAAGGACCTGATGGATGAAAAATTAACTACAGCTACCATGAGAAACATCATTACAGGAAAAAAGAACGTGAGTAAGAAAAAAACAATTTCTTATCTATGTCAAAAGCTAGACTGGGAATGGGAGAAAATCCCTCAGTATGCATACATAGGCCTTCCACTCCCTATTCGACTCATATAAATCAAAAAAGTGTAACCGAGTAAACCCGATTACACTTTTCACCAGCTAACGGCTAGATTATTAATTTGGCAGAGAGGGTGGGATTCGAACCCACGGACGCCTTGCAACGTCGGCGGTTTTCAAGACCGCTGCCTTCAACCACTCGACCACCTCTCCAAAGTTGGTCTAGCAATAACGTTTCTATTGTATCGTAGAAAACAAGAAACTGTCAAGCTATCTCAACTATATTCTTTTCATTTATTTGCCGATATATTCACGACCACCTAGATAAGGGCGTAGGACTTCTGGAATGCAGATGGTTCCGTCTGCCTGTTGGAAGTTTTCGATGATCGCAGCGGTGGTACGTCCGATGGCTAATCCAGATCCATTTAGGGTGTGAACAAATTCGGGTTTTGCTTTGGTATCAGGACGGAAGCGAAGGTTAGCTCGGCGTGCCTGGAAGTCTTCGAAATTCGAGCAAGACGAGATCTCCCGATAGGTTCCGGCACTTGGCATCCATACTTCTAAGTCGTATGTTTTAGCCGATGCAAACCCTGTATCACCTGTACATAAACTTGCCACACGGTATGGGAGCTCTAACTTTTGTAGGACACGCTCTGCGTTTGCTAAAAGCTTCTCCAGCTCAGCGTATGATTCTTCAGGATGCACAATTTTCACTAACTCAACTTTATTAAATTGATGTTGGCGAATGAGTCCTCTGGTATCACGTCCAGCAGAGCCAGCTTCAGACCGGAAGTTTGCGCTAAAGGCGGCATAGTATTTCGGAAGCTCTTCCACAGATAAGATTTCATCTGCGTGATAATTGGTAAGAGGGACTTCGGCAGTTGGAATCAGATAATAGTTGGTGTCAGCTAGGGCAAACACGTCTTCTTTGAACTTAGGAAATTGCCCTGTTCCTTTCAAGCTATTGGCATTTACGATAAAAGGTGGAATCATTTCCGTATAGCCATGCTCTTCGGTGTGTAGATCGAGCATAAAACTCATCAACGCTCGCTCTAATTTGGCTCCTAATCCTTTGTAGAAGACAAAGCGTGAGCCAGTTACTTTTGCCGCACGTTCAAAGTCAAGTAGGTCTAGCTCTTGCGCCAAATCCCAATGGGCCTTTGGTTCAAAGTCGAGTGTTTTACCTTCTCTCCAGTGATGAAGGACCACATTTTCTTCCTCCGATGTGCCTACTGGGACACTTTCGTGAGGGATGTTAGGAATCGAAAGGAGAATTTCTGCTAAATCCTCGTCCAGTTGACGAATTTCGTCATCATATTGCTTAATTTGATCCCCTACTTTTCTCATTTCCAGCACGAGATCATCTGCATCTTCTTTTGCTTTTTTCTTTTGCGCTATTTCCCGGGAAACGTTATTACGTTCACTCTTTAATTGTTCGGTTAACGTGATTAATTCTCGACGTCGATCGTCAATCTTTGCAAAGTCATCGAGAACGGATAAGTCTGCATTACGCTTCTTTAACCCTTCTCGTACCAGTTCGGGTTGATTTCGTAGTACTTTTAAATCTAACATGGCTATTCTTCCTCCTTTTTTCCACAAAAAAGAACCTCTCGTCGATCCAGGGACGAAAGGTTCCGCGTTGCCACCCTAATTGACATCGTAAATACGACATCCACTTCATTGAGATAACGGCCAAAGACCGATCACACTTAATCGTGTGTAGCTCCGAGGTGGATTCTCCATCATTTCAGGACGATTTGCACCAAACATCGTCTCTCTATGGCTGAAAGTAATGGTTACTAGTCTCTTCTTCGCTCTTGTGATATAGATTCGTAATTTTATTATATCCAGAAATTAACGCATTGCAACCGCTTCACGAACCATATCGACGAAAAATTGATGGAATCGTGCATCGTCAGTAAGCTCCGGATGGAAGGAAGCGCATAAAATGTGACCTTGCCGTGCTGCTACTACTTCGCCGTTTACTTCAGCTAGCACCTCTACCTCACTCCCCACGTGGGTAATGAGAGGAGCACGTATAAAGACGGCATGAAAGTCCTCCGCGACCCCTTTGATGGGGAGTTTTGCCTCAAAGCTGTCCACTTGGCGACCAAAGGCATTCCGTTTTACCGTCATATCCATCACAGCCAGATGGGGCTCGTCTGCATCTTCGATCTTATTTGCTAACAAGATGAGACCCGCACAAGTTCCAAATAACGGCTTTCCTTGACGATAAAAGTCACGGATGGGCTCAAGCAGATCATATTTACGGATTAGCTTTCCCATCGTCGTTGATTCGCCACCTGGAAAAATAAGGCCATCCAGATCTTGCAATTGTTCTTGTTTTTTTACAGCTACTGCTTCGACACCCACTTTTTCAAGTAGGGTTAGATGTTCGCGAACAGCTCCTTGGAGAGCTAGGACCCCGATTTTCATGAAGAAGGTACCTCCTAGTCTCTCTTACCAGCCACGCTCTTGCATACGGTCTTCTGGGCGTAATTTAGAGATTTCTAAGCCAGTCATTGGGCTACCGCCTAATTCTTTTGATACACGTACAATGAGGTCATAGTCGTTGTAATGAGTGGTTGCTTCTACGATCGCACGAGCAAATTTCTCTGGATTCTCAGACTTAAAGATACCAGAGCCCACAAATACACCGTCTGATCCAAGATGCATCATAAGCGCAGCATCTGCTGGGGTTGCCACGCCACCTGCGGCAAAGTTTACTACTGGAAGCTTACCTGTCTCATGAATTTGAAGAAGTAGCTCATAAGGTGCGCCTAGATCTTTTGCTTCTGTCATAAGCTCATCACGGGACATGCCTTGCACTTTACGGATTTGGCTTTGCATCATTCGCATATGACGAACTGCTTCTACAATGTTACCTGTTCCTGGTTCGCCTTTCGTACGAAGCATCGATGCCCCTTCTCCGACACGACGTAGAGCTTCCCCAAGGTTACGAGCACCACACACGAAAGGTACGGTGAATAGCCCTTTATCGATATGATAAACTTCATCCGCAGGAGTGAGTACTTCTGACTCATCGATGTAGTCAACACCCATCGCTTCTAGAGCACGTGCTTCCACAAAATGGCCAATACGAGCTTTTGCCATAACAGGAATGGATACCGCCGCCATCACTTCTTCCACGATTCGAAGATCAGCCATACGTGCTACTCCGCCAGCTTTACGAATATCAGATGGAACGCGTTCCAAAGCCATTACTGCTACTGCACCCGAAGCTTCAGCAATTTTCGCCTGCTCTGCATTCACAACGTCCATAATAACGCCGCCTTTTTGCATTTCAGCCATACCGCGCTTAACAAGATCTGTTCCGACTTGATGATTTTGACTCATGGTATCTTCCTCCTATGTATGTACCTATCACATAAATATATAACTATTGTTTTTGGCTTCATTACTATTAATCAATTGTATAAGAAATGATCTACATTGACAAGAAAAGGAGATTTTGATCAAGCTGTTATGAAAACCAGCTTGATACCTCGTCTCCAATAGAACGGAAGAACAGACGAACCCAACTACCTTCTTCCACACTCTTTGAAGCCACTAATGGGACTGGTTTAAATCCGGGTATACTCTTACCCTGATGAAGAACTTCTACTTTCCCGATTTCGGTCCCTGCCGAAACGGGTGCTTTCATACCGGGTGTAAAGGTTACTTTATATTCATAGCTCTTTTGATCTGCACCTTTTTCCACGGGAAGAGTTATATCAGACTGAGCTTGTACCTCAATGAACTTATCCACACCATTTGGCAACGCCATATTTTCATGGGCAGGCACCATCCCGCCTTTTTTCACAAGCGTTTTCTCTTCATATTGCTCAAACGCATAATCTAATAATTTTTTAGTCTCTACAAATCTCTCTGAATCGGATTTTGTTTTCATCACCACGGAGATCACTCGTAAATCCCCTTTTTTAGCAGTACTTGTAAAGCAGTAACCTGCCAAACTGGTATGACCCGTCTTCAGCCCGTCTACTCCCTCATAAGGCAGTTTGTTTCGCGCTGGTAACATTAAGTTAGAACTATTGATCGACACGTCTTTCTGACCTTTGTGAACGATGTGATTCGCAATCGAAGTAAAGGTTAGAATTTCGGGGTGATTCTTTAAGAGTGCATCCCCTAGAATGGCAGAATCTTGTGCTCCCATCACATGTTCCCCAGGCACTTCTGGTGCATGGATTCCATAATCTTTCATATCCAGGCCGGTTGTATTTCGGAAATGGGTGCTTTTCATCCCTATTTCTTTCGCCTTCGCATTCATCCGCTCTACAAATTTGGCTTCAGAGCCCGCTACATGCTCAGCTAACGCAATCGTAGCATCATTCGCCGACTTCACCACAGAAGAGGTAAACAAATCCTTCACGGTTAACGCTTCATCTGGTTCTAGTTGAATTCCACCCTCATTAATCGCCGCTGCACGAGCACTTATTTTAACAACATCATCCCACTTTATTGTTCCTTTTTTAATCTCGTCCAATACAATAAAATGTGTCATCATTTTCGTCATACTTGCCGGTGGTCTCGGGGTCTCTGCATCCTTCTCAGCTAAAATGACACCCGATTTCGCATCCATTAAGAAATAAGACTCCGCTTGCACAGTTGACAGAGACTGCGCCGCCCATACCTGATAAGGACAAAGGATCAGCAGGAGCATAATCGTAAGACTCATGTATCTTTTTCTAAGATGTACTTTCACAATTGGTCCTCCAATATAAAATAAAAGTATATAAATGCGAAATAACGTAATTAGAACTATCTTACAACATCACACTCGTTGACCACCAGACTTTAGCTAGAAAAGGGCAATTTGTTCAAATTTCCTCGCTGGGTTACTATTCCGATAGCCATTTTATTACAGTCTATCGAAATTTCCTTACGATGAAAATAAGAAAAGAGTGGGAGATCCCACCCTCATCTTTATCTTACATTTTTAGCCGTGATAATTAGGCGCTTCTTTCGTAATCTGCACATCATGTGGATGAGACTCACGCAACGAAGCACTCGTAATCCGAATAAAACGACTGTTATCCTGTAAATCAAGAATCGTTGCTGCGCCACAATAACCCATACCTGAGCGAAGTCCGCCAACCAACTGATAGGTTGTATCGACTAGAGGCCCCTTATATGGAACACGACCCTCGATTCCTTCCGGTACCAATTTCCGCTCATTTTCTTGGAAGTAGCGATCTTTACTACCTGCTTCCATCGCACCAATCGATCCCATACCACGATATACCTTAAATCGGCGACCTTGGTAAATCTCCGTATCCCCTGGGGCTTCCTCCGTACCAGCAAAGATACTTCCCAACATCACAGCACTTGCGCCTGCACTGATCGCTTTTACAATATCTCCTGAGTAACGGATTCCGCCATCTGCAATAATAGGGACTCCGTACTCACGGGCCACGGAAGCACAATCATAAATGGCTGTTACTTGCGGAACACCAATCCCAGCCACAACACGCGTCGTACAAATGGAACCTGGTCCAATTCCTACTTTGACCACCGAAGCGCCTGCCTCGATTAGATCTCTTGTGCCGTCGCCTGTAGCCACATTTCCCGCAATGATGGTCAATTCAGGGTATAAGTCCCGTAGCTTGCGAACGGTCTCGAGAACCCCCATAGAATGCCCGTGAGCCGTATCGACAACGACTGCATCTACTTCTGCTTTTACAAGAGCCTCTACCCGTCTCATCGTATCTTTGGATACACCTACTGCTGCTCCTACTAGAAGCCTTCCTTGACTATCTTTGGCTGAATTCGGGAACTGAGTCGCTTTCTCTATATCTTTAATGGTGATAAGCCCTTTTAGAATTCCTTGATCATCCACAAGAGGAAGCTTTTCAATCTTATGACGTTGCAAAATGTCTTCTGCTGCTTTTAACGTCGTCCCTACCGGTGCAGTGACTAAATTATCTTTCGTCATCACATCTGAGATCAATGTGGAATAGTTGTGGATAAATCGCAGATCACGATTCGTCAGGATTCCCACTAAACGAACCTGTTCATCTACGATCGGCACACCCGAAATGCGATACTTGGCCATCAATGCTTCTGCATCATGAACTTGGTGATGCGGACGTAGATAAAAAGGCTTCGTAATGACTCCACTTTCTGAGCGTTTTACACGATCTACTTCTTCTGCTTGCTCCTCTACCTTCATATTCTTATGGATAATTCCTAAACCGCCTTGCCTCGCAATCGAGATGGCAAGAGCTGATTCTGTAACCGTATCCATCCCTGCACTAATTAATGGAATATTCAACTGAATGTGAGGTCCTAGTTTCGTTGCAACACTTACCTGGTTAGGCAGAACTTCAGAACGAGCAGGAATTAATAGCACATCATCAAAGGTTAATCCTTCTTTTGTAAATTTCTGATCCCACATGTTTACAAGTCCCTTCTTTCTAGAAGCAAGCAAGATTTTTTGAAAGTTTAACAGAGCGTTCTAACCCCGTCAAGAATGAAAATCTCTTACTCCAAGCTTTGTTCCACATATTTCTTTCGTCCCCCTGTGTATAACTTGTGAATAAATGTGGATAAGTAAGAGAGGATGAGGTGATTTAATCATGAAAGTCGAGATATACACGGAATCCCCTGAAAGAGCAATCTGGGGAGAACTAGCTTATTTTGAAAATGAATTGATCGCTCGAGACTATCTAAAAAACAAGTACGCACAACTGAATGTAGAGCATCCTGATCGACTCTCTTTTCGTAATGTAACTCCATTTCTGATTTACATACGTCAAGCGAGACAAATCTTTCAGTCCGCTCATGAAATCACGAATTGGATGAAGCCTACTCATCTTTATTATGGAATGATGAGCTTGTTAAAAGCGCTTATTTTAACGGTAGATCCTTACTATCCGCAAAATTCACATGTTCTAAAACACGGAATCTCCACGAAGAAAAAAAAGAAGGAGCTATTTCGGTTCTTTTCGGATGATATACGTGTGCAGAAAGATGGGCTTTTTCCTCACTATCAAGCTCTTTTTTCAAGCCATTATCGAGCAGACTACAGTCCGATTCAACTGATGCAGATGATTCCGGATATACAAGATACTGTATATAAAGTTACACAGTATCATCATTTTTTACCAGTGGGAGTCGAGGACACTCAGGAAAATGTTTTGGTTACCTTTCCAGATGCCGTTTTAGAGCACTATAAATATAGCCAAGAACGTTTTGTAGAATGGGTAAACAGCAAGAGTCAGGATGGACTTTTTCTATTGGTAGAGGGAGATAAGGAGAAACATTTTCAGGTTACTTGGTCAGGAAAACAGGATCAAGCGATCAAACATCCCTATCTATATCGAAATAAAAAAGGTGATTATTTCGTTTGGATTCGAAATAATCACCTAGTAGAACCTGTTCCGGAAGTGGAAGCAGAGTACCTTTTACTATTTAGCCTAAGCATGCTAAGCCGCTATGAGCCGCCACTTTGGGCCGAGGTAATGGATGCGACTACCTCGATGGAAGGAATCCTCATTCAAGAATTGCTTCGCATCGTACAACGGAAGTTTCCCAATCTGATTCTCAATCAACTACACGGCAAGGAGTATATTTACCTTATTCGGTAGCTTCTTCTGATGAATTTTCTTGAGTCAATTCAAGTTCATCATCATCCGTACGTTGAACACGTGCTACAGTCGCCACTTCTTCCTCACCATCAACGCGAATCAGCTTTACACCTTGCGCGTAACGGCCCATGGAAGAGATCTCGTTGATGTTGAGACGGATCACGATACCCGATTGGGTAACAATCATCAAGTCTTCTACTGGAGAGACGACTTTGTGACTGATTACCTCACCTTTTCTCGCTGTGATACCCATGGTTTTAATCCCTTTGCCACCGCGGGATTGAATACGGTATTCATCGATCGGAGTACGCTTTCCAAAGCCTTTTTTCGTGACAATCAGAACATCTAGATCCGGGGTCACGACATCCATATCAATCACTTTGTCAGCTTCAGCTAAGGTAATTCCTTTCACACCTGTAGCAGAACGACCCATCATGCGCACATCCATCTCTGGGAAGCGAATCGACATTCCTTGCTTCGTACCCATCAAGATTTCTTGCTGTCCATCCGTTAAGTGGACACCAATTAGCTCATCCCCTTCACGTAGATTGATCGCAAAGAGACCATTTTTACGGATGTTTTCAAATTCAGACAGAGAGGTCTTTTTGACAACTCCTTGCTGGGTAGCAAAGAAGAGATATTTATCCTCAACAAACTCTTTTACTGTAATAATTGCCTGAATCCGCTCATCCTGATCAATTTGAATCAAGTTAATGATCGGGGTTCCTCTAGCAGCTCGTCCTAACTCAGGAACTTCATACGCCTTCATGCGATATACTTTTCCTTTGTTAGAGAAGAAGAGGAGATGATTATGGGAATGGGTTGCAAATAGATGATGAACAAAATCATCGTCTTTCGTTCCCATACCCGTCACACCACGCCCACCTCGCTTCTGCGCACGATAGCTGTTTAGTGGCATCCGTTTGATATAACCACGATGAGTCATCATGATGGAAACTTCTTCTTGAGGAATCAAGTCCTCATCTATAATGACACCTTCATCCATCTTGATACGAGTTCTTCGCTCATCACCAAACTGTTTCTGCACCTCGACTGCTTCTTCTCGAACGATTGCTAATATCTTAGCAGGATCTGCTAAAATCCCACGTAGCTCCGCAATCAGTTTGATCAGATCTTGATACTCGCCTTCGATTTTATCCCGCTCAAGTCCAGTTAGGCGCTGGAGACGCATATCGAGAATGGCATTCGCCTGCTTCTCAGACAGACCGAAACTCTCCATCAAGCCTTCACGAGCTTCAGCAGTCGTTTGAGAACCACGGATCAATGCAATCACTTCATCGATTTGATCGAGCGCAATTCGAAGACCTTCTAAGATATGGGCACGATCTTCAGCTTTATTCAGGTCAAACTGGGTACGGCGCGTAATCACTTCAATTTGGTGTTCTAGGTAGTGGCTGAGCATCTGCTTCAGGTTTAAGACTTGCGGTTGTCCCTTTACCAAAGCCAATGTGTTTACACCAAAGCTTGTTTGTAAAGTAGTATGTTTGTAAAGATTGTTCAAGATGATCATTGGATTCACATCACGACGAAGTTCGATGACCACACGCATTCCGTTACGGTCTGACTCGTCGCGTAAATCAGTGATGCCCTCAATCCGTTTGTCACGTACAAGCTCTGCGATTTTTTCTACCAATTTCGCTTTATTTACTTGATACGGGAGTTCTTCTACGATAATACGTGTCTTACCGTTGTTTGCCTCTTCCATTCTCGTCTTGGCACGAATCTGTACGGATCCACGCCCTGTACGGAACGCTTTGCGGATTCCTTCATAGCCGAGGATAATCCCACCGGTAGGAAAATCAGGTCCTTTGACAACTGTCATCAGCTCGTCTATTTCCACCTCTGGATTATCGATAACCATTAACAATCCATTGATCACTTCTGTCAGGTTGTGAGGTGGGATATTAGTCGCCATCCCCACGGCAATCCCAGCGGCTCCGTTTACGAGCAAATTCGGGAATCTAGCAGGCAATACAAGCGGTTCCTCATATTGACCATCGTAGTTCGGACCATAATCAATAACATCTTTCTGGATATCACGAAGCAACTCTAGCGTAATAGGTGCTAGACGTGCTTCGGTGTAACGCATCGCCGCTGCTGCATCTCCGTCGACAGAACCAAAGTTCCCATGACCATCTACCAACATATAGCGGTAGGAGAAATTTTGAGCCATTCGGACCATCGCATCGTAAATAGCGGAATCCCCGTGAGGATGATACTTTGCAATTACGTTTCCCACTACGTGTGCTGACTTTTTATAAGGTTTGTCTGGTGTCATGCCGTTTTCATACATCGCATATAAAATACGACGATGTACAGGTTTAAGTCCATCCCGTACATCCGGTAGCGCACGACTGACAATAACACTCATCGCATAGTCTAGGAACGATGTTTTCATCTCTTGACTAATATTGATTTCTTGAACCCGTTCACTTGCTGACAAAATTCATCACTCCTCGCTCCTCTATCAACCCACTCTAGATGTCTAAATTCGCTTGTTTTGCATGCTCTTGGATGAAATCACGACGTGGTTCTACGCGGTCTCCCATCAACATTTCAAATACTTCATCAGCATCCATCGCATCGTCTAGAGATACTTGAAGAAGGGTACGGCTCTCTGGATCCATCGTGGTCTCCCAAAGCTGTCCAGCGTTCATCTCACCCAAACCTTTGTAACGCTGAATATCAATTTTCCCTTTTCCTTCTAAGGTTTTAACCAATTCGTCTTTCATTCGATCATTGTACGCATACAATTCCTTTTTCCCTTGCATAATCTTAAACAAAGGAGGCTGTGCAATATACACGTAACCATGTTCGATCAATGGTCTCATGTAGCGATAGAAGAAGGTAAGAAGCAGAGTACGGATGTGAGCTCCGTCAACGTCCGCATCAGTCATAATCACAATCTTATGGTACCGTGCTTTTTCAATGTTGAAATCATCCGAGATTCCTGTACCAAAGGCAGTAATCATCGTACGAATTTCTTCGTTGGACAACGCTTTATCTAAACGCGCTTTTTCTACGTTAAGGATTTTTCCTCTAAGTGGTAAGATCGCTTGGAACATACGGTCGCGTCCTTGCTTCGCTGTTCCACCCGCGGAATCTCCCTCTACTAGGTAAATCTCACTAATCTCCGCATCACGACTCGTGCAGTCAGCCAATTTTCCTGGCAGTGAGCTTACTTCGAGCGCACTTTTGCGTCGTGTCAGTTCACGCGCTTTTCGGGCAGCTTCCCTGGCACGAGCGGCCATCAAGGCTTTCCCGATCACTTTTTTGGCAGTAGCCGGATTCTCATCTAGGAATTCAGCCAATTTCTCGCCAAAAACTTGCTCGGTCGCTGTACGAGCTTCGCTATTTCCTAGCTTCGTCTTGGTCTGTCCTTCAAATTGTGGATCAGCCAGTTTTACACTAATGATCGCAGTAAGCCCTTCTCGAACATCATCACCGGATAGGTTGCTATCACTATCTTTGATCAGACTATTTCTGCGCGCATAGTCATTCACCACACGTGTTAATGCGGATTTGAAGCCGGACTCATGCGTCCCACCCTCATGTGTATGGATGTTGTTCGCATACGAATAAATGTTCGAGGTATAGGAATCATTGTATTGCATCGAAACTTGAACAGGGATTCCTTCCCGCTCACCTTCGACGTAAATCGGAGGATCATGCAATGCTTCTCGATTCCGATTCAAATATTCGACAAATGATTGAATTCCACCATCAAACTTAAATTCCTTCTTTTTTCCATCTCCGCGTTTATCTTCAAGGGTAATGTTGACACCGCGATTTAAAAAAGCAAGCTCACGTAAGCGATTCTGTAGGATATCAAAATCATATTCAGTCGTTTCGGTAAAAATCGTTGGATCGGGTGTAAACGTAATGTGAGTTCCTCTTAGATCTGTTTTACCGATTACTTTTAAGTCCGCTTCTGGAGCCCCGCGGTGATATTTTTGATAGTGGATCTTCCCATCCTGGTGCACGTGGACCTCTAGTTCAGTAGAGAGAGCATTCACAACTGATACCCCAACTCCGTGGAGACCTCCTGAGAATTTGTATCCTTCACCATCAAATTTACCGCCTGCGTGTAGCACCGTCATAACCACTTCTACTGCTGTCTTCCCTAGCTTAGGCTGAATACCTACAGGGATTCCCCGCCCGTTATCGATAACGGTAACACTATTATCCTCGTTTACAATGACTTGAATGGTGTCACAGAAGCCCGCTAAAGCCTCGTCAATACTGTTATCGACTACTTCCCATACCAAGTGATGCAAACCACGACTGGAAGTAGAGCCGATGTACATCCCTGGACGTTTTCGAACCGCTTCCAAACCTTCTAGCACTTGAATCTGCGAAGCATCATAATTGTTGTTTTGTGCTGTCAATCTACTCACCTACTCTCTCATGAATCAACTGTCATTTGTTTTTATGAAAAACCCTAGGTTGCCTTGCCCGTCTCATCAAGGTAACGGAAGAGATAGGGGAAGGATACACACGATGAGGTGTCACGACATACGACTTCACTTCATCATCGGGAATATCAACTAGTCGGCCTGCTTGTTTGCTCGATTCTAAAAAGGAGTGGGAGTCCATGGATTGATGATCCAAAATAGCGACTACATCCCGCGCCCTTACAATTTGATCTCCACCTAAGTGAATGTACATATTTTCACCTCAACTCTCGAATGTTTCCTTGCCGGATCTGATAGATCTGTGCCTTATCCAGCGTCTCCCCGTCAATTCCTTCTAAGTTCGTTGTGGTTACAAACGTCTGAACCCGCCCTCGAATGGCTTCTAGCAGATGGGTTTTTCTCGAATCATCCAGCTCCGATAAAACGTCATCCAATAATAAAATGGGATATGTACCTGTTTCCTGATGAATCAGCTCAATTTCGGCCAACTTCAAGGAAAGGGCAGCTGTTCTTTGTTGCCCCTGTGAACCAAATGTATGAAGATCCAATCCATTCGCAACCAAGCGAAAATCATCGCGCTGCGGTCCGAGTAGAGTAGAGCCTCTGCGAATTTCTTTTTCACGAACTCTTTGTAACTCGGCTTGAAAAACTGTGCGCCATTCTTCAATCGACATGTCTGCTGTAATGGGGATGGAGGGAAGGTATTCAATCAGCAATTCCTCATTGGCACTCGTGATAGATTGATGAATCTCCCCAGACCACTTCGTTAATTGCTTGAGAAAATGAAATCTCTTTCTCCACAATTCAAGGGAAAGAGACATGAGCTGTTCATCGTATACATCTAAAAATTCAACTTGGAATTTTTTATTTGTACCGAGTCCTTTCAGCAAACTATTTCTCTGGGTAAGAAGTTTATGTAACTGAGACAAATGGTACAGGTAGGTAGGACTGACTTGTCCAATCTCCATATCCAAGAAACGCCGCCTGATTTGAGGGCTACCTTTGACAATTGCGAGGTCTTCTGGGGCAAACAAAATAGCTGGTAAGAAGCCGATATACTGACTTAACTTCGATTGCTCTATCCCATTAATGCTAACTTTTTTTCCCAGATCGCGCAACTGTACCTCTAATCTGGATCCAGTTTCATCCCGTTTGACCCGGGCTTTTAAGATCGCATGTGGCTCACCAAACTGAATTAATTCTTTTGTAGAACGGGTTCGATGCGATTTCCCAAGCGCAAGAAGATAGAGCGATTCTAAGATGTTAGTCTTGCCTTGCGCATTGGGCCCCACAAAGATGTGGAGATCTTGCGAGCAATCGAGTGAAAGCTGAGAAATGTTGCGGTAGCGCTGGATCTCTAGTGACTGAACACGCACCTGGCAACCCCCTATTTCTCAGACAGTATGAGAAAACGACCAAAGCCTCGGATATCCACAACATCCTGTGGATAAACCTTGCGACCTCGTCTATTTTCTAGCTCTTGATTGATATATATTTCATTGTCGGCTAAAAACATCTTTGCGAAACCACCACTATCAATGGCGTCTACTTTTTTTAAAAGTTGCCCTAACTGAATATAGGGCCCGTCAATATATACGTGCTTCATGACTCAACATCCTTCTTTCTAGCGCGTACGTATCGGTACGATTAGGTGTAACGTGTCATCACGGTCTGCAGGCTGAATGATAAATGGAGTCATCGTTCCTGTAAATTGAATGCGAATCTCATCGCTTTCAATCGATCGTAAGGCCTCAATCATGTAACGCGCATTAAACGAGATTCCCAGCGCATTCCCTTTTACACGAGCCTTCACTTCTTCTGTAACGCTTCCGACATCTTGGGACACAGAGGTAACTTCAACTGTGTCATCACTCATTGTCCATTTTATCACATTATCCCGTCCATCTCGGCTAATAAGAGAAGCACGCTCAACAGATTGTAACAATTCTCTGGTTGAAGTGATCAACTCTGTATCACCGCATTGTGGAATGACTCGATTGGTATCTGGATAGGTACCATCTAAGAGACGAGAGTAAAATTCAATATGCTCATTTTTTACCAACAGTTGATGATCCGCCACGACGATTTCCACGGAATCCTCATCATCGGCAAAGGTTTTCGCTAGCTCACTCATACTTTTACCAGGAAGGATTACGTTATCCAAAGACAGTTGACCTGTGTTTGGAGTCGGAATCAAACGTCTCGAGAGACGGTGACTATCTGTGGCGACACAGGTGAGAACCCCATTTTCTAGTTGCCATAAAACACCTGTCAACACGCCTCGTGCTTCATTGGTTGCAACGGAAAAACCTGTTTGCCGAATCAATGAACGAAGCTCATCAGCCGGAATCGAGAAAACTTGATCCGCTGATAGACGTGGCAGGCGAGGGTATTCATCTGGATTAAATCCGTGTAGTTGAAACTCCGTTGAACCTGATTGAATAGTAATTTGATACCGCTCATTCACTTCCCATTCTACATACTCACCAGGTAACTTCCTTACCATCTCTCCAAAGATTTTACCAGGAATGACGACACTTCCTGTCTGTTCCACAAATACTTGTTCTTGATCCTCTTTTACATGAGGAATCCTTACTTGAATCGTGATATCAGAGTTACTACCCGTCAGAAGCAACCCTTCTTGATCTGCGATTGCTTTCATTCCTGTTAGAACGGGAATCGTCGTCTTTTGAGATACCGCTTTACTAACTTGTGCTACCGCTTCTACGAGTACCGATTTGGCAATACGGATTTTCATGAGTTCCTCACCTCTGTCAATCAATTGTGGATAAATAAAAAATATAGCATGAATGCGTCTCGTGGGCCATATACATATATATTATTTAATAAAAAAACCGTAGTAATAGTAGTAGGGGCTGTGGATACTGTGGATAAGTAGGCTGGGGCCATACATGGAGCCAAAATACGCTGTGGATAAAGTGTGCATAAGCTTGTCAAAATTATCCACAGTATCCACAGCTACCTAGGAGCCTCGCAAAATTCGTTTCTTTAATTCCTCAACTGCTTGCTGGAGATGTGGATCACTGTCAAGAGCGCGGTTGATTTTTTCATGCGCGTGGATAACCGTGGTGTGATCTCTGCCCCCAAAGTCTTCACCGATCTTGGGTAGAGAGTAATCGGTCATCTCACGTGCGATAAACATCGCAATTTGACGTGGAAGAGTGATCGTTTTCGTTCGTTTTTTACTTTTTAGATCTTCAACGCGTAAACGGTAGTAGGTACTAACCGCCTGCTGAATATCTGAGATTGTAATGATTTTCGGTCTGGCATTGGGCATTATATCCTTTAATGCTTCTGCTGCCAAGTCAGTACTGATCGGTTGATTCATCAAGGCAGAGTAAGCGACAACGCGGATGAGAGCTCCCTCTAATTCCCGAATGTTGGTATCCACTCGGTCAGCGATGGTAGCGAGTACGTCGCTTGGCACATCGAGCTGGTCAGCAATGGCTTTTTTTCGAAGGATGGCGATACGGGTCTCTAGATCGGGAGGCTGCACATCTGTAATTAATCCCCACTCAAAACGAGAGCGTAGGCGATCTTCTAGTGTTGGGATTTCTTTAGGAGGACGATCACTGGAGATGATAATCTGTTTGTTCTCTTCATGCAGAGCGTTGAACGTATGGAAGAATTCTTCTTGCGTTTGCTCTTTGCCTGCTAAAAACTGAATATCATCTATTAACAAGATATCCACAGTTCGATATTTGTTACGGAAACCAATAGCTCTATTGTCCCGGATCGCATTGATAAACTCATTTGTAAACTTTTCAGATGACAGGTATACCACACGACTATTTGGATTATGAGCCAGTACGTGATGGCCAATGGCATGCATTAAATGCGTTTTTCCAAGACCAACCCCTCCATATATAAAGAGCGGATTGTACGCTTTAGCCGGTGCTTCGGCAACAGCTAGGGAAGCAGCGTGTGCAAAACGGTTTCCGGATCCGATGACAAATGTGTCAAATGTATATTTGGGATTTAACTGTGACTGAACAAACCCTTCCATCTCTTCATCAGACTCTTCATTTGGTTCTTCATTCGAATGGAGAGTAGATGAAAGAGGAGGTTCTGTCTCTTTCTGTCCCTCTCCTGATTTAGGATGAGGGGTTTTTGTTATGTGCTGAACAGGCAATTCCCCTTGCACTTGAATCGGTTCAGTCCCGAGACTAATCACTTCAATCTCCAGATTTGTACCCGAAACCTTTTTAACAGCATCTTTTATCATTCCATAATAACGATTTGAGAGCATGTCCTGTGCAAATGTAGAGGGAACTCCAATGATGAGTTTATTGCTCTGGAGTTCGATCGCTTCAGTCTGTTTTAACCAGGCTTCAAAGCTGGGTTTACTTATCTTCGATTGAATTAGGTCAAGGCATTTTTTCCATAAGTCATTAACATTTTCCACAATGATCAGAACCCTCCTTCCAAAAAAACATTTTTTCCATGTTATCCACAGTATTAAATTGGCTGATATATAGGTTAAACCAACTTATCCACACTATCCACAAGATTGTAATCAATATACCTATCCACAGATTATAATCGGAAGGATAGAAAGTTATCCACAATTGTGGATAACTAATAAAGATAAAAAAGTTATCCACGGGGAAAACAACAATAGAATATCAAAATATACCAGTATTTACAAGGTGCATATCCGTTTATCCACATTACCCACAGCCTGTGGATAACTTTTTATCCACAATCAAACAACCTGTGGATATCTTCTGGATAATGAGTGAATAAGTAGTGGATACATGTGGATAAGTTTTGTTTTATCCCCACAAGTTATCCACATTTCTTCTATTCTTGACAGGCATCAGGGATAAAGCTATAATGTGGAGGATTGTCTGCGGAAATTTTTCATCTTATCGTATGAAGGGAGGCACCCTGGTCGGCGTATGTCCGGTTTGTCGTTCTTATATAGGACCGGCAATTACCAGGTAAACAATATGAAACGTACCTACCAACCATCTAAACGTAAACGTAAAAACGTTCATGGTTTTCGTGCTCGCATGAGTACAAAAAACGGTCGCAAAGTATTAGCGGCTCGTAGAAGAAAAGGCAGAAAAGTACTTTCTGCATAATGAGAGGCCACTAAGTAGAGTGGCCTTTTTCTCTATATGGGAATCGTTTATAGAAGGATGAATCTGCCGATAATGTGAGATAGGGAGGGAGCAGGGTGCAAAAAGAATACAGACTGAGGCGTCGGAATGACTTTCGCCGAGTATTTCGCTTAGGAACTTCTGCCGCAAATCGTCAGTTTGTTGTGTATATCTCTCCACGTCAAGCTGGGACTGGGATTCTTCCTGGGCCTCGAATCGGTATATCTGTGAGTAAGAAGGTAGGAAATGCGGTCGTTCGCAATCGTGTTAAACGATTAGTAAAAGAAGTTACCAGACACTGGATTCCAGATTTAAAAGAGGGAGCCGATGTGGTGATCATCGCCCGAAATCCTGCTGCTACGATGGATTTCTACCAAGTGGAATCGAGTTTACGTCATGTATTTAGACGGGCCAAGCTCTTTAAAAAATACACTAGGCCGTAGAAGGGGAAAGATAGATGAAGGACTTTGCTATTATTCTCATCCGATTTTATCGCAAATTTATCTCTCCTTTGAAACCCCAGCCTACTTGTCGATTTTATCCAACCTGCTCACAATACGGTTTAACTGCCTATCAACGGTTCGGTTTTATTAGAGGAACATGGCTTACGATGATCCGAATTGGAAAGTGTCATCCATTTCATCCAGGTGGAATGGACCCTGTTCCCGAAAAAAAGATACGTGTATAGCTTGGGATGATCTGAAAGGAGGAGAAGATGTGCGTTACCTAAACCGCAAATGGATGTTGCTAACGGTACTCATCTTTTGTTTTGCACTACTTACAGGATGTTCGACGACAGGTAAGACGATTGACCCATCATCAGGGATATGGGACCGCTATTTAGTATATCCACTGTCTCAATTACTTGATTATTTTTATGATATGTTTGGTACATACGGGGTCTCGATTCTAATCGTTACGTTCTTGGTACGTCTATTAATCTTGCCATTATCCATTAAGCAACAGAGAAGTATGCAAGAGATGCAAGTGATTCAGCCTAAGATCCAGAAGTTACGTGCTAAATATAAAAAGGATCAACAGAAGCAACAGCAAGAGATGATGAAGCTTTATAAAGAGCATAATGTAAATCCAATGTCGGGTTGCTTGCCGATGGTGGTACAGATTCCGATCTTCATTGCCTTTTATCAAGCGATTCAGTTTGATCCACAGATTGCAAAATCAACCTTTTTGTACCTTCAATTAGGGAAGCCCGACCCTTACTTCATCTTCCCGCTCCTAGCGGCCTTTACGACATATATTCAGATGATTGCACAAGGAAGTGCAAATAGCTCACAAACCCGAATTCTCATCTGGGTTATGCCGATTATGATTTTTATCATTGGTTACAACTTGCCTTCCGCTCTGGCTTTGTACTGGGTATACGGAAATATCTTTACCATTTTGCAGTACATGATTTTCAGCCGAAAAAAAGCAGGAAAAGTAACTGCGTAAAAGATGACAACTGTGAAAAATGCCTCTTGTGTGAGGGAATTCAGACTGTAAACAAATGTAGCTTTTGTCGACAAACTGAATCCTCGCTAGGAGGCGTTTTTTATTAAACTGTATCTTTGAAGGGAATTGTAAAATTGTGTTATGATGATCGAGGTGAAAACAGATGCTATTTGAAAATGATACAATTGCTGCGATTGCAACAGCACTGGGGGAAGGCGGTATCGCTGTGATCCGAGTGAGTGGTCCGCAAGCAATTGAAAAAGTAGATCAACTATATGCAGGTAAGGAATCCTTACAACAAACGCCAACGCATACGGTGCGTTATGGATATATGGTTCATCCGGAAACGGAAGAGCGGATTGATGAAGTACTGGTTACGGTGATGCGTGCACCCAGAACCTTTACGCGAGAAGATGTGGTGGAGATTAGCTGTCATGGTGGACTTATTCCTGTTCAGGTGACGCTCAAGGCGCTGCTGTCAGTCGGAATTCGCTTGGCAGAACCAGGGGAATTTACAAAACGGGCCTTCTTAAACGGTCGGATTGATTTATCCCAAGCGGAAGCGGTTATGGACCTTATCCGTGCGAAAACGGATCGTGCAGCCAAAGTAGCGAACCAACAAGCAGAGGGACGCTTATCCAAGTTAATCCAACAATTGCGGGAAGAAATCGTAGAAACGTTAGCCCATTTAGCAGTAAATGTAGACTATCCTGAATATGATGCTGAGGTTATGACGAGTCAGTTTTTACAAGAGCGATGTAAATACATCATCGGTCATATTGACGAATTACTCCAAACAGCTCGTCAAGGGAAGATCTTGCGTGAGGGGATTGCCACTGCCATCATCGGGCGTCCTAACGTAGGGAAGTCTTCATTGATGAACGTATTGACTCAGGAGAATAAAGCGATTGTGACCGATATCCCAGGAACGACTCGGGATGTGCTCGAGGAATATGTAAACGTTCGCGGGATTCCGCTCAAATTATTAGATACAGCGGGCATTCGGGAGACAGAAGATCTGGTGGAACAGATTGGAGTCGAGCGTTCTCGTCAAGCATTAGAACGGGCTGATTTGGTGTTATTAGTGCTAAATCAGGCAGAGGAATTACAAGAAGAAGATCGCAGGCTCTTAGAGCAGGTTAAGCATGTAACGGCGATTGTGATTATGAACAAAATGGACTTGCCTGGTAAATGTTCGATGGAAGAGGTACGTTCCTCTATATCAGAACATACACCCGTTATTACAACGTCTTTGAAGGAAGAAAAGGGGATTCACCAATTAGAAGAAGCGATTTCCGCTTTATTTTTTTCCGGGAAAGTCGCTATGGCGGATAGTACGTATGTAAGCAATGCGCGCCATATTCATCTGCTGGAAGAAGCCCAAAAGAGCATTCAAGATGTGCTAAATGGGATTGAGCTTGGGATGCCGTTAGACTTAGTGGAGATCGATCTAAAAAATGCATGGCAGTATCTAGGAGAAGTAATTGGAGATGCGGTGGCGGAAGACCTAATTGACCAGATTTTCTCCCAGTTCTGTCTAGGGAAATGATGAGGTGAAGAAATCAAGATGAATAATCAATATGACGTGATCGTCATCGGTGCGGGACATGCAGGGTGTGAAGCGGCGCTTGCTTCGGCTCGTATGGGGTGTAGGACGCTACTGTTGACATTAAGTTTAGATACCATTGCCTATATGCCATGTAATCCATCCGTAGGGGGACCTGCCAAAGGTCATGTGGTACGGGAATTGGATGCACTTGGCGGGGAGATGGGGAAAAATATAGATAAGACCCATATCCAGATGAGAATGTTAAACACGGGTAAAGGACCTGCTGTCTATGCACTACGTGCTCAAGCCGATAAATTGTTATACCAACGTGAGATGAAGCGAGTTTTGGAACAAGAACCAAACTTGGAGATTCATCAAAATATGGTCGAGCGATTCATCATAGAAGATGGAGAGTGCCAGGGTGTTGTGACTCGGACAGGTACTCGATATCACGCGAAATCGGTGGTGCTTACAACAGGGACTTATTTACGTGGGAAAATTATTATCGGGGATTTAGCCTATGAAAGTGGTCCCAATAATCAACAACCATCGATTAACTTAGCGCTTCATTTGCAGGAGTTAGGTTTTGAGATGGTACGCTTTAAAACAGGGACTCCTCCGCGGGTTAGCGCGAAGAGCATTGATACCAGTGTAATGGAAATCCAACCTGGGGATGAGACTCCACGTGCTTTTTCCTATGAAACAACGGAATATATCACGGATCAACTTCCTTGTTGGTTAACCTATACGAACGAACAAACACATGAATATATTCAAGAAAACTTGCATCGTGCTCCGATGTATTCCGGTACGATTGAAGGCAGAGGACCTCGATATTGCCCATCGATTGAGGATAAAATCGTTCGCTTCTCTGATAAAAATCGCCACCAGATATTTATTGAACCAGAAGGACGCGCGACGGAGGAGATTTATGTTCAGGGCTTATCAACAAGCTTGCCAGAGGACGTACAGCTTGAGATGCTACGTACGATTAAAGGCATGGAAAAAGCTGAGATGATGCGGACAGGCTATGCGATTGAGTACGATGCGATTGTTCCTACGCAATTATGGCCAAGCTTGGAGACAAAGGAAGTGCCAGGACTCTTTACAGCCGGACAGATTAACGGTACCTCTGGATATGAGGAGGCTGCGGCTCAAGGCATTATGGCGGGGATTAATGCTGCGAGAAAAGTACAAGGTAAGGATTCCGTTGTGCTTGATCGATCGGAGGCTTATATTGGCGTTTTGATTGATGATCTGGTGACGAAGGGGACAAACGAACCATATCGTTTGCTTACTTCGCGGGCCGAATACCGCCTCTTGTTGCGCCATGATAATGCAGATCTTCGCCTAACAGAGATCGGACATGACATTGGATTAATTAAAGAAGATCGCTACCGTCGCTTTACTGCTAAGAAAGAAGCGATTGCCCGTGAAATCACTCGTCTGCGTGAGACGAAAGTACGTCCAACACCCGAAGTGCAGCAAATCTTACGCGATATGGGGACAAATGAGATCAATAATGCAGTTGAGTTAGCCAATTTGATTAAGCGTCCCGAGCTTGGTTACGAGCAGATCGCGAGTATGGCACCACCAGAGGAATCCGTGGCGCCAGATGTAGCGGAACAGGTAGAAATCCAGCTAAAATACGAGGGTTATATCTCGAAATCGCTACAACAAGTAGAGAAGATGAAAAAGATGGAAGAAAAGCGAATTCCTCATTGGATCGACTATTCGAAGATCGCCGGTATTTCCTCGGAAGCCAGAGAGAAATTAGGGCAGATTCGTCCGATTTCGTTGGGACAAGCAACACGTATTTCAGGCGTGAACCCAGCTGATATTTCGATCTTGATGGTGCATATGGAACAGGGGACAAAAGCCGTTGAAGCATAACAAGGTGGGTCTGGTGAAAGCCAGGCCTATTTTTGAAGGGAGGATTTTGTTTGGAGCAGGGATTGTGGTTACAAGAAACAGTGAAGCCATGGGGAATTCACCTCGATGAGACACAGTTAAAGCAGTTTGATCAGTATTTTCATCTACTAGTCGAAACCAATAAAGTGATGAATTTGACGGGAATCACAGAGGAGAGGGAAGTGTATGTCAAGCACTTCTACGACTCCCTTACCCTGATGTTGCAACTAGGAGAGAAGGGGAGATCCGCCCTCCGCATGATCGATGTAGGAACAGGAGCAGGCTTCCCAGGAATCCCTCTTAAAATTGCCAATCCAGACTGGAAAGTGGTACTGTTAGACTCTTCACGCAAGCGGATTCAGTTTCTCGAGCAAATAGCAGGGGAGCTTGGCCTACAAAATGTAACTTGTATACATGGGAGAGCTGAGGACTTTGCGCACCAAAAAGAGTATCGTCAGATGTTTGACCTAGCCACTGCCCGGGCCGTAGCGAAGCTAAATGTCATCGCTGAATATTGTCTGCCCTTTGTAAAAGTAGGTGGAAGTTTTATCGCGATGAAGGGTTCTGCAGTTGATGAGGAAGTAGTGGAAGCGAAGCGTGCCCTTCACGTCTTAGGTAAGAACCAAGTGGAAGTACAAAAACTTACACTACCCGACGAGATGGGAAGCCGTCATCTGGTGAATTTAACCAAACGGGATCATACCCCGAAAGCGTATCCACGAAAAGCAGGTACACCGGTAAAACAGCCGATTGTATAGAAAAAAGCGAATCCTATCGTTGGGTAGGAATTCGCTTTTTGCTTATCCAAGATTATCAATTAAGTTGTGCAACCCACGCAGAGCAAGCTTTCGTTTTTCGATTTGATCCAGCTCTTGCCGTTTGCGATTGTTCTGGGAAATAGGAGTGAGGAATTCCTCCCATGAGTTATATCCATAGGCGTCTTCAAACTCAATTTCATCGGCTTTTAATCCATTGTTTTGCTGCTGCGGAGTAAATGGGTTTAAGTCATTCTCCTTCTCATGGAGAAGCTTTTTATCAACATGATGACTACTCTTGCCTGTGCTAAGATCGCCTTCAGGTGAGAAGGAGAATAGATCAAAAGGGGAGTTGTCACCCTTTGTCTCCAGACTCTTTTTTTTCGGTTCCTTTGATGAGTCCTTACTCGCATTTAGATCAATATTCTGGAACAGTCTACTTTTCTTTTGTGTCCGAGAACGCCTTCTAGGAGCAAATGGAGTGTCCGTCGTTACTGGTTCATCTTCTAGAGGGGTTGTCGTATGGGTCTGGGTATCTTTTGGCTTTTCCAAGAGGGTAAGAGAAACCAATTTGGATGTTTTCAATGGTTTGGAAGCTTCAACCTCGACTGGTTCGACGGATTCATTTCCACCGGATACGGGTTCCGTCTCTTTGGAAAAGAAATCAAATGGGTCGGGAGAGGAATTCCGTGATCTAGACTGAGAAAACTTTTTCCGTAAGCGAATATCACGCTCTTTATAGGCACGATTTGGTTCCTTCGATGCTTCCTGAAAAGAAAACACAAATTCGGTGTCATGGTCCTGATTTGTATCCTCTAATGACTCTGATGGGGTTTCCATTTCCATCGATTCATGCTCCGCTGTGGTGAGTTCTAGGTCTGGTATTGATTCTGATTCAACGGATGTATCTGGCTCCACTTTCGAAGGGCGGGATTCCCCTAAATCGGTATTAAGGTCAGCTTGCGTTTTTTGATCAGGTTGTTGAATCCGTTCGAACAAATGACTAGTAAGGGAACTTTGTAGCACCGCTGGAGTCACCGAGTTTTCTCTAGTGAGACGATCTTTGAGCGAATTTTCCCGATTCCAGAGGAGACTAGGTAAAATCGATTCTGGTTGGTTTTTAGTAGCTGAAATCGAATCATCCTGATCTTCTATTATTGAGGGCTCCTCTTGCTGGAAAAGAGCTGGCTGATCCTCAGGCTGTTTGAGTGAGGAATCAGTCTCTGGGATCACTGGCTGGGATTCCGATTCTGAAAGGACCTCTATCGAGCTTGCCTCTAGAGTGGGATCAAATTCTTCGATCGGATCAAAATAATCATCTTCGACCTTTAATTCTAAATCATCATTCACTTCTATATAACCTAATGAGACAGTAGGCTGTGTGGGCACTACATCTGGCTCACCAAATGAAGTAAGGTCTTCGTCTGATAAGAAAATATCTTCTGTCGCCTCGTCATATGATACTTGTTCCATAGTAACCAATTCGGTTTGAAAGACGAATGTAGTTGTTTTATGGAGTGGGGTATGTACTTCTTGTTTATGAGCCACAATTTTGTGGTCTTTACTTAGCGATGTATTGGAAGAAAGGGTTTCTTGACAAATCAACGATGTCGTAACGTGCAGGTCTAAATCGATCAAGAGAACCTTCTGACCCTGTTGTTCGCTAGCTCGGATTGCCTGTTCAGCTTTTTCTCTCGATCCTAGAATTATCACGTCATATTGTTCTAAGTGAGACATATCTTTCCCTCCTTCTTTTGGATGATTGCAGTCGGGTTATAATTATATAGTTTATTATCTCTCTTTTTACAAGTCATTTCTAGATAAAACTATTATGTTTGCTTGATTTTTTAGGATGATAGATGACAAATCTGTTACTGAAGCAGTCCCAGGGCTATGAATCTGCCCACAGCTCAAATAGTGAGCCAGCGAGGAAGTGGAGGTGTCCGCTACGCCCTTCTTCGCTAAGTAGGCTCACTAACATCGCTGTGGGCAGATCCATAGCCCCTAGTCTGTTGAGTGTACTAGTCAGGTTAGGAGGTTTTAGATAAGTTTTAGATAATAAATCTACTACTGATTCATAGCTCTTAGTTTGTGAGGAAGTTCATGGCATGTATCTGCTCCCTTTTATTAAGGTTTTTGCTTCTAAGCCTTTGATTAACCAGTGATGGGGATGAAGGGGAGGGAGAGTCTGTTCAATTGTTGCGATGTTAGCGATCCTACTTAGCGTAGCGGTCCGTAGTGTAGGGCGTTTTGGTGCAACATGTCCCCGCGTTCTGCCCTAGCGGAGGATTGCGAAGCGGACAGCTCTACTTCTCTGCTGGATCAGTATTTGAGCAGTGATTGGACAGACTCTCCTGCCCTCGATCACGCAATATTGGAATCATCAATTGGATTAGTATTTAAAAAATGTATTTTCCTATTTGGGACTCGTAATCAAATACTTTAGCCTATAAAGAGAACAAACGACCTTCCCACAAGTATCACGGGAGGTCGTTTGCATAAAAGGGCCCTATTTCTTTGTCGGTACAGCTACGACTTTCTTCTTTGCACCTTTTTCACTTAGATGATCTGGAACAGTAAACTCTTGTTGAATGGTAGCAGCGGCTTCTAGTAAATCTTTGACTGGTTGGGCTTTTGACTTGGATTGAGAGAATTTGCAGAGACCAAATCCATTGGCAAATTGCGCATCAATGCCGTAGTCCTCGGCAAAAATCAACTTATCGCCAAAGCGTTCGCGGTAGAACGGCTTAAATGGAATGGACGCGCCTCCGGTTAGGATGATGTATGTGATATCATCCCCAAAGTCTAGGCGTTGCCAAACTTCTTCTACCAATGCTTCCCCTACTTCGCGAATAGATTCGTTTACGATGTCGCTAATATCATGCGTTTTCCCTTTAAAACTGATCTCGCCAGAGCGAACGATGCGAGGCAAGCTCCAAATCGGATACTCTTTTCCGTTGTTCTCCGGATCGATCCCGCGGGTAAACTCTAGTAAACGTTTGGAGAGGAGGGTGTATACGTTTAGCATGGCATGGCGGGAAGTAAAGCTTTGTCGTTTGATAATGGTTTCTCCGTGCAATGTCTCAATGTCAGATGTACCGAAACCAAGATCGTTAATACTTACTTTTTGGATAAAGAGATCTTCATTCAGCAACTTTCCATCACGATCAAGCGCGATGTGGAAGAGAGTAGCCATCGGTTGGCTGATTACATAGAGATTTTCTTTCTTGATTTCAAATTCAATTCGACGCCAAGGTAGATTTCCTTGTTTCACTTCGAAGCTATGACGTCCGATCAGGCGACGTTTTAACTCTTCTTTATAATCAATATAGCTATCTGTTGGTAGGGCTACAGATACAACAGGTTCGTTACTACCTTGAAGCATGAGTCCTGTACTGACGCGGAACATAATTTGATACTCTTGTTCGCGAAACCAAGTTGGACTAAATAGACGGCGCTTATGGGAGTCAAATAATTCGTCATCCCCAGACTGTTCAACTGCAAGCTTCCCGCAGAACCACTCGCGATCCCCTTCACGCTCTCGATACATGATGTTATGAGGGTCATTGTTGTATGTAATTTCCCCCACTCGGTTCGGTACTACCATGTTACGAATAAACATTTTATAGAATTTTCCGTTAGATTTAGATACTACTTTCGTTCCATAGTATCCTTGATCATTACCTATATAAACTGGTGAATTCATATGTATTCCTCCTATTTTTGGATGAAATTCTTCTCTCCAACGATTCTATCAAGTGCAGAATGAAAGGGTCAATCATATTTCGTTGTTTTTCACATTTTCTAGATAGAAACCATTTTATTAGAACAGTCCAATAATAAAATCATATGTTTCACGTGAAACATATGAGGGCTTATTTTTTCTTTTTTAGCAGGTAGTTTCTAACATGTAGCGAAATGTATACCAATCCCTCCCAATTTATTATTCATAGGAAGGCGCAGGTGGTGAGTGTATGAAGGAGCCTTTTACTCGCTTCTTTGGCTTATCAGAGAAGATAACGGAGCAAATGAAGGATATATCAGTAGCAGAGATTTCTGTCAGTCCTTATCAACCGCGTACTATATTTGAGGATGAACGGTTGGATGAACTGTGCCTGACGATTCAGCAACATGGTATTATTCAACCTATTGTGGTCAGAAGAAAGCAGAAAGGTTATGAAATTATTGCGGGGGAGAGAAGATGGAGGGCGGTTCTTCGCTTAGGTCTTCCTACTATTCCAGCTATTATTAAAGACATGTCAGATCATCAAGCCGCATCTGCTTCACTCATTGAAAATTTACAACGTGAGAATTTAACAGTGATTGAAGAAGCAAGGGCTTATCAAAACTTGATCGAGATCCAATCTCTTACGCAAGAGGAGTTAGCTCAGAAATTAGGAAAAGGGCAATCCACTATTGCCAATAAAATTCGGCTACTCCAATTACCAACACAAGTTCAAAACGAGTTGTTAAAACGAACCATCACAGAAAGACACGCTAGAGCCTTATTGACGCTAAAAGAAGAAGCTCTTATTTTATCCATGTTGGAAGAGATTATCCAAAAAGAATTAAATGTAAAGCAGTCAGAGGAAAAGATCAAGAAGCTGATGGAAGCAAATGAAATGGAACAAAAGCAGTTACGACGCAAGAGTTATACACGAGATCTCAGGCTTGCTGTAAACACGATTAGACAATCGATTGATCTAGTGAAGCAAACAGGGATGGAAATATCCACAGAAGAGAACGAACATGATGATTTTTATGAGGTTGTGATACGGATTCCCAAGCAACCCGTGCATGCTTAATGTATGTACGCTGTGGATTCGACAAGATCATACAAGCTTTACTTATAACGCTTATGTTCGATATGATGAGTGGGAAGTTTCTTAGAATGAGGTGATTGTATGGGTAAAATCATTGCTATCGCCAATCAAAAAGGTGGAGTGGGTGTGCGTCCGTACAGGTCTCATAGAGATACCAGAAAGGTGTAGGACTAGAGAGAAGTCCTACTGGTGATTGGGCTTACCTGGAAGGGAAACTGGACAGGGAACATCGCATGCCCAAAAAGTGAGTTGTGAGAACTTGCGACACCATGGAGTGATATGGTTAAAGCTACACTGCTTGAACTCTAGCTTTGAGGCCCTGCCACTGGGGATATGCAGAGAAAATAACTGCATATGAGATGGTTACAGAGACCGTTACCCATAGTCGATGTACTCTCTACGATCTCCCAATCAATCAATGGATTGAGAAAGAAGCGAACGGAGAACCTACGTTACTCAGATAGCTCTATGAAACTAAAACGGAGAGGCCTAAAGGAAGATAATGTTTCCCATGGCGTCGGAGCCTTCATAGTAGTCTGAGATCGAGAAAGACGGTTACATGGCGAAGGAAGGCAGGTTATCAGATTACAGGGATAAAGTGAGGTATGCGGAATGCAATCGGCCGAACTAGTGCTATCTCTGATCAAACAGAAAGCAAGACAAGACGAAAATTTCCAATTTAATCGACTGTATCGAATCCTGTATAATCCGGATGTTTACTCCTATGGTTGGAAATCATCAGGGGAGTCCGTACCGAATCCCCTCGGAGCTTATCAATGGGACGACTGGTACCATTTGATTCAATCGGAGTGTTGGCATCCACATAGGAACATGGAAGGGCAAACGTTGTTTCCTGAGATGACGGTTATGAAAATTCTTCAAGTATGTCATCAGGCTCTATTTCCAGTACATGAAAATCAGTTTGTGATGGATCAGGGAACTTCTATGAAACATCATGATTTTCGTGAATTAGGGAGGACATTGCGAAATGCTACCAATAAGTGGTTGATTTCATTTTCGATACCCTTTGACCTAATGGATTCGTGGGAACATTGCCGAACGCTACTAAAGGTGCGATGTCAAGATGGTCGATGGTTAGAGTTGGTCCGAAGATGTCATAGCCAAAAGTGGCTCCATCCACATTCAGAATATGAGCGTTACGGAGTACAGCCATTTTCTTTTACACTACATAAGGCGATTGACACACTTGTGCAACGTATGCTTCTTGGAATGGACACGTTTTATATTCGGATTCATTCGCAGGTTCATATATTTGTAGATGCACCATTTTCGGAAGTGAAAAGATATCAACAGCGCTTGCAATCGGTGTGTGATCAGCATAAGCTACCGATTGTTGTAAATGATCCGGAGCGTAAAGGGAAGAGAGTGATCGGCCCCTATCAGATTGCTTGGCAGAGGAACCATCAGAAGTGGAAGGTTTACATAGCAGAAGAGGAATGTTGGCACTGGATAAAGTCCTTTACGAAAAGCGGGAGAGCCTGTCATGTTTCCAATCGAATTCATTTATCTATTCCACAGATTATAGAGTTGTATTGTCGTGATTTGCAATTATTTGATACTCATACAGAGGCTAAGAAGTATTTTCCGAAACAGAGGGACCGATTCTGTGATATACATTTTGTCAGCTTATGTAAAACCATCGCAGCGAAAGAAAAGAGTTCGGTTAAAAAGACATTAAATCGATATGGAACAAAAGAGAAGAGGGTTCTTCGGGCCAGGGATGGGGAGCGGTTCGCCCAGTATGATCCACGTTAATTTTCATTTTCGTCTTGTTTGATTCTGTGATAACTGGAGAGCCGTATATGCCGAAAGGTGTACGTACGGTTCGGAGGGGGTTGGTGGGAGACCTGCTTATTGGCAAGGCGTCTACCTTCTACCCTACAAAACTACAACCTCTATAAATTTGGCAGCATGTTTGGCGGCGATAGGCAAGAAAATTTTAATAGTAGATATTGATCCGCAAGGAAATACCACAAGCGGGCTAGGCATTAACAAAGCCGACGTGAAGCATTGTGTATATGATGTTTTGATTAATGATCGCTCTGTTGAAGAAGTAATCCTACCAACAGGCGTTGATAACTTTCATTTGATCCCAGCAACGATTCAATTAGCGGGTGCAGAGATTGAATTGGGACAGGCCATTTCGAGGGAATTAAGGCTCAAACGAGCCCTGCAAACCTGTAAGAATGAATTTGATTATATCTTTATCGATTGTCCACCATCATTGGGTATTATTACGCTAAATGCGCTAACTGCCGCAGAGTCGGTTATCATCCCGATTCAGTGTGAGTTTTACGCATTAGAAGGGCTAGGACAATTGCTTAATACGGTTCGTCTCGTGCAAAAACATCTGAATCGGAATCTGGAGGTAGAGGGAGTTCTTCTGACCATGTTCGATGCCCGAACCAACTTGTCCGTTCAGGTGATGGAAGAGGTAAAAAAATACTTCCAATCCAGAGTGTACGAGACCGTTATCCCTCGTAATGTTCGTTTATCGGAGGCGCCAAGTTATGGTAAATCTATCATTGCTTATGATCCAAGATCGAAAGGCGCTGAATGCTATATGCAATTAGCAAAGGAAGTGGCGAGAAGTGAGTAAAGGCTTAGGTAAAGGGTTAAACGCACTTTTTCTCAACACAGACGCTGATGTTCGTGACGATGATCTTGTAAAAGAAGTAGAAGTACTTGAATTACGTGCCAATCCATATCAACCGCGAAAGCACTTTGATGAAGATGGTTCTTTGAATGAATTAGCGGAATCAGTGAAACAACATGGGATTATCCAGCCCTTGATTGTACGAAAAAGCATTCGTGGATATGAGATTGTAGCAGGAGAACGACGGTTTCGTGCGGCGAAGCAGGTAGGCTTAGAGAAAGTCCCAGTTGTCGTCAGGGATTATACAGACAATGAAATGATGGAAATTGCGCTGGTAGAAAACCTGCAGAGAGAGGACTTAAACCCGATCGAGGTGGCGATGGCGTATCAAAAATTGCTTCAACACTTGCATTTAACGCAAGAGCAATTGTCAGAGCGAGTGGGCGTAAGTCGGTCACATGTTACCAATTTCATCCGTCTTCTACAGCTCCCCGCGGAGATTCAAGACAATGTTTCACGTGGAACATTGTCCATGGGTCATGCCAGAGCGCTTTTAGGAGTCAAAGATTCGGACTTACAAAAGAGGCTCTCGAAGAAAGTGATCGAAGAAGAGACCAACGTTCGTCAACTAGAAGAGTGGATCCAGCGGCTGAATCAGAAGGGGAGTCCAAAGACAGAGAAGGCAAAGCAGGAACAGGAGCTTTCCCCCGAGATGAGACGTTTTGAAGGTGTACTCCAAGAGATTTTTAGTACATCTGTTAAGATTCGTCCAGGTCGCAGAAAAGGTAAGATTGAGATCGAATACTACTCTGAGCGAGAACTGGAGCGGATCGTGGAGTTACTGCAACAAGATCGGATTTTATAGGGTAGATAAGCAGATATTGGGTGATCAAGGTCCGGAGAGTCTATTCAATCACTGCTCAATACCGATCCTGCAGAGAAGTGGACTTGCTTTCCACATCCTCGTAGGCTCACTATTTAAGCTGTGGATAGATATATGCCCCGGGCGCTCCATCTAATAGATAATCTAAAGTTCTTGCCTTTGAACACTGGACATAGATTCCTTAAGCAGAGCAACCTAACACAAACAACCCCAACTTCATGTGAAAACGAATCTCACACGAAGATCAGGGTTGTTTGTTATCTTTGTCCACTAAGGGTACATTATACATAAGGTTGTGCACGGTCTAACTCCGCATTTCGGACCAGGTGAATCGATTGCTGAATACTCCCCGCAATAATCTCTGCCATATTCATCACAAGACTTAAGCGAGTATTTTGTAGGACAAGGTATTCCATAAAGCCAGACACGTTCACAATACCAGTAATCGAAAGGTTCCCTATCTCTGGCAGGTCTTTATTAACACCTGCTCCGGGCTTGATAGAGCCTTGAGAAACCTGTATAGCACCCACATTTTTTAATTGTCCTAGACATGCATCAATGGCGATAATAAAGTTATCTGGGTGGTGCTGTTGAATCATTTCTACTGTACTAGCTAAGTTGAGAGCATGAACAGGTTCGTCAAGCGTTCCATAGACAGCCCCTATATCATGAAATCGTTTTTTCTGTAGGATAGAGCCAACAAGGGGTCCGAGTGAATCTCCTGTTGATCGATCTGTACCGATACAAACACAGACGATTTCACGTCCATGCGAGAGTTGTAAGAGATGTTGATAAAGGGAATGAGTGCAATTGTGTAGAGCGCTAGAATCTTGATAAGAGATGCGAAATGGAGAAAGAGTTTTAATTTGGTTAGATGATTCTTTCATCACCAGCGTCCTCTCAGAATATATTGATGTTACAGTATACGGATATTTTGAGAGGTTTATACCTACAGATTGAGAGATTTGTAGAGTGGGTAAGATAAGATGTAAGATACAATCTCTATGGAAGGAGGATGCTTAGATGCGAACATCATCTCTATTAAAATGGGTGATTCGAATGTTCCTCCGTTTATATCATCGTGTGGAAGTAATAGGAATGGAAAAGTTCCCCCGCGAAGGGGCCGCACTTATCGTTGGCAATCATATTAGTTATATCGATCCTTTTTATATTGGCTCTATGTTACCGCGCCATGTTCATTTTATGGCGAAAGCAGAAGCATGGAGATTTCGAATCACAAAGTTTTTCCTGGATATATTCCAGGCATTTCCTGTTAATCGAGAGAAAGCAGATATTCAAGCGATCCGAACCGCTTTGCGTTATTTAGAGGAAAAAAAATTGGTGGGTCTTTTTCCGGAGGGTGGAATTCGTGAGGATGTAGCCCCTCTCCAAGAAGTAAAACAAGGTGCTGCTTTCTTGTCCATAAAGGCCAATGCCCCTGTGGTCCCTATTTATCTGTCAGGTAGCGAAAAGGCGTTACCTGTAGGGAAGATTTGGATCAGACCTAGTAAGATTCGGATCATTATTGGAGATTTGATTTTGGTCCCAGAAGCAGGAACCTTTCGGGAGAGGCAAGAATATCTCTCGCAACAAATTTTGCAAACACTACTGGACTTACGGAAGTCGATTGAGCAAATGGATTAAGTTGTATACGTAGATGATTTTAAAATGGAGAGTGGGGAACTTTCTTGCAACGAAAAGAATTTGGGTTAGGCGATGTGGTAGAGATGAAGAAAGCCCATCCTTGCGGGACAAATGCCTGGAAAGTGATCCGTATGGGGATGGATATCCGCATCAAATGCACAGGTTGTGAACATAGTGTCTTGCTGCCTAGAATGAGATTTGAACAGAAGTTGAAAAAGGTGCTTACGTCTGCTGAGTCAGAAGGAAACTAACGATATCCAAAAGTGAGGGCGGTTCTATGGGAATCGCTTTTTGTTATGAATTATTTCCGCTATAATAAGATAGTTGAATCAAAGAATCGGGAAAATTGGAGTTGAATGATAAATGGCATTGACGACAGGAATAGTAGGTCTCCCGAATGTCGGGAAATCCACATTATTTAATGCGATTACACAAGCAGGGGCAGAATCAGCAAACTATCCATTTTGCACCATTGACCCAAACGTAGGAGTGGTAGATGTACCAGATGTACGGTTGGATCGCCTAGAGCAGATGATTAATCCTCAGCGAGTTGTGCCTACTTCCTTTCATTTTGTAGATATTGCAGGCTTAGTGAAAGGTGCGAGTAAGGGGGAGGGACTCGGAAATAAGTTTCTTTCTCATATTCGCGAAGTAGATGCAATTATTCACGTAGTGCGCTGCTTTGAAGACGAGAATATTACCCACGTATCTGGGAAGATCGATCCAGCGGATGATATGGAAACGATTAATCTCGAACTCGTATTTGCGGATATGGAGACAGTAGAAAAACGGATGGATCGCGTTTTACGTCAGAAGAAAAGTGGCGAGAAACTGGCTACTCAAGAGCATGATGTATTATCGAAAATACTTCCTGTATTGGAAGAGGGGAAGCCTGCGCGCTCTGTAGACCTAAGCCCTGAAGAGAAGCTGATCGTGAAAAGCCTGAACCTGCTAACGATGAAAAACATGCTTTATGCGGCAAATGTGAGTGAAGAGGAAGTTGCCAATCCAGATGGAAATCCACACGTTCAACGAGTAAAGGAAATCGCAGCATCGGAAGGCGCTGGAGTGGTCACGATTAGTGCTCAAGTAGAGGCTGAGATTGCCGAGTTAGATGATGAAGAGCGGAAAATGTTCCTAGATGAGCTAGGCTTGGAGCAATCAGGACTCGACCGTTTGATCACGGAGGCGTATCGTTTATTAGGCTTGATCACGTACTTTACTGCGGGTGAAAAAGAAGTACGGGCTTGGACCATTCGTGAAGGTACGAAAGCTCCACAAGCGGCGGGTGTGATTCATACTGACTTTGAACGTGGGTTCATTCGTGCAGAGACCGTTGCTTATGAGGATTTGATCAACTCTGGAAGTTTAGCACAGGCGCGCGAAAAAGGTCTGCTTCGTTTAGAAGGTAAGGATTATGTAGTGGATGATGGAGATGTGATGAACTTCCGTTTTAATGTGTAGCAGGTATGTAAAATGGATAAATCTACCTTTTTTCTAACAAACTACTTCACAATCGAACATACGTTTGATATGATTTTACCCATAGACATCAACGGAGTTTCACAAAATAGGAAATTGCTTCTAGCTTGCTATTATAGTTGAGCTTTGCTAGAATGGATTAACGTGAGTAAATATGCTCGCCCCTTGCTCTCTCCTTAGATGTGAGAGCCGCAAAGTCCAGAAGGAGGTGTAGACGGAATGCACAAATACGAATTGATGTACATCGTACGTCCAGATATGGACGAAGAAGCTGTGAAAGCAACCCGTGAGAAAGTAGCGGGTGTGATTACAAACAACGGTGGCGAAGTTGTGAAGACCGACGACATGGGGAAACGTCGTTTGGCTTACCTCATCAATAAATACCGTGAAGGTGTTTATACAGTTGTAAACTTCAACGGAGAAGCTACTATGGTTTCTGAGTTGGAGCGTGTAATCAACATTGATGAAAATATCATCCGCCATATGGTTGTAAACATGGATGAAAAATAAATACTAGAGGGATTCAAGGGAGAGATTGCGTCATGGTAAACCGAGTTGTTTTGATTGGTCGATTAACTGCTGATCCTGAAATGCGTTATACGCAGTCTGGGGTTGCAGTGACTCGCTTTTCCATAGCTGTAAATCGTAATTATACGAATCAGCAAGGAGAACGTGAAGTAGACTTTATCAATATTGTTGCATGGCGTGGTACAGCAGAAACCTGTGCTAACTACCTAAAGAAGGGGCGTCTGGTTGGTGTTGATGGCCGCTTACAAATTAGCGTCTATGAAAACCAAGAAGGCCGTAAAGTACGTAACGCAGAGGTAATAGCCGAAAGCGTTCAGTTCTTAGAATCAAATCGTACTCGTGAGGGTAACGGTTCTGATTTTGGCGATTCTTCTTATGGTGGCAACTCGGGTGAAAGCTTCGGCGGTAGCAATAATCATAACAATAACAACTTTGGCGGTGGCTGGAATCAAAACAATTCTAGCACCCAAGGTCGTCGTAAGGCGGATAATCCGTTCGAAGACGAGGGTAAGCCAATTGATCTCTCTGATGATGATCTTCCATTCTAGTTAACGATAAAATGTACTTTTTTTGGACAGGAGGGAATGTGAATGGCTCGTCGTCGTGGACATAAACGTCGTAAAGTTTGTTACTTCACAGTAAACAAAGTTGCTTACATCGACTATAAAGATACAGACTTGCTCCGTAAGTTTGTTAGCGAACGCGGTAAGATTTTACCACGTCGTGTAACAGGAACTAGTTCAAAATATCAACGTCAATTGACTCGTGCAATCAAACGTGCTCGTCAAATGGCACTCCTAGCTTATACAAACGACTAGGAATCTCTAAAAACAATCCATTTCGTGGGTTGTTTTTTTTGTTCCGTTGATAAACTTGATTAATTCCTTATTTAGCTTCTCTTTCTCTTCCCACATTAGCCCATGGCCACTATGCTCAAAAGGAACCAGTTTGGAGTGCGGAATCCCTTTATGAAGAGCAGTAGCAAGTGGATACAAACACACCTGATCGTGGATGCCGTGAAGAATGAGGGTGGGGACATGAATCTCACATAGATCAGAAAATAAAGTTTCATCCCGAAAAGTCTTCGCCACTTTAGCAGTAGCCCATCCCGCAGCTTCTAGTCCCATTTGTAGGAACCACTCTGCAAATGGTTGGGATATTTTTTGATGGAAAAAGGATGTTCCAAACTGCTCTAACATTTTTGGACGATCTTCGTATGTCCCTTCGATCAGACGATTCACTTCCTCAATGGGCAGTCCATGTGGGAAGTTGGGGCGCTGAACCACACTTGGGGCTGCTGCTCCGAGTAATGCTAGTTTGGAAACTTGATATCCACAATGTCGTGACATATACCGAATGGCCACTGCGCCACCCACCGAATGACCAACCAACATGATGTCTTGTAATTGAAGGGATTTGATTACACAGTAAATATCATCTGCCAACCGATTTAAACTATACTTCCTCCAAGGTTTATCCGATTTCCCAAAGCCACGAAGATCGACTCCAATACATCTACAATCATATCCAGGAAGATCATTAAATTGATATTCAAATAGATTATGATTTGCAGGCCATCCATGAATAAAGAGAATGGTTCGTTTTCCCTTGGGATTTACGTCTTCCGTATAAATCCTCACATCTGGCTCTACGTGTATATAGTAACCCAATACATTCGCCTCCATTATCAAGTCCCTACTCACAGTCACTTATAGATACATCTTATTTGCACGCAACAGATTCAATGTTACATTTTACAGAATACAGAAGTTGTTTTTCCCTACCAGGCAGGAAATAACATAGAAATGTGGAAATTCCTTCTAACGAGAAATTAGAAGGGGAGCGAATACCATGAACCGACCAGAAAAAGGTATACATATTGCGAAAAATATTAAAGTGGTCGACTGGTTAAAAACAGAAATCCTAGACCAAATCGCTAGCTTATTTCGGGGCCTCCATTATGCAAATCAACAAATGATCATAGATAGCCTTTCGAGCATTTTAGTTTCTGTTTACGTATTAGCCAGAAGGATGGGGATTCCTTACCGTGAAGTGGATCAAGTGGTCACCCAAAAATTGAGAGAACATATGAAAGAAGGGCATCAATTGGAAGAGTGGTATGGCGATTTGTCTGCTATGGAGAAATATATTAATAAACGTTAGAATAAGAATGAGAAATGGTCAGCTATAAATAAATCCAAAATCTGGTCAAATTTATAACTCCGCAAGAGTTGAAGCTCCGCTGAACTCGGGTAAAATAGAAGGTATGAGGTTATTAGTGTTACCCCAGCTTGGAGGAGTTAAAGGAAATGCCAAAAAATTTTTTGCATAGATGGCTAAGTGTATCCACAAGTTGGATATTAGGACTTACTGTATTACTCCTCATATGGATTCTTACAGAAAGGCTTTCCTATGTTGCAATTGCCACACTCTGTGTAGGATTCCTGACTGCCATGCAGTACAAAACAGAGTTCGAACTAAAAAAAGAACAATCCCAATACCTGTTAACGTTAACAGATCGCATTCAATTTGCTGGCCAGCTTGCAGTGAAGCACCTCCCAGTTGGCATGATCCTGATCAATCATGTGGGAGAGGTACAGTGGCATAATCCATTCGTATCCAATTTATTTCCCAAGGTAAGATTAATCGGTAGCAAGATTGCCGAGCACCTACCCGAACTGGATCCGGAGGAACATTCGCTATCAGATCCAATTATGATTCAGATTGGTGATAAACATTATTCGTGTATATATCATCGTGCTGAACGTTTATTTTTGATAGAAGAAGTAACGAAGTGGGTATCATTACAAGAGAAATACGAAGAAGAGAAGCCGATTTTAGGTTTCTTGCATCTGGACAATATAGATGAGGCGGGGCAGGGGCTATCCGACCAAGAAGAAACCCTTTTGATCAGTAAGGTGTTCCAAGCGATTTCAGAATGGGCTTTGCATTATGAAGTGGCTCTAAAGCGAATTGATACCGATAAAATGTTTTTTATCATGTTTCAAAAGAACTTGGACCGCATGATTCATGATCGTTTTGACATACTGGATACAGTACGAGAGATGACGCGAAATAATAAGATCCCTATTACACTAAGTCTAGGAATCGCTAGCTTGGGAGAAACGCTCGTTGAAAAGTCCAAACATGCACAAGCCGCACTCGAAGTAGCGTTGGCGCGTGGTGGTGATCAAGCTGCTGTACAGTCAAAAGAGAAAATTGCCTTTTTTGGAGGTAAGACCAACGCAGTTGAAAAACGAAATCGGGTAAAGGCTAGGGTCATTTCTCATGCGATTAGTAATCTGCTACAAGATTGCGAACGAGTGATCGTGATGGGACATAAGCAACCTGATTTAGATGCGATCGGTGCTGCGATTGGTGTAGTAAAATTAGCAGAATTAAACGATTGTGAAGCGCTTATCGTTCTAGATGATGATTTAAGTGCAATTCAAAAGTTAATGGATGAGATTTGGAAGCACGAGGACTTAAGCGAAGTGTTCATCACTCCGGATCAAGCCATGCAGTGGATCGGTGATCCAGACACCCTCCTTGTGCTAGTGGATACACATAAACCGTGTCTAGTGACAGATAAGAGACTGATCGAACGTGCTGATCAAGTGGTCGTGATAGACCATCACCGTCGTGGGGAGGATTTTGTTGAAGATTCCGTTCTGGTATACTTAGAGCCCTACGCATCGTCTACTTGTGAACTAGTCACGGAGTTACTTCAGTATCAGGATCATCGTTTAACTATGGATACGCTGGAAGCATCAGCTCTCCTCTCTGGAATCGTGGTGGATACGAAGAACTTCTCCGTTCGCTCTGGATCGAGGACTTTTGAGGCGGCTGCCTTTTTACGGAGACACGGAGCCGATCTCATGTTCGTGCAGTCCTTACTAAAAGAGGACCTGAGCCAGTTCGTAAAACGTGCAGAACTCATACGAGAAACGGAGTTATATCAAGGAAAGATTGCGATCGCAGTGGGAGATGAGAGCCTGATTTATGACCAGTTGCTCATCGCTCAAGCAGCTAATACGCTATTAGATATGCAAGGGATCTCTGCTTCTTTTGTGATTGCGTATAAAGCAGAAGGAGTTGTTTCGATTAGTGCAAGATCGGAAGGAGATCTAAATGTCCAATTGATCATGGAACAGATGGGCGGTGGTGGACACCTGACCCATGCTGCCTGTCAACCAGAGCACAAAAGTGTTCAAGAGTGCAAACAAATACTAAAATCCCTAATTCAAGAACAGCTGGAGGGGGAGGAGACATCATGAAAGTCATTCTATTAGAAGATGTAAAAGGAACAGGTAAAAAAGGTGAATTAAAAGAAGTATCAGAGGGGCATGGCCGTAACTACCTATTACCAAGGAAGTTAGCAGTTGAGGCAACAAGCGGAAACGTAAATAGCTTGAAAGAAAAACAACGCTTAGACGATGTAAAAAAGACACAACTACTAGAAGATGCAAAAAAGCTTGCTACCCAAATGGAGTCATTAGAAGTAGTTCTATTTGCAAAATCAGGTAAAGAAGGCCGTCTTTTCGGGGCAATCTCGACCAAACAAATCGTCGAAGGGTTGAACAAGCAACACCAAATGAAGATTGATAAAAAGAAACTGCTCCTTGACGATGCGATTCGTACACTGGGCGTAACCAAGGTGCCTGTGAAGCTCCATCCAGAAGTAACAGCTACCCTTTCAGTACATGTAAAAGAACAAGGATAGAAACTAGCTGAAGCACCAAAGCCAAGTCCATTAGGGATTAGGAATAGGCTAGGGGCAATGTATCCACCTAATAAAGGATAATCAACAAACTTGTAGAAACAAATGGAAAGGCTCCACTGTTCCCACTAGGGAGTGGAGCCTTCTCAGTCGGTTGGGAGGAAAAATAGTTTGAACGAATTATTTGCAGATCGTCTTCCGCCACAAAATATAGAAGCAGAACAAGCCGTTTTGGGGGCGATTATCCTCGAACCTTCTGTACTGATCTCGGTAAATGAGCGGTTACGAACAGAGGACTTCTATCGTCCTGGACATCAGAAATTGTTCCAGGTGATGAATGAAATTGCCGAAAAGGGAGAGCCAGTCGATCTCGTAACCGTTACAGCAGATCTCTCCGATAAAAAAGTGTTAGATGAAATCGGTGGAGTCTCCTATCTAACAGAGCTGGCATCCGTTGTCCCCACAGCGGCAAACGTAGAATATTATGCTAAAATCGTGGAAGAAAAAGCGGTTTTACGTCGACTCATTCGCACTGCGACTCAAATCGCGATGTCCGGATACAGTGGGGGAGAAGAAGTTTCCAGTTTGATCGATACAGCAGAGAAAAAAATCCTGGAAATTTCTAAGCGGAATATTAAGGGTGGATTTCTTCCCATTAAAGATGTGTTATTAGAGTCATTTGAGCAGATCGAAAGGCTTCACTATAATAGTACGGGGATTCGTGGGATTCCTTCTGGGTTCACCGATCTAGATAGAATGACGTCTGGATTTAACAAATCCGATCTCATTATTGTCGCTGCACGTCCTGCGATGGGGAAAACGGCATTTGCACTCAATATCGCTCAAAATGTGGCGCTAAGAGCAAATGAAACCGTGGCAATCTTTAATCTCGAGATGTCTGCTCCGCAAATGGTGATGCGGATGCTCTCGGCTGAAGGAAATATAGATGCACAAGCCTTCCGAACAGGAAATTTAAATGAGGAAGATTGGGAAAAACTAACTATGGCAATAAGCTCTTTGTCCGAAGCCAAGGTCTTTATTGATGATACACCCGGGGTAACGGTACACGATATTCGTTCTAAGCTTCGTAGACTACAGACAGAACATGGCCTTGGAATGGTGGTCATCGATTATCTTCAGCTGATCAATGGGCGAGGAAATGGTGAGAGTCGCCAACAAGAAATCTCAGAGATTTCCCGTTCGCTCAAGTTGATGGCGCGGGAATTTGACTGTCCGATTATTGCCCTATCCCAGTTGTCGCGTGCTGTAGAACAGCGACAGGATAAACGGCCCATGCTATCTGATCTGCGTGAATCAGGTTCGATCGAGCAAGATGCGGATATTGTAGCATTTTTATATCGTGATGATTATTATAATGAGGATTCCGAGAAGAAGAACGTGGCGGAAGTCATCATCGGGAAACAAAGGAGTGGCCCTGTAGGAAAAGTAGAACTTCTTTTCCTCAAAAACTATAACAAATTTCTCAGTTTAGAGATAAAAAACTAGACTAAGAACGAATGAATGTTTTATTTTTCAGCTTAATGTTCGGTTTTCTTATTGACATTCTCTTTGTGTCACTGATACAATATTCTCGTTCAGATATGTACGGATTCGTTTTAACCCTTACTTGTCTTTAGTTGATCGGAGGAATGGAAAATGTCAACAGCTGTTGTCGTAGGTACCCAGTGGGGAGATGAAGGAAAAGGGAAGATTACGGATTTCCTTGCTGAGAAAGCAGAGGCCGTGGCTCGTTACCAAGGTGGTAATAATGCCGGCCACACGATTGTGTTTGGCGGTGTAAAATACAAGCTTCACATGATTCCCTCTGGCATTTTTTATCAAGATAAAATTTGCGTTCTAGGGAATGGAATGGTGATTCATCCAGAAGCATTGATCACCGAGTTAGATTATCTAGTCGGTTACGGAGTTGATTTATCGAACTTACGTATTTCGGACCGTGCTCATCTCATCATGCCGTACCACTTGCGTCTGGATCGTCTAGAAGAGACAAGTAAAGGTAGTAGCAAGATTGGAACAACGGGCAAAGGAATTGGCCCTGCTTATATGGATAAAGCAGCACGCGTGGGCATTCGAGTCGGAGATCTACTCAACCCAAGTCGCTTTGCTGAGAAATTAAAACGTAACCTAGAAGAAAAAAATCGGATTCTCGAACGTCTATATGAGGTAGAACCATTTGGCTTCGAGGAAATTTATGATACTTACATGAAGGCTGCCGAGCGAATCAAGCCTTACATTATGGATACTTCTGTTGTACTAAATGATGCAATCGACCAAGGGAAGCGGGTTCTATTTGAAGGCGCACAAGGTGTCATGTTAGACATCGACCAAGGTACCTATCCATTTGTAACGTCCTCTAACCCAGTTGCCGGCGGAGTATGTATCGGCTCAGGTGTAGGACCTACGAAAATCAACCAAGTGGTAGGAGTGGCGAAAGCATACACTACCCGCGTAGGAGACGGTCCTTTCCCAACGGAACTGCACAATGAGATCGGAGATCAGATTCGTGAGATCGGACGGGAATACGGAACGACTACAGGCAGACCTCGCCGTGTAGGTTGGTTTGATAGTGTGGTCGTACGTCATGCGCGTCGTGTAAGCGGGATTACAGGGCTATCCTTAAACTCCCTTGACGTCCTAACAGGTCTCGACACCGTGAAAATCTGTGTGGCTTACAAATACAAAGGGGAGCTGATGGAGAACTATCCAGCTGACCTCGATATCCTCGCTGACTGTGAACCTGTTTACGAAGAGTTCCCAGGCTGGCACGAAGATATTACCCAAGTAAAAACGCTCCACGATCTCCCACTAGCGACCCAACATTACGTGGAACGGATTACCCAACTAACAGGGATTCCGCTCACAATCTTCTCTGTTGGCCCAGGTCGGGATCAAACGATTCAAGTTCGTCCTGTATATGCGTAGATGAAAAAGGAAGCTGTGCCCTATGGGGCGCGGCTTTTTTGATTTTAGCCATTTATCACAATGTAGGTGTGCTCCTCTAATGGGATAAAATATAGAAATAGCACACAAAAAGAACTATAATAAAAAAACAGTCTAATATTCATTTAATTTGATTAAATCTTTAAATAAAAGTTAAAATAATTAATTCTATATGAGGTGACAGGATGGTAGTAGGGGATCGAATCAGGCAATTACGCTTACATAAAGGCATGACACAAGGGGAACTTGTAGGCGGAATTACTTCGGTTGCATATTTGAGTCGTGTGGAAAATGGGAACACGAAACCATCTCAGAATTTTATTTCCTCCGTTGCACCTAAGTTAGGCGTGAAAGTAGAAGATTTAATGGAACGACGGGCTGATGATGTAGAACAGAGAGTTGGAGAGATCTATCGTCAGTTTCAACAGAAAAAAAATATCATAGAAGAAGATTTATCATTTCTACGACTAAACGCTACGGATTTATATCCCACAAGTGTTCATTTGAAGGTATACACGATATTGACCTATTACTACTCTAAATTGAATGTAGACTTGGAAGAAGCATATCGGATATACGAATTATCTCAAAGATTTATATCGGAACAAGTAGAATCGGGTTTAGAGGAAGAATTTTTTTACTACTATCGCGCGTGTGGAGCGATGTTCTTCAATAAACAAAACTATATGAAAGCAAGTCACTATGATGACTTACGAGAAGAACTTCTTGGTTATGTGACGAATCGTAAGGAGGTAGCTAACTTTTATCTCGATAGAAGTGTAACGAAGCAAGAGATTCTAACTGATCAAACGGTTAGTCTTTTCTATGCACAGAAAGCTTATGATCTGTATCTGGAGATAAACGATCAGGAACAGATAGCTGGTGTATTAATTACAATGGGGATTCAGTACCACATGAATCAGCAATTGGATAAATCCGTTGAATCCTTAACAAAGGCGAAGGACATGGTTGATCCAAATAATAGCTATTTCCTAGGTATCATTGAATTTCATCTAGGAAGAGTACATGTAGCGCAAAGAAACAATGAAGTAGCTATCGAGTATTATCTAAGAAGCCTACAGTACTATGAGCAGCTTGATGTTGCGGATAAGCGGATCCATACATATAAGAGATTAGTAGAGGTGTATATAAAGCTAAAAGAGTGGGAGAAGGTAGAGTATTATTTGAATGAAGGTCTGAGCGAAGTGGACCCAGAGCAGTCCCCTTCTCTTTATATTGACTTGTCCTCTATTAAGGCGGGTACGTATCTACTACGGCAAGATGAGGCTCGATATGAGAAAGAGATGCAACGAATTATTATCTTGGGGATTGAGAGCCAGCAGTTTATTCTGGTTACAAAGTTAGCCAAGCAAATAGCTAGTTACTATTATGAGAGAAGAGCGTATAAGAAGTCTGCGAATTATTTTATGATGGCCACGGAATATGAAGAGAAACGAACACTATAAAAAAGGAGGGCATTTGTCAGCTTAGAGACATTTGGTTAAATGCTCTTAGAAATCCGAGGGTTATTACCTAAAATAAATTGATGTATTTTACTTGTTCCATTAAACTGTGGGTCTCCATTATTATGAAGACAGAAGATAAACGAACTAGCAGATAGGATGAATATCTATGAAAAAAGTTTCTAATACTTTATTGATGATAGCTTGTTGTGCATTAATAGTAGGAATAAATACAACAACTATTAAGCCTCCTAAAGGTGACGGTGGTCCCATCACTACTGAAGGCATCGGTCGCACGTAAAACAATTATTTATAAAATATATGCTTTCAGATACGTACTATTTCATATAAGAACAGTAGCTGTATGTAAGGGGTGAATGGTATGAAAGGTGATATGCTCTACCACGGTTATTTAAAGCGAGGATCTGAGTACTATGGACCGCATGATCAGAGCAATTCGGCAAAAGAGTTTTTCGTAGAAGATCAAACAGCGGATATGGTAGTATTCGATGATGAAAAAACGATCTGGAGATACTACGAGTTCAAAGGTAGGGCTTTGCCTGCGCAAGGGTGGAAGATACATGTTAGCGCGACGATGGATGAGGCAGAGCAAGTTTTAAAAGCTGTAAGCGAAGTCTTGATAGAACATCAAGTAGCATTTAAGCACATCAAAAACATAGAGATGCTTCTTCAAATGAATTCGAAAGGCGCAAACAGAGCAAGCTCTGGTAAGTTTATCGCTATATATCCAAAGGACGACAGTGAATTCGTGCACCTACTAGGTGCTCTTCAAAAAAAGATTAAACATTATGAAAAAGGACCTTATATCTTGAATGATAAATGTTGGAAGAAAAGCAACGTTTACTATCGATATGGTGGTTTTAACATCATCTATAATGATAAAGGTGAATTATGTATCAGAGATGATAAGGGCGAGCTGACGGTAGACGAGAGGACCCCTTTTTATCAGGCTCCTGATTTTGTTAAAGAGTTTGATGAATACCTAGATGCGTTAAATGATAAGCCAGATAATGAAGATCAGAATAGCAAGTTGGATCTATATACCATTCATACGGCTCTTCGTTTTACCAATAGTGGAGGTATCTATCTCGCCGAAAGAAAATCAGATAACAAAAAGGTAATTATAAAAGAGGCGCGGCCACAGGCGGGTCTAGATGGAAACTCGGTTGATGCAGTAGGGCGACAGAATATAGAACGCGATGCACTAGAAAAGCTTTCAAGTGTAGAGGGCATTGTCAATGTACTAGATCATTTCAAGGTATGGGAGCATTACTTTCTTATCGAAGAGCATGTAGAAGGAATGGATTTACATTCATGGATTGCGATTAACTATCCTTTTATGAAAAATAAACCTTTGGATGACTATAGGACGAAAATAGGGAAGATTTTATCCCAGCTGGTAGTCATTATGGAAGAGATTCATGATAAAGGTGTAGCAATGGGTGATTTACAACCAGCTAATATTATGATATCAGAAGATCTTCAAGTGACTTTAATTGATTTTGAAACAGCTAAACAAACCCATTCTCAAGAAAAACCAGGCATGGCAACAACCGGGTTTATCAATTCGCAAATTAAAACGAGTGGAGGGATGGACTGGTTCGCATTACAAAAAATTGTACGTTATTCTCTGCTACCAATCCTTTCTTCTGAATGTCTTGATCCGCACATAAACGATCACTATTTCAAGTGGATTAAAACAGTTTATGGAAATGAGTTCTATCAGTTTGTTCAAGGCATTATTCAAAAGTGTGCAGATCATCTAGTTGGTTTTGGAGAAAAAGTACCATTGTTTGATAACATGGATGAGGACTTTGTGCTGAAAAAGGATATTTTGTCCATCATAGAGGGCCTTAGTGACGGGATTAAAGCAAATCTAACTGGGGACATAAGATTGATAAACGGTGATATCCGGCAGTACGAACAAAATGATGGGAAGTTAAACGTTTTAAGCGGAGGAACTGGAGCTGCCATTGCACTTTCGCGAGTAGGAAGAGCGAACGATGAGCTGCACGAATGGATTACACAATATGCATTGAAAAGCGTAGATACAGTCGAGAGTGCAGGGCTGTTTACGGGGAAGTCGGGTATAGCAGGGATGCTATACGAAAATGGATATAAAGATGAATCGCTCCATATTTTTTCTGAAATAGATAGCTTCTTGGATGATTCAGATATCACATTGAGATCAGGATTAGCAGGAATTGGTTTGGCGTTAACGAGCCTCTATTTGGAGACACTGGACCCGAAGTTTTTAGAGAAAGCTGAGTTGATAGCAACAAAAATAGATATGTTTTTAGAGGAAAATAGGGAGATTACAGTCCAAGATTGGACTGGCCTTCCAATAGGCTTGATAGATGGGTGGTCAGGAGTATCAGTGTTTTACTCAGCACTCTACGCTCTGACTGAAAAAAGAGAATACTATTTTAGAGCCATTGAGTTGGTAGTGCGAGATTTGAATAAAACAGTTAGAGATAACGAATTAGAGGCATTAAACACAATTGATAATCGTAGTAGATTACTACCTTACTTATCAGGAGGATCGATAGGGGTAGGAGTTGCGATATGGTATTTAAATCATGTCAGTGAAGAGAAAATGTTTCAAGAAGAGTTGAAGTTCATCTCAAATCTATCTCAGATTAGAACTACCATTTCAGGAGGATTGTTCGATGGAGCAGGAAGTTTCTTAGTAATACCTCCAATGATCGGGAAAGACCACGTAGCGTATCACTCTCAAACAGAAGATATCCTTGAGTTGTTGAATCTACATTTGATCGATAAGAAGAACTATCTATCATTTCCCGGTCAGTTTGGGTTCCGTTTGTCGGATGATCTATTCTCGGGTAGCTCGGGTATCATACTTGGATTGAAAGGAATATTACAAGAAAACCCATTGTATTGGCTCCCGATCGTAAATATTGATCGATTCTATGAAGATACTAGATTTAATAGAGAGACCTCGAAAATGATGGTTGGAGTAGATTAGAAAGAGGAGGTGAAAAGAATGAACCAAGTATTAGACTTGCAAAAAATTTCTCAAAGCAACTCAGAGCAACCTGAGATGGGAACATGGACAGTAGTTGTTCGTACTACTGTAACCACGGTATCCGGAATGTCTACCATCAGCAACAACTGCTAATATGAGCTAGATTATGTTAAGGAGGTGAAAAGAATGAACCAAGTATTAGACTTGCAAAAAATTTCCCAAAGCAACTCAGAGCAACCTGAGATGGGAACATGGACAGTAGTTGTTCGTACTACTGTAACCACAGTATCCGGAATGTCTACCATCAGCAACAACTGCTAATAGAGCTAGATTATGTTAAGGAGGTGAAAAGAATGAACCAAGTATTAGACTTGCAAAAAACTTCCCAAAATAACTCAGAGCAACCTGAGATGGGAACATGGACAGTAGTTGTTCGTACTACTGTAACCACAGTATCCGGAATGTCTACCGTCAGCAACAACTGCTAATATGAGTTAAATTGTACCATTTAGTTGAGAGATCTTCAACTAAATGGTACAGCTTTTAAATATGGATTAGATGACGGATTCAAATTAAAACTCCATGAGATCTTTGTTTCTATTCAGTATGTGGAAGGAGAGTAGGTATGTCAGCAATTTTGGAAGTAGAAAATCTGAGCAAATGTTTTTCAGGAAAAAAAACAGTATTAAGAAATGTCTCTTTCTCGATTCCACGAGGTACGATTGCTGGATTTATCGGGGATAATGGAGCAGGAAAATCAACAACGATGGGAGCCATTATAGGAACGATACGTAAGGATGGGGGATCAGTCAAAATTTTTGGAGAAGAGATGGATTCAAATAAGAGCCATCTAAAGGAAGATATCGGGGCCGTCTTTGATCAGATGCATTTGCCTAAGCAGTTGAATATCAAGCAACTAGGGAATGTATTTCGTCTGCTGTATAAAAATTGGGATCAAAATATATTTCAATATTACATTACATATTTCTCTTTACCTAAAGATAAGAAGATTGGTGATTTTTCAAGAGGTATGTCTATGAAACTCTCTGTAGCAGTCGCCTTATCGCATGATGCGAAATTACTCCTTTTAGATGAAGCAACAGCAGGACTTGATCCGTTGGGTAGATATGATTTGTTAGAAGTATTAAAGGACTTCGTAGCCGATGGACAACGTAGTATTTTATTGTCATCTCATATTACAAGTGATATTGAAACGATAGCAGATATCCTTATTTTTATTAAATCAGGAAGTATTTTATTACAGATTAGTAGAGAAACTCTAATGTCTAGATATGCAATATTAGAGTGTACATATAAGGAATTTGAACACATCGAATCAAGTTTGGTTGTTGGATACCAAAAGAAGAGTGATCAGGTTGATGTGCTGGTATGTGATCGAGAGCAAGTGCCGTTTACTGTTGCGAGAAAGGATTTTTCGATTGACGATGTGGCACTTTTGTTAATGCGAGGTGAGCACCTATGAAAGGACTATTGTTAAATCAGTATTATTCAAATGCAAAAAGTATTAAGGGTTCAGTGGTACTAAGTTTTGTTATTACCACTATTTTGCTCTTACTTCCATATAAACAGACATTACGCTTAGCAACATTTCTTCCTTTTATTATCATGGTCTCTCCTATACTTGAGGGGTTAAAACTTGAAGCGATGTCTGGATGGAACAAACTTTTGATTACGTTGCCACTAAAAAGAAGCCGTGTGATACAAAGCTATTATCTTTTCTTTTCTATTTTATTATGTCTGGGTTTCTGTGTGGCGATACTCTCATTTATGCTAGCTGATTTCTTTGCTAAGGATGTACTTACTCATTCTGCACTAACGTCAGTTCTAAAAGGAATTGGTGTGACTCTTATTATGGGAGGTGCTATATTTCCGCTAACCTATTATCTAGGAGTAGAAAAAGCAGAAAAAATCATGACAACTAGTACCATTACAAGTCTTGGAATCCTTTTTTTCAGTGGTTGGTTGTATGAGGAAACTGTGGGTAGCGCGATAATGAATACATTTCCTAGAGTCCATCCTGACTTACCATTTTCGATTCTTTTCTTAGGGATTTCTCTTGTGATGTTCATCGTATCCTACGTGGTGTGCATTCGAATTTACGAACAGAAAGAGTTTTAATTTAGTAGTGTTAAAGGTGGAGGGGGTGCGGAAATGAATAGATCGCATTTGGGTGTTTTGATCAGGATGGTCACATGGCCTAAGAAAGTAGTTTTCGGCGCATTTTTAGCATCGGTTCTGACCGCGATTTTAGGCATATTAGTACCATGGGTCACGAAAAGCATGATTGATTCGTTTACATCTCATATTGATGTTACCAAGGTATTTTTATTGGTTGGGCTGTTCTTGATCAATGTGATATTGAGTGGTATTGCACACTACATGATCTCCTATCTAGGTGAGTATACGATCTATCGATTAAGGGAAAAAATGTGGGCTCATATTTTGAGATTGCCAATTGATTACTTTGATAATAATAGCACAGGACAAACAGTAAGTCGGTTAACGGATGATGTATCGACATTAAATAACTTTGTTTCGAAAAAGGTACCTGAGTTTATATCTCAAGCGCTGTTGGTGGTTGGTTCCATCGTATTTTTATTTGTTTTAGATTGGAAGCTGACTCTTGCTTTACTCGTAATGGCCCCCATTTTAACAGTGATTATCGTACCTATAGGAAGAAGGCTATATACAGTAGCTGGGGAAACACAAAATGAAATGGCAGCTTTTGTTGGGAAATTAAGTAATGTATTAGCAGAAATGCGCCTCGTTAAAAGTTATAGTGGGGAGAAAAAAGAGTATACACGTGTGATGGAATCAGGGGATTCCCTATTTCGTCTTAATTTAGCGGTGGCGAAGTTACAATCCATCTTTTCGCCTCTTATTTCAGGGACGATCATGTTAATGGTACTTGTGTTGCTAGGTTACGGGGGATTACGCATGGCAGATGGATCTCTTACAACGGGGGCATTTGTTGCGATTATCTTTTATATCATTCAAGCGATTACACCCATTAGTTCGGTAGCTTCCTTTTTTACAGAATATAAAGCCACTTCAGGAGCGACTAAGCGGTTGTATGAGATTTATTCCCTATCAGAAGAGAAGGTGGATGAGCTGGATGAGTATACGAACATTTTTGATGGTCAGATCCGCTTTCACAATGTGTCCTTTTCTTACAATAAAAATTCTAAAGTACTACAAGATATATCTTTTACAGCACAGCCAAATCAGATTACAGCGATTGTAGGGCCATCGGGCGCTGGGAAGACGACTCTATTTCACCTGATCGAACGAATGTATACGTTTGACAATGGAAGCATCTCGTGCGACCAACTTCAAATTGACCAAATCCCATTATCCAATTGGCGGAAAATGATTGGTTACGTGATGCAAGATAGCGCCATTATGAATGGAACGATTCGAGAAAATATCTTGTACGGTGTGGATGATGCGGATGAAGAGAGTATGGTTCATTATACAAAGCTAGCAAATGCACATCATTTTATCAGTAGTCTCCCTGAGGGATATGATACGGTCGTAGGAGAAAGAGGGATTAAGCTATCAGGGGGACAAAAGCAGCGTATTGCGATTGCGCGTGCGTTTATCATGAATCCCAAGATTTTGTTGCTTGATGAGGCAACGGCTAATTTGGACAGTGAGAGTGAGAGATTCGTGCAGACCGCGCTGGTTAACTTGATGAAAAATCGTACAACTCTAGTGATTGCTCATCGACTTTCGACAATTCGAAATGCGGATCAAATTGTTTTCTTGGATGCAGGGAAAGTAACCGGTATGGGAAGGCATGATGAGTTGATGAACACACATCGTAAGTATGCTGATTTTGTGGAGGGACAGAATTTAAAAATGGCTCAGTAGGATGTGGTTAGATGGACAATGTAAAGATAGCAACGCACGAGTTTGGCGATACACATCTTCACTTATGGAAAACAGATAAATTTAAGACGACGTCTATTATGCTAAAAATCAACTCCCCTCTATCAGAAGAGACGGTGACAGCACGGGCGTTGATTCCAGAAATTTTACAAAGTGGTACCAGAGATTACCCGAACAGAACGATGATCAAGCAAAAGCTTGATGATATGTATGGTGCTGTTCTGATGACAGATATACAAAAAAATGGTGATCAACACGTAATTACGTTTCGCATAGATGTCGCATCTGAAAGATTTTTATTGAATAAGGTGTCGTTGTTACAGGAAGCACTTCTATTACTACATAAGATTGTGATGAATCCATGTTTGGAAAACGGTACTTTTGTAGAGGAGATTGTTGAGCAAGAGAAGCAGGCATTACGCCAGAGGATTCAATCTATCTATGATAATAAGATGGCATACGCAGCGGTACGAATGATGGAAGAATTGTTTGCTGAGGAGATGTATCGTTTACCCGAGTATGGCCGAGTAGAAGATCTAGATGAACTAAATCCTAAAGCGATCCATCATGTGTATAAGCAAATGCTTCAGCACGATCGCATGGATCTATTCATTGTGGGGAGCTTTGATGAGGGTTCAATAAAAGAGATCGTTTCGTCTCTGTATGGTGGCAACCGTTCTGTTCAAGAGCAGCAAGTCGTGCGTACATGGGAAAAATCGGTGGGAGCTAAAGTGGTATTTGATAAAAGGGAAGTAAAGCAAGGAGAACTATGTATGGGTTATCGTACATATACAACCTTTTTGGACGATGACTATATAGCCATGAGAGTAGCAAACTGTATGTTTGGAGGTTCTCCATTATCGAAACTGTTTAGGAACGTTCGGGAGAAACATAGCCTGGCTTATTTTGTTGGATCAAAGCTAGAGGCTCATAAAGGTGTACTCACTATGACGGCAGGAATTGAGTTTGATACATATGACCAGACTGTTGACATTATAAAAAAACAAGTAGAAGCGATGCAGCAAGGTGACTTTACAGAAAGAGATTTGGAGCAGGCAAAAGGCTGGTTGATCAATCAATTATATGGATCGATTGACACCTCACTAGGAGTGATCGAGTTAGCCTATCCTGAAATCGTAGAGAAACGTCGCCTTTCGGTACTAGATCGTGTTAAGAAAATGAGTTGCGTAACGAAAGAAGATGTCATTCGGGCAGCGAATAAATGGGAATTGGATACAATCTACTTTTTGACTGGTGGGGGTGGACAGAATGAAGAAGCTGGTTTATGCACAGTTAGATGAAGTTCTATATCATGAAGAATTGGACAATGGTCTGAATGTGTACATTTTGCCAAAAGAGGGCTTTCATGAAACCTTTGCTACTTTTACCACGAAATATGGGTCGATTGATAACACATTTATCCCAAGAGGACTGGGGGAACCGATAAAAGTACCTGATGGGATTGCTCATTTTCTTGAACATAAAATGTTTGAGGATGAAGGGAAGGATGTTTTCTATTCGTTTGGCGAACAGGGGGCATCTGTGAATGCATTTACCAGCTTTACAAGGACTGGATATTTATTTTCTAGCATGATGCAAATCGAAAAAAATATTGAAACGTTACTCGATTTTGTCCAAAAGCCGTATTTTACAGGCCGGTCAATCGAAAAGGAAAAAGGTATCATTGCTCAAGAAATTAAGATGTATGCAGATAACCCTGATTGGCGTGCTTATTTTGGTATGATTGAAAATATGTTTGAGAAGCATCCTGTAAGGATTGATATTGGTGGGACGATTGAATCGATTACAGCCATTACCAAAAAGGACTTAACTACATGCTATGAAACGTTTTACCATCCGAGTAATATGGTGTTATTTATCGTTGGGAGTGTTGACCCAGAAGAGATCATGAGGCTCGTACGGGAGAATCAGTCGGCAAAGAAATTTCCAGTTAAGGAAGAAATTATTCGCTGTGTGGAACCTGAAGGAACGCCTACTTATGTTGCAAAACGATCGATATCGATGCCAGTTAGCGTGCCAAAGTGTGTCGTTGGGTATAAGGAGAAAGATCCTACAAGGCAAGGAAAGGATTTATTAAAACATCAACTCTCTGTTCAAGTGGTACTCGATCTACTATTTTCACCAAGTTCTAAGATGTATGAAAGCTTATATGAGTCTGGTAATCTTCATGATCCACTTTCATTTCATTACACAGCTGAATGGGGATTTGGCTTTTCCATAATTAGTGGGAATAGTAACAACCCAGATCATGTGGCGGATAAAATCACGGAGACGATTACCGCTTATCAACAAGTAGGTTTTTTGGATGAGGAAATAGATCGGGTGATTAAGCGAAAAATTGGTGCTTTTTTGCGTTCACTCAATTCGTTGGATTTTATTGCAAAGGAATTTACACGATACCAGTTTAATGGGATGAATTTTTTTGATGTTGTTTCGACATTGGAGAGTCTTACCCGTCATGATCTGCAAGCTGTTTTAAGAAATCATTTTATACCTGAATATCAGACCATTTTTATTATTCGTGAGGAGGGGTCTTAATGTTCAAGATTACTTGGGATATGGGGCCCATTGCACAGATTTTAAATGTAGCAGTACTGATGATCGTTGTAATTTATGTGATTAGACTGGTAATAAAAATTCTTAAAAAGTAATCCTCTACATTCATCTTATAGAAATAATAATGGTACATACAGGGCTAAAAATAGCCCTCCTTTTTTATGATGCTTTTTACTACTTATGATACGTCTCTCCCCGATTAATCTTACAGGACCGGTAAATCTGTTCCAACAAGAATACCCGCATAAGCTGATGAGGAAAAGTCATTTTAGAGAGGGAGAGATCCCAGTTGGAGCGGGCGTATACGTCTTTGGATAAGCCGTGGGAGCCGCCGATAATGTAGCTAAAGTGGCTATGTCCGTAAGTAGTGAGGTGGTCTAGTTTTTTAGCTAGTCCAGGAGAGGAAGCCATTTCTCCGTTCACGGCAAGGACAATCGCGTATGAGTCTGAATGAAGAGCTTTTAGGATTCGTTCGCCTTCTTTTCGAAGGACTTGTTCAATCTCGGCATCAGAAGGCTGATCAGAACATTTTTCTTCTGCTAACTCGATGATCTCGATCTTGGCATAAGCCTGCAGACGTTTTTGATATTCGTCGCAGGCTTGTTTTAAGAATTTCTCTTTTAGTTTTCCAATGGTAATTAGTTGGATTCGCAAGGTTGATCCTCGATTCTATTCCGTTTGTTCGTGAATGCCGTATTCGAGTTCTAGTTGATACTCGGCCTCTTTTCCACACCATTTGCACGAATGTTCAATAGGTGACTGCAACGGTTCTAGTGTGGGTGCAGTGTGGAATTCTTCGATCATATCATCCATGACGTAATCAAGGTGTTCGTCACAAGTGTACCAAATATGGAAATCTTGCATGAGTCTCTCTCCTTTCTAACATGATTCGACACTATCTATTGTGTTAGTTATCCACATTATCCACAAGATATACACATAGCATATCAAAATGTAGGAAAAAGCCCCACTAGGTAGTGGAGCTTTTTTATTTCCTATTGTGGACTGCGTTCAAGCGTTAATGTAGCGGTCTGTTTTTGGCCACTTCGGTAAAACGTAACTTTTACTTGCTCGCCAATCTGCTTCTTTTTGTAGAGGAAGCTACGAAGTTCAGAACCATTGGTAACAGCTTGATCATCCAAGGCAGTGATTAAGTCACGAGATTGTAGCCCAGCTTTGCTTGCTGGTGTGCCGTTGGAAACGCTTTTGATAATCGCGCCACCGTCTACGTCATTTGGAATGCGTAACTCTTTCCAGAGAGTTGGTGAGATTTTTTCTAGATCAATTAACTCGACACCTAAGTAAGGGCGTGGAACTTTTCCGTTCTTAATAAGGGCATTTAGGAGTGGGCGGGCTTCATTGGAAGGAATCGCAAATCCAAGTCCTTCTACCCCTTGTTCGGCGATCTTTAGGCTATTGATTCCAATTACTTGGCCGGCGGCATTTAATAAGGCGCCTCCGCTGTTACCTGGGTTAATAGCAGCATCCGTTTGGATGACATCAGTAGATATGCCTTTCCCAAGGTCAATGGTTCGTTTTGCAGAACTAATGACGCCTACTGTAACAGACTGTGAGAATTGCGGACCGAGCGGATTCCCGATGGCAATCGCGGGTTCCCCGGCCTTAACGGCATCTGAATTTCCGAAATCAGCCACTGTCTTAACATTGGTAGCATCTATTTCTAAAACTGCTAAGTCTGTAATTGGGTCAGTGCCGAGTACCTTTGCTGTCACGGGTTTTGATTTCCCTTTTTCAGCAGGTATATTTACTTGAACACTTTGATTATCGGCGATGACATGGTAGTTAGTAGCAATCAGTGCTTTGTTGGTTTCTTTATTTTTCTCAAAGACGATTCCCGATCCAGTTCCCTGTTTTCGGTTTTCTCCCCCAGAGCTGAAAAAATCATCTGATTTTGCTATGTTATCGATGCCCACTACAGCATTTTGTACTTTTGCTACGGCTTCGGTAATGTTTGAATTTACTTGTACCGAAGTGGATTTGCTGGGTCCTGAATAGCTACTCTCCAGTGTTCCTCTTCCAAAAGGAATAATTCCTGAACGGAACAAAAGAGGCGTAAAAGCTAGTACGATTAATCCTCCTATGACAGCTGATGCAATCGCGGTAACCCAAGTAGGGGTCCGCCTCTTGTGCTTAGGAGGCTCGCTATAGTCCATCGACATATACTCTGGACGAGACGTGATAAAAGGCTGAGGTGTGACTGGTGTATTATTAGACTGAGATTGGGTAAAAACTTCTGGTTCCCGTTGTGGTTGCTGGTTTTCATGTGTGTTGTTTGGTTCATTTTCATGATTTGAATTTGCTTTGTTTTCCTCTGAGAATTGAGAGCCAAATGGATCTTGGTTGTTGTTCATAATGGGTTCTCATCCTTTCCGTTTCGAAAGTGAACAAACTCAGTGTTTGTGATCGATCCTCATATTATACAATAACGTATGTTATCTGACCGCTATCATTTCTTTTTGTTAATTAGCTACTCATTCTATCTTAACCTCTTTTTTGCGAGGAAACGTTTAGAATTTGTGGTCATTTCTTGCTAAGTTGCGTTTTTGCTAGAGATATCCAAATAGGCTACATGAAATACCAACTGTATTTTATGTAGCCACAACACACCTTATATTCAATTACGGACTCCATCAACGCTTAGCTAAGCACCTGACTTCCCGTAGGGCCGTCGGGCGGTCGGGGTGGGTTTCGTGGAGTTGGAGGTCTCGTCCTATTTTGGCACCGCCGTTTTCTAGGATTTGTTTGATGGTTAGATGGGCTAATTCGACTACGTTGTTATCTTGGCTGAGGTGGGCGAGGTAGACTTGTTCGCCGACTCCTTTCAGGATTTCAAGCAAGGCTTCACCGGAATCCTCGTTAGATAGGTGACCGAGATCGCTCAGAATGCGGCGTTTGATGTTCCAGGGATAGGAGCCCATCCTGAGCATTGATACGTCGTGATTGCTTTCCCAGATGAGGGTATCGACTCCCGAAACCTGATCGAGGATTCGCTGGTTTACGTAGCCTAGATCGGTCACGATGGCAAGTGATTCACGGTCCTCGTTAAGCCGATAGCCCATCGGGTCTGCTGCGTCATGTGAAATGGGAATGGTTTGGATATGTAATTGATCGATGTCGAGAGTAGCTCCCGCTTCTAGGACGTTTTGCAAGGTAGCAGGGATCTCACCCACAGATGAAGGGAGTGCATCCCATGTTTTTTCATTCATGTAGATAGGGAGTTGGTACCGTCTTGCCATGACACCTAGCCCCTTAACATGATCAATATGCTCATGCGTGACAAGGATAGCTGATAGGGTAGACGGATCTGCACCCACTTGCTTTAGCCTCTGCTCGAGTTGTTTCCCACTCAAACCAGCGTCGACGAGGATTCGTAAATCCCCCGACTCCACATATAGAGAGTTACCAGAACTCCCACTCGCTAGAACACTAAATTTCATGTGATTACCTAACCCTTTTATTAGAGTGCTTTTCAATTATTGGTAGCAGGCTGTACGCTACTAATACTATCAGAACTAGTGGTGCCAATGTAGTAGAACTTCCCGCCTACCTTAAACCGCCAGATCGGGATCATAATCGAGTCAGTGTCCTTGTTATACTTGTTGCGCTGATACCCAAGCTCCGCAGACTGAACAGTTGTTTTTTTTATTTGCGGCAGTAAACTAGCTAACGCATTGTTTAGCTGATTCGGTCGATGCGCCTGTGGCAATGGTTCCCTTAGTTCATAGTGGACATACGAGATCGATTTCACTTCTTTTTTGTTATTAAACTTAAGCTTAATGTTTCCATTAAAAATCGGGAAACGGTCCTTTTCCTGATAGATCATGATTTCGCTGCTACTAACTTCCTCCATCTTGTCAAAGTTATAGTCAGTTAAGTAGGGCAATCTTTCTTTTTGCAGAAATGCCTTCACTTCACTTGGCGATTCGCCTACCTGGGTTGGATTAGGAAACTCTTTTTGATAGATCCCATCCCCTATAGACTTCCAATCGAGCTTTGTGGTTACGCCGGTATAGACGGCCATCTCTTCGGGTACCTCTACCTTTTTGTTGGCAAGCTTAATGTCATTAAATTGAGCGAGCTCTTCAATCTGTCGATCGGATAGGGTGCTTTTCGCTACTCGTAAATCATTTTCCCGATAGTTGGCATAGAGAAGCGAGCCAATATACAGATCTAAAATGAGGAAGGCAATGATTAGAATGGTTTTTGCTTTTCGCCAATCCATTGGCCATCCTCCCCTACATAGAACGTTTTTTCCTTCATCGAAAAACTAGGGCTATCCATTACGACCACTTTCCAGTAAGGAGTAAGCGTGACCGTATTTTTATTACTCGCACTTGCCCGATCTGCTAGATATACCAACTGAATTTGTTTGATAGAGCCGAGATCGACCTTGTACTTCTGAAATATGTTTTTTAACTTGTCCTTGTCTGGTAGAGTAACAGTCTGTGCTTTTCGATCCGTCGGTTTCCAGAAATCGAGTGAGCGCTGATATAATCTAGCATCCTCCATATTACTGTTGGAGATGTACGGTTCAGTCCGAATAAACACAGGTGATACATCTGGTTGAAAAGGGTCTGGTTGTCCTCTCCAATAGATGGGGATTCCGCTATCAAATTGCCTAAATTTCATTTCATTGTTCTCAGAAGAAAGATGTTCGAGATGAAAATCTCCTGTCCATCCAAAGTGCTTTTTTAGAAAATCATTCATCTTCCCTACTAATATCTTTGATTCCGTTTTCGGAGGGATGTCTTCTGATTCAGTCAATTGTTTATTATATTGAATCTCATTTTTTAACTTGTCATAGACAAGCGTTTGCCGCGTTCCGTGCGCGTAGATCTCCCAGTCCTCTCGCGGTTTTAAAGGTTGCAGATTAGGATCTTCAAAGAGTACCTTTTTTACATCTCCGATTTCAATAGAGGAAATAGGATACGTGACTTTATCTGCCTTGACGGGCTGCTCCGGTAAATAGAATAGGTTCCCCTTTGGAAGAACGGGACCTGAAGAACTGGGATCAAAATTAGATGTTGCTTGATATAAGGTCTGTGGTTTTGCACCTTGAATCAGCTTGGAAAATTCATTTTTCGATAAGGTCGTGTCTACCAGATAAACTTGCGGATCTTGAGAGCGTGCAGAAATCAGATACAGTACAGCGGTCTCTTGTTCGGCAGGTGCCGTGATCCAAACCCTGTCGACTTCTCTGACAGATAAGCTAGGGGGCGGAGATTTCCAGTTAAAAAAGGAACTTACTTGCTCAAGAGGAACTGCACTATGGTATTGAAACTCCACACCCGGTTGCAGTAATATCTTCTTCCAGTCCTCTGTATTTAGATCGACGGATCGGGCAGCTCCCAAGGTGGTTTGTGAAATTTGTTTAATCAATTTTTGATACGAATCTTGCTCTGTTTCACTTGTGGACAACGTTGCGGGTAGAAAGCGAATCACAGACTGATCGTGTATATAGGTAATCGGTGGAGCGGATAATTGATAAGTCTCTTTTTCGTTAAATTCCTTTTCACCAAACTTAGGAATCATTTGGTAGTTGTTTTCGGTTGTCGCGTTCGAAAAGGCGCTGGATAGCCAGTAAAAGGCTGTTTGCCAGATGCTCAAGAAAACAAGAGAAATCAGGAGGGTGGTCTTGATCGGTTCCTTGTATTTCTTCCAATACGGCTTTTTCATGAATTCACCCTCCTTTCGAATGGGGGCAGAGCAAAGAATACAGTAGTCCCTTTTTGCTCTTTACTCTCGATCCAAACAATTCCTTCATGCGCCTTAATAATCTCTTGAACGATTGCAAGGCCGAGACCAGTCCCGCCTTGCTCTCTCGCGCGCGCTTTATCAACCCGATAAAAGCGTTCAAAAATCCGTTCGAGGTCTTTCTTCGGGATGCCGATGCCTGTATCCGTTATACCTACTTCGATTAAGCCATCGGGGCGCAAACGGCTGGAAATCGTGACAGACCCTCCTTCAGGTGTAAATTTCACCGCGTTGGATAGGAGGTTGTCCAAGACTTGATCCATCTTATCTCGATCAGCGTAGATGCGGGGTAACTCTTTATCGGCATGACGCAATGTTAACTTAATCTTCTTTTGCTTACATTGGAAAATGAAACGATCCGCTACATCCTCTAAGACATCCTCTAAATACATGATCTTTTTATCAAAACGGGATTGTTTGGCATCTAATCTCGATAATTGTAGAAGATCATTAATCAAGCGGGTCATGCGATCGGCTTCGGTTCTTGATACCTGTAGAAAGCGCACAGCGAGTTCAGGCTGTTCAAGCGCACCGTCTTCGAGTGCTTCTAGATAACTTTTAATCGTAGTAAGTGGGGTTCGAAGCTCATGGGAAACGTTGGCTACAAACTCTTTTCGTTGCCTGTCTAGTCGTTCTTCTTCCGTCACGTCTTTTAACACCACAATGGTACCGGTTGGCTTGTTTCGTTTCTGTTTAAGTGGTGTAAACGTTAGCTTAATATAGAGTGGATCATCTTGATCGTCATGCTGAATCCGGATCAGATTATGTAGCTCTTGCGTGATAGGAAACTGAACCGGTTCTGATAAGGGAAGCACACTATTTAGCATCTCTCCAAGCTTAATCTCTCGATTTAAGATTTGTTCGGAACGCTCATTCTTGACGATAATCGCCCCTGAACGATTGGTAGCAATCACGCCGTCACTCATGTCAGAGAGGACGGTTTCTAGCTTCTCTTTTTCTTCCTCCTTCTGAGTGAGGGCAGTCTGTAGATGGGAAGCCAAATGATTAAATGCCTTGGCCAGTTTCCCGATTTCGTCGGTGCTTCTCACATCGACTCGGCGGTTAAAATCTCCCTCGGCCATAGCCGTCGCCTGCTCTTTGATCTCCTTAACAGGAACGGTAATCGTCCGGGTCATAATCACAATTAAAATGCTTACGATGATCATGGCGTAAAAGGTTTGGATGATCAGTGTTTTAATGATGGAGCGGATCAATTGGTAGGTTGTATCAAGTGGGTATTCCATATAAATCCGATCAAATTCAAGGTCTTGATTCTGGAGATCAAGCGGATATACCTTCATCAAAACATCTTGGCTTTTGGATGAAGGACTTCGCCTGATTTCCTCCTGATTGTAAAGAAGCGAATGGACATACGGGTTTTTGTAACCAACCTTGGATTCCCCAGCCCCTGTTGCGGCTACAACGAGTCCATTGTTATTTAGAATTTGTACATTGATTAACTGATTGTTTTTGGTTTGAAGAAAGACGACTCTTTCTAGATCTTTCTTTATCTGGTCTTTTAAATCTCCTTCTTCTTTCTTTCTATTATGGATCGTTTCTTCAATCACTTTCGAAATAACGTTCTTTTGTCTGTTTAAGTCATTCGTTACATTGGTCAGCAATTGTTTTTCCAAGCGATCGCTAAAATTGACGAAAACAACTTGCAGAGCAATGAGAATGATGAGCGCAAGTATAACGAGCAGCTTCCATTGTAGCCCTGTTGCATAGGCGAACCATCGCTCTGCAACATTTCCCTGCCTCACTGATTTGATCCAGTTTCTCATCCTCATCTACCGCTTGAGTCCTGATCTCGCAATGTATAGCCGATGCCTCGTCTTGTGATGATATATTTCGGTGCACCCGGATCGTCCTCAATCTTCTCACGAAGCCTGCGGATCGTAACATCCACCGTCCGCACATCTCCAAAGTAATCATAGCCCCAGACAGACTGGAGGAGATGTTCGCGGGTGAGAACCTGATTCACATGCTTCGAAAGGAACAATAATAACTCAAATTCACGATGTGTAAGGTCGATGGTTTTATTTGCGTTCTTCACGACGAAGCTATTTGCATCGATAAGAAGCTCGCCGATTTGGATCCCATGTATAGTTGCCGGGTCGACAATTTTATGTGAACCGGTGGACGAAGAAACATTGCGGCGCAAATTTGCTTTAATTCTGGCTAGAAGCTCTCGGTTGCTAAACGGCTTGGTTACATAGTCATCTGCTCCGATCTCCAGCCCGAGGACTTTATCAATCTCAGAGTCTTTCGCCGTGAGCATAATGATCGGAAATTGATAATGCTGGCGGACTTGTCTACATACTTCTATCCCATCCGCTCCAGGTAACATGAGGTCTAGAAGCATAAGATCAGGCGGTGTTTGGATCGCTTTCGAGATGGCTTCCAGTCCATCATGCACACACTCTACTTCAAATCCTTCTTTTTCAAGGTTAAATTTTAAAATATCTGCAATCGGTTTTTCGTCTTCTACTACTAAAATCTTGGCACTCATCGATTCAGCTCCCTTGGTCATTCAAACGATCTATGAATAGGATCATTTTCGCACACTCGTTTTAGAGAAACAATATTCTTTCAAATATGATCAGAAGTTCACAAATCAGACTCAGATCTATATGCAAGAATTGGAAGGAACGTAAGTTTCTATCAAGAAGAAAGAGGTTCCGATCTAACAAACTAATATTATATTATTTTACCATTTATGGTATATTATTGGCGACTACTTTGTTAACTGATAAGAAAATTACCTCGGTAGATGAATTTTTTTTTGACTTTCGCAAATATACGAGCCGATTCGACAAAGTATTCTGTTGACTTATCTAACTGGATACTGCTACCATTATTATTAATTCAAGTAATTTTAAATTTTTTTATGTCATTTAGAGGAGTGTTAAAATTATGTCATCAATCACAGTTGGTGTATATTTAGGTAAAAAAGATCGTCTCGTGCGTTACTGGTATGAAATTCTTCCAAAGGGCCAGTTTCCTATGCTAGTCAAGTATTGTATCCAATCATATCTACGTAACAATTATTTCCCGCTACAATCGATTTGTGATGGTAGAATGTTGAAAGAGCAGATCCAATCGAGAAGCGACTATGTCCCGACTCAACGTAATGTTACCTTTACTCCAGAAGATGGTCCGGTATATCAGTGGATTAAGAATTTAGAAAGTGGTTACCGTAGTGAAGAGATCAAAAACATCCTGAAAGAGACCGTTCTCCATACCTTGTTGAACGAGCAACCTGTTTTTAGCCCCCGTCCCCTCGGTCAGGTATATAACGACCCACAGCAACAACATGCTATGATGCAAGGACAAGCTGTACCGGTAGCAGGTTATGGATATGTAGAAGATCCACAAAAGGTAACGATGATCAAAAGAGAGCAAATGCCAGCAGGAATGGAAGAAGGCTACCAAATGTGGGACAAGGCAGTGATGCAACCCCCAGCTGAAGGTGAGCAGAAGAAAGACCAAGGTCCTGTAAAGGGATATAACCATCTAGTTAACTACTTAGGTTAGTCCATACGTGCAACTTTATATGATCTTTCTAAATTCCCTGATCTGACTGACCCGTCGAGCAGGGTTTTTTTGTTTTTGTGGTGAAATGATTTCTAATCCAGCTAACCCCATAACATAAAAGGAAGTGCAACCATGACAGATAGCCTATTAGACGAAATGATTTCGCTAGAACCCTTTCTCTGGGGATGCTTTATCGTGGTATTTATTTATACCTACCTACATAATAAAAATAAGAAGCTACGGCGGAAAAACAGGGAAATCACCTCGCAGCTCACTGCCTCTCAGCTTGAGATTCAAGAGATGAATGATCAAATTGAAGAGATCTACTGCCGGGACTATCTAACCGGGCTTTATAATCTAGGTGGGTTTCAGGATGCGGTGGTTCGTAGCTTGGAGCGGATGTCGCCGTTGCAAAGTTACCACGTCGTAAGCATCGATCTAGCGGACTTTAAACAAGTAAACTTGCGAGAGGGTGTGGAGTTTGGAGATCAGATCTTGATCGAGGTGGCGGACCAGTTTCAAGGCCAATTGCCGCCAAGTGTACACATTGCTAGGTATGATGGGGATCAGTTTGCGATTGGCCTGACAGGGGATCACCATTATCTGCGGCGATGCGTAGAGATCATCGATCAAGTGATGAGCCAAATTTGTACCGAGCGAGTCAATATCGAATACTGCATAGGCACCGCATCGTATCCTGCGGAATCCGCGAATGCGAGTGAACTGATTCGATTAGCCGAAAAGAGATTATCCATCGAGCAGAGGCGAATGCGGGATAAAGAAGAAGAGAAACGGAGGCATATGGAGAAGCTATCAGCAGTAGGGCAGCTAGCGGCTGGGTTGGCCCATGAGATCCGGAATCCCCTTACATCCATCCGTGGCTTTGTTCAGATATCTGCAGCCGAATCCACCGAAGTAAAGAAATGGGAATCGATCATCCTTCCTGAAATCGACCGAATCAATGATCTTCTAACCCAGTTCCTAAATCTAAGTGAGTCACGGCCTACCCGATTCCAAAACTTCCATGTAGACCAGCTAATCTCTGATATTTGCTCCCTGCTCAAGCCGAAAGTGATGTTAATGGGGCATGAACTCGTTATGGAAACGCCGAAAGCACCCATCTATATCGAAGCGGATCCGGAGAAATTAAAGCAAGTTCTCATCAATTTAATTCAAAATGGCTTAGATGCTTTAGTCCAAAGAGGACGAGTGGAAATCAAGTGGTATGTGAAAAATAAAGGTCTATGGATCGAGATCCAAGACACAGGTGCAGGGATCAAGCCCGAATTTATATCGAGAATATATGAGCCCTTTTTTACGACGAAGGACGAAGGGACTGGGATGGGGTTAGCGATCTGCCATCGAATCATTCAAGACCACGGAGGCTGTATGCGAGTGGAGAGTCGCATGGGGAAAGGGACTACGTTTCACCTATCGCTACCTCTAAAACAAGAACCCGTTCAGATGGAAGAAGATTGTGCATTGTTCGGGGAATAAGAGTAAGTGATTGTTTGAACGATAACTATTTTCTATAATGGAATGATAATATAGTGTTGAGATGATAAAGCGAGGTTGATGGATGGTGGATCAAAAACCAAAGAACCAATTTAACATATTAAGTAATCGCAAAGCGACGACGCATGGCGATTACTATACAGGTACGTTGAATCTAAGCAACATGTCTTCTGTGTTGATCGATCATGATACAGCGAATATTGATTTGGGCTTGATTCACGCGAAGAGCAAGATCGAACGTGGAATCAAGTTTACGGCTGACCAGGCAGAAGTTGCAGAGGGAAAAACCTACTATGTAGTCTGGGTTGCGATCGGTCAAAATGAGAAAGGTAGCTATTATGCAGGCGTTACGGCTTGCCCGATGGTGATTGATCATGAGATTCGCAAAGGCTGGAAAAATCTCGCGTTCCACGTAAATCGAATGGATGATGCCTTAAAGCGCCGGATTAAAGTAAGTGAACTAGGTGAAGTAGAGAAAGAAGCATTAAAAGCGCTCTTTATCGATCATGATCAAGAGATGTGGGAAAATAGCTCAGACGAATTAAAGGATGCACTTTCGAATTCGTGAACGGAATGTGACAATTTTTTGTGACATATTGCGCAAGCTATTATGCAGAGAGTAAACTTAATATGGTTTTCGGAACCATTTGCTAGGACACAAAAAAAGCGGACCCCGTTACAAGCGGATTCGCTTTTTTTGTGTCTTTTTTTAACTGGACCACCATTTCTTAATGCGATCCCATAAAGAAGGATCTGGATCGGCGCTCTCAGGTGCTTTTGTGTACTCGGTCGGTTCTGTGCCGGCCATGAAGTACTCAAGCCGTGCATTTTTTTGATCCGGATGAGCTAATTTTCCAGTTTCATCATCGATGTATACCGCTTTTACGCCACTCGGAACCGCAAAGATTTTACTCGGCTTCCCGAGAGTAGCGAGGCTCATAAAGTGGCCCCATACATGTTGCGAGATCTTAGCTTGATTATGGTTTAGCTTTTGGTTTTGATCAAATCCAACCCATACCGTGGTTACTAAATCAGGTGTATACCCGACTAGCCAACCATCCCAGTCCGTCGTGCCGGTTTTCCCAGCGGCAGGATGGGAAAACATTTGTTGCACACGATGACCGGTCCCGCCCGTGTCAAATACACTGCGCATCAAGGAAGTGAGCACATAGGTAGAGCTAGGCGAAAAGACTTGCTTGGATTCAGGCTGATTTTGATAGAGAACGTGTCCAAACGAATCGACGATCTTCGTGATGCCCATCAGCGGCTTATGATCACCATTACTCGCGATTGTGGTATACGCCTCTGTCATCTCATAAGGAGTTACTTCATAGCTTCCTAGTGCTAACGAAGGCGTTGCATTTAGCGAGCTCTGGATGCCTAGTTTTCGTGCTGTTTCAATCTCTTGATCGATCCCCACCTGAAACTGGGTGGTTACGGCATAGATATTATCCGACTTGGCGATCGCTTCCCGCATCGTGATGGGACGCTGGGCATAGATATCTTGAAAATTGCCGGGCGTATATGTCTCTCCATTGTACGTAAAGGCAGTGGGAGCACTTACCACTTTCTGCGTAGGGGGAATCCCTTTCTCCAGCGCGGTTAAATAGACGATCGGCTTAAAAGAAGAACCGGGCTGTCTCCGGGCAAATACTCGGTTAAATTGCGATTCCTGATAACTCTTTCCGCCCACCATCGCCTTAATGGACCCCGTATGTGCATCTACCGAAAGAAGTGCCCCTTGTAGGCTAGGGACTTGTCCTACCTGACTTACGAGGGATTCCTCTGCTTGATTCTGCATCTGCTTGTTCAATGTCGTATAGATGCGTAGCCCACCATGCCTTACTAACTCCTCATCAAATCCTAATTGGTTAACAGCTGTCTGAATGACATAATCCCGAAAATAGCTTGCTATACTCTTTTGGCTTGGTAGTGGAGGCTGTAGGCCCAGTGTATACTGCGCGGCTTCCTTCGCTTGTTTCTTCGTAATTAACTTCATCCCGGACATTTGCGCGATAATCGATTGTTGGCGCTCCTTGGCCCGCTGGAAATGTTGATAGGGTGAATAGACCGATGGCCCTCGGGGAATCCCTGCTAAAAAGGCGCACTCGGCTAGGTTTAGGTCCTTAGCATCCTTGCGGAAATATTCTTGCGCTGCTCGTTGAATCCCGTACGCCCCATTGCCGTAATAGATTTCATTAAAGTACATCTCTAGTAATTCTTTCTTGTCAAAGTGGAGTTCAAGCTGTGCCGTAATCATCGCTTCTTTCACCTTGCGGGACCAAGTCCGGTCGTGGGAAAGGTAGAGATTTTTCGCTAACTGTTGGGTGATGGTACTGGCACCCTGAACCACGCGGAGTTGCTTTAGATTGACGAGAAGAGCGCGAGTAATACCGCGAAAGGAAAATCCGTGGTGATGAAAAAAATCACGATCTTCCGCTGCTAATGTAGCATCGACGAGAGACTTTGGTATTTGTTCTAGTGATATCTTCTCCCGATGTTCTCCCGCATCCATCTGATCCAGCACATTTCCCTGATCATCGTATAAGAAGGTAGTGGCTGAGATGTCAGGTGGCGGTAGGGGCTTAGAGCGTAGATATAAAAGGAACAGGAACAAAGCAACGCAAAGAATCGCGAATCCGATGAATACGCGTTTTACCCAGTGGGCGCTCCGTTTGTACCATTTGTAGACTTTTGTTTGTTCAAGCGGTGATTCTACGTGGATTCCCATTCTAGCTGTCGCTCCCTCTCGCTACAGTGTGTCGGCGAGAGTATTATGCGAAAGTGACAGGTATAATATACCTATTTTGATTCGAAAAGAGATAATCAGACGAATGAATGGAGATGATTTACGTGGATTTCCCCTGTGTGGTATTCTTATTGAGGATTGTTGCCAACGAAAGGACGGATTACATATGGAAAAGCCACAAATGGAGTTATGGTATACGGAGCGGCAGACTCCTAATTACGGAATTACGACGAAAATCAATAAAACCTTGCATCACGAGGTAACCGATTTTCAATCATTGGACGTAATCGAAACCGAGCAGTTTGGGAATATGCTTGTCCTAGACGGTATGGTGATGACAACGGATATAGATGAGTTTGTTTACCATGAGATGATTACGCATGTCGCGATGAATACCCACCCGAATCCGAAAAACGTGCTCGTCGTAGGCGGCGGAGATGGCGGAGTGATTCGTGAAATTCTAAAACACTCTTCAGTCGAAAAAGCAGTTTTGGCAGAGATCGATGGAGGTGTAATTGAAGCTTCTAAGAAGTACTTCCCGGAGATTGCAAGGGGTTTATTTGGAGATGCTCGTGTCGATATCCAAGTAGCAGACGGCATCAAGCATATCGCTGAAAATAAAAATAAATACGATGTCATCATGGTTGATTCTACAGAGCCAGTTGGCCCAGCAGTGGGATTGTTTGAAAAAGGCTTCTATGAAGGCATTCGCGAGGCATTAAAAGAAGACGGAATCATGGTCGCACAAACGGAATCCCCATGGTTTAACCGTGACCTCATCAGTCGTGTGTTTGCGGATCTATCGGCTACTTTCCCGATTACTCGCCTTTACACAGCAAGCATCCCAACGTATCCATCCGGACTTTGGAGCTTTACCATCGGATCGAAGAAATATGATCCATTAGATGTGGATGTACGGGAATTGCCAACGCTTGATACCAAATACTATCGTCCAGAGATTCATAAAGCTGTGTTCGAACTTCCTCAGTTTGTACGTGAGTTAACGGTGAAAGAGGAGAAGTAGAGCATGCGTTTTGAAGAAAAGTACTCAGGAAATGTCTTTATCGGTTCCACAGATAACTTTGAAGAGTCCACCACGGTCCTATACGGAATGCCGATGGACTGGACCGTAAGCTTCCGTCCCGGTTCTCGCTTCGGTCCTCCTCGAATTCGCGAAGCATCCTTAGTTCATGAAGAATACAGCCACTATCTGCGTCGTGAACTAAGCGAAATCGCTTACTACGATGCGGGTGACATCCCCCTCGCTTTCGGGAATCCCGAGAAAAGCTTGGCTCAGATCTCGGACTTTGTAAGTCGTGTCCTCGATGCAGGAAAGATGCCTCTCGGGATGGGCGGCGAGCATTTAGTAACGTGGCCCGTTGTACAAGAGGTTTACAAACGATATCCAGATCTAGCGATTATCCACATCGATGGACATGCAGACCTACGCACAGATTATGAAGGAGAGCCATACTCTCACTCCACCCCTCTTCGCAAGATTTCCGAGTTAATCGGCGGAGCTAACGTGTATCAATTCGGAATCCGTTCGATGACGAAAGAAGAAGTGGAGTATACAGAAGAAGCAGGCATTCACTTCTTCCCGTTCGATGTGCTAGAGCCGCTAAAGTCCTGTCTACCCGAACTAGCAGGGCGCCCTGTCTACGTGACCATTGATATCGATGCGCTCGATCCAGCACATGCACCAGGCACAGGAACCCCTGAACCAGGCGGTATCACAACCAAAGAACTACTCGCTTCCATCCATGCGATCGCGAAGTCAGACTTGACGATTGTAGGCGCAGACTTAGTAGAAGTTGCTCCAGCCTATGATCCTACTGAGCAGACACCGATTACAGCAGCGAAGCTGATTCGGGAGATGTTACTTGGTTTTACAGCGAAATAGAGATGAATCAAAAAAACCAGCTAAACGATGATGAAGTGAACCCAAAAAGTTAGACACGAAGTTTTAAGCAACCCGCAGGGTATGCGTTCGGTATTGAACCGGGCTCATGCCCTTTAGTTTTATCTTCAAGCGTTTGTG
>NZ_SLXV01000004.1 GCF_004341445.1 Baia soyae
CACAAACGCTTGAAGATAAAACTAAAGGGCATGAGCCCGGTTCAATACCGAACGCATACCCTGCGGGTTGCTTAAAACTTCGTGTCTAACTTTTTAGGTTCACTTCAAAGATGAAAAAACCTTTGATCCTTGGCTTTTTAATTAGGGACTAATGACGTTCCCATTGCTTATGGTGAATTACTTTCTTCTTTACCCGATCCGTTTGAAATTGCTTGGGGTCTGTTACCACATTTACTTGAATCTCATCCAGAATTCCATTTCGAATCATGATTCCGATCTCGGGAATTTGATCTTGTATATCAACTTGAATTTGTTTCCGAATAAAGTCCGTGATATATGGACTATCAATCCAAACCAACAGTTTATTATGATCTACCTGGATCCAAATAGTAGCCTTGTCCAGATATCGAAATGCGGCCTCCTCTATATCGTAGAAACTGATTTTCTCACCGTGCTTCCATTCTGTACCAACTCTCTTTACAAGCGATTTAAAACTAGGAACCATTTTCCCTGCTACATGGATCGGTTTAAAACCACGAACCACATCATAGGTAACAAAACGAACAGCAGGGAATGTTTTTCTGGAAAAGGATGTAAGCGCTAGAATCCGCTCATCTTCCCTCAGTAAGTCCTCATCCAATCCCAATTCCTCTGCTCTTATCCCTTCAGGTACTAAGCCTTCTACAAAAAGATAACACCCATGCTCATGCGAATAATAGGCAATAGTTCCTATTTCGATAGACCCATATGTATCCATAATCTCTTTTCGATCTATACGTAAACGAGATGCCACTTTATTCTGCCACTGAGCACTGGCCACTTCCCCAACTAATATCACCTTTTGTATCCCAAATTGCTCCGGATGATCTGTAGCCGACAGAACACTTTCTAAAATAGACGGCATTGTGTAGAGACAATCTGGCCGAAATTGCTTTAGTAGTTTTACATGATCTTGCACAGGTAAGTGATACGGAATATCCTCACAGATTAATCCTACACTCTTAAAAACCTCCATTGCCGTATTCGCCGCATGCCCTGTGCCCATATCGGACATAGCTGTTCGAATGGGTTTGTCTTGGAGAAACCGAGCGTATATATGTACTTTTTTATCCAAATACTCTTGATCATCTTCCTTTGAATAGACAATTTTCTTCCTTTTTCTCGAACTGGTCCCAGAAGTTTGATAGATCTTCCAAGCTGGATTAAAGTCTTGATGATAATAATGTTTTTCGAGTATTTCTCTCGTAATCAAAGGCAATCTCAATAAATCATCAGGTTCCATTGAGGATAGGTAATCCCTATACCATGGAAAATAAGTAATCATTTCATTTATTTTTGTCTGTAATCTCTCTTTTTCGATCATCATAACCACTCGCTTTCTATGAAATTTCGTTTAAATCATTATATGAATTTGTGTCAGGGCGAATTCCTTCTGCCGTGAACAATTCTGAACTTGTACATATATTGGAGCAAAGGAGTGAGGTTCATTGAAAAGATATTCATTTCGTTTGTCTAGCAAATGGACTAAGACACTAGCTTTATCAAAAAGCACCCATCTTAAAGCTAATATTCCGACAACCGGAATGTGGAGTAAAGAGAATCTCCAAGACTTTTTAACAACATATCAAATGGTTTATATAAAACCTGACTTAGGCTCACAAGGAAGAGGAATTTTTCGAGCTAGCATCAAAGAAGGGAAATATGAAGTACGCTATGAGAAGAGTACTAGAATTTTTGCAAATTTCAATCCATTATATAAGTTTATAAACAAGTATACAGGTAAGGAAAAATATTTAATTCAACAAGGGATTAACATGCTAACCCATAAAAAATCTTCTTTTGATTTTCGAATTATGGTTCAACATAATCCCAGCAAGCAATGGGAAGTAACTGGTATAGCCGGACGAGTAGGGAATAAAAAATTGGTCGTAACCAATGGAAGTAAAGGAGCTACTATTAAGCCGATCGAAACCCTTCTAGCACCTTATGTTCCTGCTGCCAAATTACCAACATATATTCGTCAATTAGAAACATTTAGTGTATCTATCGGAACACATCTACAAAAAGTGTACCCTAGTATTCGAGAAATCGGACTTGATATCGCACTCGACTCCGATCTCAAACCATGGATCTTGGAATTTAACACAAGCCCCGGCCTCCATCCTTTTGCAAGATTACCTGATAAACGAGCGCTTTATAAAATGATCCGCTATGGAAAAACCTACGGTCGTAACAAGTATCTATATTAAAAAGGCCACCTCTTTTCAAAGGTGGCACAATCGTTTGTTTCAAGTCTAATGGGGAGGCGATACCTCAGGCGGCCTGCCCATTTACTTATTTTGTGCTAAAAGTGCGTCCAAGATAAGGGAAACATCCTTCTTAGCATCTTTATTGATCCAATCCGGATTTTTAGATACCAACTCTACTATTTTACCAACCGAAACAAGCCCATTTGCTTTATAGAGAGTTCCTAAAATCCAATTCCCTTTTGTAAATTCCTCATGTGCGAGGGTGAAATATTTTTTCGCTTGATCCGCATGTTGTAAAATAGGTTTTTCCAGCTTAGGGTTGATCCACTTGCTGTTTTTTACATAATCACATAGAAAATCTACATCCACTTTTGCCACTGGAATCGTAACAACTTGAGCTTTCTCCATATTTCCTACTGAGTCAATGGAGCGAAATGACAATGGTTGTGATTGCTCACCGTTCAAAGATATGGGAGCTGAATACTCCTCCCAGTTTTCCTTTCCTTCAAAACGGTACTCTACTTTCTTCACTGCCGTATCGTCCGTTGCTTGTAAGGTAAGAGTCGCTTTATTCAAATATGTCCCTGTTGATAGCTTCGTTCCCTCTACGGAATAAGTCGTAACAGGAGGCTTTACGTCAGAAGGCTCGCCTGGTAGCGGTTCTACAGGTACTCGATTAATCGTAACAGTCTTTGAGGTTACAGCCGCTTTATCGAGACGAAGACGTAGAGTAGCCGATCCTGTTGTAGCTGGCTTTATTTTCATCGTAAGATCGATTTTCGCTTTTCCTGTTGCATCCGCCTTTATATCAAATGGAGCACTATACCCATAAGAATCTGGCCACGTACCATCTACTTTTTTCAACATCGCTACTTGGGAACCACCTGCTTGATAAATCCCTAGATCTAAACCAGATAACGTCTGACCAGGTGTTAAGTGATCTACCGTAACTCTCAGCCCAAATTCTTCACCATCAGGGAGAACGGATTGATGAGTAAGGGTATAAACCGGCTGAACTGGAGCTGCTTCTGAGGAACCATACGATCCTGGTTTAAAAGTACTAGGATCCCACCATTTATAACCTGCCTCAGGTGCTGCCCAAGGTTCTGCTTGAGGTTCAGTCGAAGCCGCTGGTTCTTCCATTGGCAAGGTTGGAGTTGGCTGATCTAACTGAAGCCCCTCAACCTGATCGAAACTAGTATATTTTTCTTTTTTAGCTAACCAATTAACCGTGTTCACTAATAATTTCGCATCATCTTGTTCTTTAAAACCATCATAAGTGGTCTTCTTTTTTCCTGTTTCCTCACGAAGATATTTAGGAGTAATATCCTCAACTGGGGAAGAATCACCGATGAAAGCGGCTTTTCCTTGTCCTTTTTTCGCCACCGCCATATAAGGGCCTTCTGCTACTCCACCACCCATATAGACTCCCTGGTCAACTGCGGGCGCCCATTTAACATTCGTAGTTGGTAGATATACAAGACCTTTCGCTTTTTTAGGGTCGGTAATCATTAACGTAGATCCAGCATGCATCGCTACATTTGAAACACCTGATGTAATCCCAAAGCTCTGCTCAGGAGCTACAACATGGTTTGCGGTTACATCTCCAATTGCATTATATCGGAAGCGGATACCAAACTGCTCGTTAAGCCAGTCAGTACTTGTCACATCCTTCATCGCTTCCGAATTTTTCTCCTCGTCACTCATCCCCTTTGTTGGATTTCCATATGCTCCACGTCGATAGCCGTTCATTACCTCAGAACCATCCCAGCGGTTTTTATTACGGTCTGCATTGTAGTGATCCCCAATGAAGAAAATACTGCCACCTTGCTCTACATATTGTTTCATAGCAGCTTGTTCAGTTTGTTTATATGGGATATTTGCTTCACCAATAACCAGCACATCATATCCCTTTAGATCGTTAAGTGTAATCGGAGTTTTCTTTCGCAGTTCTTTTACATAGAAGCCATCATTAGCAAGTCCATTTGCAAAATCAGAAAAACCACCATCCATTACCCAGTCAGCCGCACCAGCAGTTTGTCCATGGGTATTATCAAACAATACCTTTTTTCCAGCATTCCCATTTACAACCTTTGGATTGATAAATGGAGCTGGATCCGTTGGTCCCTCTGCGTAAACAGATGTTTCATTCCAAAAATAGAGCGGGACAGATACTGTCACGATTGCAAACGAAAGAACAAGCTTTGACGATTTCCGCAACAAGCTTAGCATAGTACTCCTCCTAAAATTAAAAAAATTATGATTACACATTCCCCTTAGATCGAAACAAACAATCCCATCATAACATGAAATCATCTATATAACACGCAATTGTCAATAATTTTATACTTTGTATATCTAAAATTTACACTTTATAAACTAACTAGTACACTCATAGCAAAAACCCCTCTATCGTCATGAGCCAACGGAGGGGTTTTTGCATTTCATTAAAGTGCTTCTGTAGCATATTTGATTTCTTGTTCAAGATTCTTCATATGGTATTCCGTGGTCTGCTCATCCCAATTTAATTGTTCTTTCATGTATTGTAAGACAAGCTCTTTCCATTCTCTAACCCATGCGATATCAAATAATAAACTACCTGTTCGACGAATAAAGAAGTCAACTGGAGTCGCTACCATTTCGTATGCCATTCCGTACGCAAGCGCCCCATATACTTCTGAAGAAAGATTATATTTCTTTGCCTCTTGATCGCCTTTAGTTATCATTTCATAAACTTGATCGATATTACTACCATAGCGGTTAGCTAGACGTGATGCTGCATCTCTAGACAAACCTAATTGAACGCCTAGCTCTATTTTTCCTTCGATAAATGCTTTATAGCCGTTAGAACCTCCTAGATCCCCACCAGAAAGAACCATTTTCTCTGTATGACAACCTTTAAAGCTTCTTCCTTCTTCTTGTTCAAGCTCAGAACCAACTAAATCAACCACTCGTTCAGCCATTTTACGATATCCAGTCAGCTTCCCACCCGCAATCGTAATCAATCCTGATTCGGAATGGAAGATCTCATCTTTTCGAGAAATTTCAGATGGAGATTTCCCTTCTTCATGAATGAGAGGTCTGACTCCCGCCCAACTTGATTCCACATCTTCTGCTGTCAAATCAACGGAAGGGAACATATGATTCGTTGCAGCAATAATGTAGTCACGGTCTTCTTTCGTCATCCTAGGATGCGTAAGATCTGCATGGAAATCAGTGTCTGTTGTTCCGATATAGGTTTTACCATCACGTGGAATCGCAAAAACCATACGTTTATCATGAGTATCAAAATAAACTGCTTGGCCGAGTGGGAATCTCTTTTGATCTACCACAATGTGTACACCTTTGGTCCAATGTAGATATTTTCCTTTTTTAGAACCATCTTGTTCACGCAGTTCATCCACCCATGGACCTGTAGCGTTTACAATCTTTTTAGCATAGATATCAAACTTCTTATTCGTGAGTAGGTCAATCGCTTTTACACCGACTAACTTTCCATTGTCATAAATAAGACCTTCTGCTTTGACATAGTTAAATGCTCTTGCACCATATTCAGATGCTTTTTTCATTACTTCTAACGTAAGCCTTGAATCATCCGTGCGATATTCTACATAATATCCAGAACCCTTTAGATTTCCCTCACGAAGAAGCGGTTCTTTCTCGCGAGTTTGATCTAGATTTAACATCTTACGACGTTCATTTCTCTTTACACCCGCTAATAAATCGTAAATCCAAATCCCAATCGAACTGGCTAACTTACCGTAGGTTCCACCTTTTACGATCGGTAAAAGCATCCATTCAGGCTTCGTAACATGGGGTGCGTTTTCATATACAATCGCACGTTCTGTACCTGTCTCTGCAACAATTCCAAATTCCAATTGTTTCAGATAACGTAGTCCCCCATGAACCAACTTTGTGGAACGGCTTGATGTTCCTGCAGCAAAATCTTGCATTTCAATTAAAACGGTGTTTAATCCACGTGATTGAGCATCCAGCGCAATCCCGGCACCTGTAATTCCACCACCAATTACTAATAAATCGACCTTCTCTGAGGATACCTCTTGTAACTCTTTTGCACGCTCATTAACAGAAAAAACGGTATTCATCCTCATTGCCTCCCTTTTTCTCAAAGGAAAAACCACATTACCCTAACACAATGTGTCAGGGTGATGTGGTTGATCTCCTCGTCTCATCCATTTATTAACTTGTTCAATTCGTTACGAAATTATTTAAATGTACGGGTAGAACTTACTGCTTTTACCCAACCATTATACAGCGTCTCGCGAGTTTTGTCATCCATATCGGACTCATAATCACGATCAACATTCCAGTTTTCAGCGATTTCTTGCTTGTCTTTCCAGAATCCAACCGCAATCCCAGCAAGATAAGCAGCACCTAGTGCAGTTGTTTCTAGAACAACAGGTCGCTCAACTGGTACACCTAGGATATCACTTTGGAACTGCATCAAGAAGTTATTAGCTGTTGCTCCACCATCTACACGTAGTTTTTTGAGCTCAATAGAAGAATCTGCTTCCATGGATGCTAATACATCTTTGGTTTGATAAGCAAGTGATTCGAGAGTTGCTCTTACTAAATGAGATTGATTGGTGCCTCTTGTTAGACCGAAGATCGCACCTCTTGCATCACTATCCCAGTACGGAGTTCCGAGACCTACGAAAGCTGGTACCACGTATACACCATCTGTAGAATCTACACGTGAGGCAAGCTCTTCTGTGTCACCTGCTGATTTGATCAATTGTAGTCCATCGCGAAGCCATTGGATCGCAGAACCTGCCACGAAGATACTACCTTCTAATGCATATTCTACTTTGCCATCAATGCCCCATGCGATGGTTGTCAATAGGCCATGTTGAGAGCGAACTGCTTGCTCCCCTGTGTTCATTAACATGAAACATCCAGTTCCGTAAGTGTTTTTCGCCATTCCTGGTTCAAAACAAGCTTGTCCGAATAGAGCGGCCTGCTGATCCCCAGCAATCCCTGCAATCGCGATCTCTTCGCCAAAGAACAAGGATTTCTCAGTCACTGTATATACTTCAGATGAAGAACGAACTTCTGGGAGCATGGACTTCGGAACGGTTAGGATTTCAAGTAATTCATCATCCCACTGTAAATCATAGATATTGTACATAAGTGTACGTGAAGCGTTTGTATAGTCTGTTACATGTGCCTTGCGACCTGATAATTTCCATACCAACCAAGTATCAATTGTTCCAAATAATAAGTCGCCGTTTTCTGCTTTTTCTCTCGCACCTTCTACATTGTCCAGAATCCATTTTACCTTGGTTCCAGAGAAGTAAGCGTCGATTAGCAAACCTGTTTTATTGCGGAATAACTCATCATGACCTTGTGCTTTTAATTCTTCGCAGATACCAGCAGTTTGTCTCGATTGCCATACAATCGCGTTATAAACTGGCTCTCCAGTATTCTTATCCCAAACAACTGCGGTTTCTCTTTGGTTTGTAATCCCAATTGCAGCCACTTCATGTGCGGAAACAGGATGCTTCGCTAGGACTTCGGAGATAACGCTTTGTACAGATCCCCAGATCTCCATCGCGTCGTGCTCAACCCAACCTGCCTGTGGAAAGATTTGTGTAAACTCCTTTTGTGCGCTACCTAAAATCTTACCTTGTTTATCAAATAAGATCGCTCTAGAGCTTGTAGTTCCTTGGTCAATGGATAACACATATTTCTTTTCCAATACAAACACCTCATTTATCTGTATGTTTAAGGGATGATTAGGCGTACTTTATCTATTACAGAATTGCACCATATACAACAGCTGCCAAGATTGCTCCGACAATCGGTCCAAGAACTGGGATCCATGCATATCCCCAATCGGAAGATCCTTTACCTGCGATGGGTAGAATTGCGTGAGCAATACGAGGTCCTAAATCACGCGCTGGATTGATTGCATATCCAGTTGTTCCACCGAGTGACATACCGATCGAAACGATTAAAAATGCTACTGCCATCGTTTGTAGTCCATCAGCAAATACTAGACCTTTTGCTCCAAATGCTAACAAGACGAAAACAAGAACGAATGTACCAATTGCTTCACTGATAAAGTTGGAAAACGGACTTCTAATAGCTGGGCCTGTAGAGAATACTGCTAATTTATCTGCAGGGCTTTGTGTTTCCTTCCAATGTGGAAGATAGTGCAACCATACAAGAGCGGCTCCTAAGAAAGCTCCGATCATTTGAGCAGCAATCATTGGGCCCACTTGTGCCCATGCTAGCTTTCCAGCTACGGCAAATCCAATTGTTAAAGCAGGATTTAGATAAGCTCCACTATAGTGACCTACCATATAAGCTGCCAGCATTACGGCAAATCCCCAACCAAACGTAATAACGATCCAGCCCGAGTTTTGGGCTTTTGATTTGTTCAGTACTACTCCCGCTACTACTCCGTTTCCTAAAAGGACTAGAAGCATGGTACCGATTAATTCTGCTACAAAAATAGACATATGAGATGCCTCCCTAGTATTTTGGTAGTGATGGGATGAATAAAAAAACAAATTATTTAAACATCAGAGCGAAAGAAAAAAGACCCACTAAAAAACCCTTCTCCCTTCTTCATTCAGAAGCAGAAGACTTTCCGTGACTCTCCTCATCTCATCACTACTACTATTAACTTGTGAAAACGATTTCATGGATTTATGATAAATGATTATGGTGCCTATGACAAGCCTTTATTTAGAATTTTATTTTCCAAAGTTTCTCACTTGACGTTGTCGCCGCCACAGCACCTGCTTGAATGGCTTGCTTCACTTCCTCTTCTGTCCGAATCAGTCCCCCTGCTAGTGCGGGTATACCTGTATGTTCCACAACTTCACGGATAATATGCGGCATAATTCCAGGTAAAACTTCCACAAAGTCAGGTTTAAATGATTCGAGTAATCGATAGCTTGTATTTAAAGCATGCGCATCTAACAGAAAAACTCGCTGAATCGCGATCAGTGATTTCTTTTTGGCCACACTTACAACAGGGGTTCGAGTTGAAATCAATCCCGCGGGTCGAACCGTTTGACAAAGAAATTCAGCAGCGTACTCATCACTACGCAACCCCTGTACTAGATCCACATGTAACAATACTTTTTTCTGATGTTGATTCGCTAAATTCATTAATGCCTGCAATTGAGCTACATGGCTATCCAGGAGAATAATATATTCAAAATTCGTCTTCATTAACCTCTCGAACTGCTTAATATTCTTGGCAGCAGGAAGGATTTTTTGGTTTTTAAAGTGGTGATTCATCATTTCCTCCGAAATTTATAGGTATATTACCAATTTCGCCTAGGTAATAGGATAAAATACCTCATTTCCATGCGAAATTGATTTTTCTTTTGTGTTTGCTCAGCAAACTAGTTTTAATATAATTTGTATAAAATGACCATTCATTTTCATGTTATCATATTTACATATAGGTAAAATTAGGTGATCATATAATGATCACTTTTCTAGGGAATAGAAAAGTGATTTGTACCTATTCATTATCCGATAAATAGGTTTCCTGAGAGGAATAGATATATAGATGGAAATAGGTCATAAATTAGACAACCGATATGAGCTGGTAGAACAGATTGGTGGCGGTGGAATGGCCACTGTATACAAAGCGATTGATTTAGTATTAGAGCGTTTTGTTGCCGTAAAAATCTTAAATCACTCGTTGTTAGATGATCAAGCATTTGTCAATCGCTTTGTTTTCGAAGCACGTGCCACCGCCAAACTCTCACATCCACATGTGGTTAAGGTGTTTGATGCTGGAGTAGACTATCAAAATTACTATATAGTAATGGAACTTGTGGAAGGGCAAACATTAAAACAATACATCACTCAGCATGGTCCTCTAGACGAAATGGAAGCTGTACATATTATGAGACAAATTTGCCTTGGACTTGCCCATGCCCATAATCAAGGAATCATCCATAGAGATATGAAACCCCAAAACATTATCTACTCTACTGAGGATGCTACCTATAAAGTGGCAGACTTCGGAATATCTCGTGTTATGCAAGAGACAAACTCCTTTACACAAACAGGAAAAGTAGTTGGCTCTGTTCATTATATGTCACCGGAGCAAATTACTGAGCAACCAGTCAGCTTTGCCACTGATCTATACTCATTAGGAGTTGTATTTTTCGAACTCCTAGCAGGGCGACCTCCTTACCGTGCTAAAGAAATGGTTATGGTTGCTCTCCAACATATTAATGACCCGGTCCCAGATCTCAAAAAATACAATGCTGTCATTTCTGATAGAAGCATCCAAGTTATCGAGAAATTACTTGATAAAAATCCAGACAACCGATATCAAAGCATAGGGGATCTACTAAATGAATTAGATGGCATATTGCCTACTGAGCATCGAAAACTACAAACTAAGAACCTTCGGTCTCAAAAAAAACAGAAGAAATACGATCGTAAGTGGTTTACATTTCTTCTTTTTCTGTTAGGAATCATCATGATTGGCATTATCGTGATAATTGGATACCCATCGTTCTCAAATCAAGCATCAACGCCAAACAAAACAGAACAACCATCCACTAATCATCCTGTGAACACAGGAGATCAAAAAATACCTAGGTGGAAAAAAGAAGAACCTAAGTATTTTATAAATGATGTATTCCTTAAGCACTCTGTAATAGGATCGAATGGGAATTATATTGTAAAATTAAAGATATCACAAAAACTTGTACAGCCAGCCATCCACTACAATGTATATGTAGTTGGAAAAACCACCTCCGAGATAATCATTACTCGGAAAAAAGTTCCTATTCAATTGAAACCAAACGAAAAGAGTACAGACATCGAATTTTCCGTCAATATACCCAAGTCTCAAATTCCTTCAGAGGGCATTTTTAAAATTGAGATTTTCTGGTTAGATGATAAAGGTGATTACCGTCGAGATCGAATCGAAAACTTGTTAGAAAAGTTTTAGAACCAAAAGCCAATTCATCGGAATTGGCTTTTGGTTCTACTAGTCTATAAAAGGAATAGACCAGTCAATTGGATTTATTTTGTTTTTTTGTAAAAATTGGTTGATATGAGAAAATGGCTTAGATCCAAAAAAGCCACCTCTCGCCGATAATGGACTTGGATGAACAGACTCTAAAATCAGATGGTGTTGCCCGGTAATAAGCTTTTTCTTCGTCTGAGCAGGCTTTCCCCATAATACAAACACAACGGGTTGTTCCCGCTCATTACATTTTTGGATAACAGCATCCGTAAATCGTTCCCAGCCCATCTTTTTATGTGCGAGTGGCGTGCTTTCTCTCACTGTCAAAATCGTATTCAATAACAGTACACCTTGCTGCGCCCACGACTGCAAGTACCCATGATTGGGGGCGGGAATGCCTAGATCTGATTCGAGTTCCTTATAAATATTTTTTAAAGAAGGAGGTGTTTTGATCCCTGGTTGAACCGAAAAGCTTAGACCATGAGCTTGTCCCGCACCGTGATATGGATCTTGACCTAGAATGACGACTTTGGTGTCAGCATATGAAGTAAGCCGGAAAGCGGAAAATAAATCTTCCTGCTTGGGGTATACGGTATGCGTTTTCCTTTCTTCCTCTACTTTCGAGAGTAATCCTGTAAATTCATCATTATGTACAATGCTTGTTAATACTTGATCCCAATCATTTTCGAAATACGCTTTCATTATGATCTCTCTCTTCTATATGTTGTCATATATTTAATAATAAATCGAACAAGTGTTTCTGTAAATAGAGAAGCTACATCCCATAAAAAAGATACAGCTTCTCGCATGTTATTATTTAGATGGACATGATTTTCCAATCACAGAATAAGGACAAGCAGCTTTATCTGCTAGGTATAGCACAGCAGCTTTATTACGAGTTGTTTCTTTAGCAATTGCCTCATCAGGAGGATAAAATCCTGGGAAAGAGCTTTTTGGGTACATTTCAAACGTAAAGGCAAATATCTTATGAGCCCCATAAGCCCAGTCTGTCATCTCACCATCTGCTATATACAGCTCGCTCGATTGTTGCGGAGTATAACCGTTTGTACCTGCCATTGCTTTTGCCATGGTTTCAAAAACATTGTGATCATCTTGCGTCATATCGCTTGGAACCTCATCGTACGTATAGCCGTATGGATACAGAATAAGCTCGCTATACGTATGGAACGTGATTAATGCCTTGATTTGTTGCTTCCCCCCGACTACTCTGCTATTGATAAAGTCGCGCATGGCCGCAGTCTCAGGAGCAGAAAATGCCGATGGCCCGCGATAAGTCTCACTTGACTTGGAGCTACTTGATCCCCCACAACAGCCCCATTTGTAACCATAGTTCCGATTTAAATCGGTTCCTACATAAGAACTACCTGAATTGGGTTGACGGTTTTTACGCCAGTAATTATATCTACCTGTGGCAATGTCATACTCTCCACCATCTGGATTGACGTTAAAGACAATGTAAATTTCGCGCCCATTTACAAGGTCGGTAATTTGCTTATTGCTTCCATATTCCTTCGTAAATAGGTCAAGTGTATACAATGCCATTTCAACTGTTAGATGTTCTCTTGCATGATGCAGGGAAGTATAAAGCACTTCTGGTTCATTCTCATCTGCTCTCACATTGTCGCTAATTTTTACCGCCCATAATTCTCTGCCTTGGTAGGAACGACCGATGCTAAACTTCTGAACGATATTTGGATAGGCGAGTACTGCAGCATCGATTTTGGCAACCATTTCATTATAATTATGGTAGCCTGAATCAGATGAAGGGAAATCCTCTGGATAGAAGTTTACTTCTTCTTTCACAGAAAATCCTTTTTGTTTGATGCTTTTTATCTCTTGAGGGGTTGCCACTACTTTTACAAAATCAGCACCCACCTCTTCAATCGCAACACCTGTAGAAGATATAGCTGTTCGTTGCTCCTTCGTTTTCACATTCATTACCTTATAAAACTTTGTCCCTAACTCATACGTAGTAGGGCTTTTACTTTGACTAAACCCAAGTACTGGAAAACAAGCAACGATCAACACAACAATGGAAACCAGAGAAAGCCATTTTTTGTTCATGCTATACACCCTCCTCATCATTTTGAGTAAAGCTGTTCATAACAGAAGACTTCTCCCTTCTTACCATATTCGACATAAAACAATAACAACCTTCTCAAAAATAAAAATAATCTGACAATTAGTGAAATTATTATTCTATATGGACAATAAAAAGAACAGCTCGATATAAAAGTGATCGGCTGTTCGTAGACAAGCTTTACGTTTAAGCAGAAAACTGCTCTTCCTCTGTTGAACCTGATAAAGCAGTAGTCGACGAGGTGCCTCCCGAAATAACCATGGAAACCTCATCAAAATAACCTGTTCCTACTTCACGTTGATGACGAGTTGCGGTGTAACCTAGTGGTTCTGCTGCAAATTCCTCTTCTTGTAATTCGGAGTAAGCCGCCATCCCCTGTTCGCTATATCCTTTTGCTAATTGGAACATGCTATGATTCAAGCTATGGAAGCCTGCAAGCGTAACAAACTGGAACTTATACCCTATCTTGCCAAGCTCCTCTTGGAATTTCGCAATCGTGGCATTATCTAATTTTTTCTTCCAGTTGAAGGAAGGAGAGCAATTGTAGGCTAGGAATTTCCCAGGGAATTTCGCGTGAATCGCCTCTGCAAACTGTCTAGCTTCTTCTATATTTGGCTCTGAAGTCTCACACCAGATCAGATCCGCATAAGGTGCATAGGCAAGCCCCCGGGCAATAGCCGTTTGTAAACCTGGACGAATTCGGAAGAATCCTTCAGAAGTACGTTCTCCCGTTAAGAAATCAGCATCACGCGGATCAATATCGCTGGTTAATAACTCTGCCGCATTTGCATCTGTACGTGCGATGATGAGAGTCGGTACACCCATAACATCTGCGGCTAAACGTGCAGATACTAAATTACGAACTGCATGTGCTGTTGGGATCAATACTTTGCCACCTAGATGACCACATTTCTTTTCAGATGCCAATTGATCTTCGAAATGAACACCTGCCGCACCCGCTTCGATCATGCCTTTCATTAACTCAAATACATTTAGCGGCCCACCAAAACCTGCTTCTGCATCCGCCACAATCGGTGCAAACCAATACCGCTCACTTTTTCCCTCTACATGCTCTACTTGATCAGCGCGTTGCAATGCTTGGTTGATGCGTTTGACAACGGACGGAACCGAGTTAGCTGGATACAAGCTTTGATCTGGATACATATGGCCAGATAAGTTTGCATCCGCCGCTACTTGCCATCCACTTAAATAGATCGCCTTTAAACCTGCTTTCACTTGTTGAACAGCCTGATTTCCAGTTAGCGCACCCAGTGCACGCACAAATGGATCTTGATGCATCAGATCCCATAAACGTTCAGCTCCCTTCTTCGCAAGCGTATGCTCGATTACTAGCGATCCACGAAGTTTCAGTACCTCTTCTGCTTGATATGGGCGCACAATTCCATTCCAACGAGGATTTAATTCCCACTCTTGTTTGAGTAATGTAAGTTGATCTTGAATCATGATCATCCACTCCCTTTTTATCATTAAGTTAAAATGTCATAAGCCGGTATCGTTAAGAACTCTTCAAACTCATCTTTAAGACTAAGCTTCGAAAACAACTTAGTTGCCTCTTGAAATCGCCCATTCATATATTTCTCTTCGCCTATTTCCGTTTTTAGCTTCAACAACTCTTCTTCGAGTAACATTTGAAATAAATCGGCCGTTATGTTGCGACCGTCTTCTAGTACTCCTTTGTTATGATGAATCCACTGCCAAACTTGTGCTCTCGAAATTTCAGCAGTTGCTACATCTTCCATCAAATGATTAAGCGCTACAGCTCCAAAGCCGCAGAGCCACGCCTCCAGATATTGAACACCCACTCGAATGTTCATGCGTAGTCCTTCTTCGGTGATTGTACCTTCAGGCACAGCAAGTAAATCACTAGCGGAAACCTCTACATCTGGTCGCTGTTTGGAGTATTGATTTGCAGCTGGCATCATTCGATCAAATACTTCCATCGCGATCGCAACTAAAGCTGGATGAGCTACCCATGTTCCATCATGTCCGTCAGATGCTTCCCTTTCTTTATCTGCTTTTACCTTATCCATCGCTTCTTGGTGTAACACTGGATCCCCCTTGACAGGTATCTGTGCCGCCATCCCGCCAATTGCAGGAGCATTTCTTCGATGACATGTTTTCACAGTTAATAAGGTATAAGCTCTCATAAAAGGAACCGTCATCGTAACTTGGGACCGGTCTGGTAAGATGACATGGGGTTGCTTGGATAACTTCTTAATGTAGCTAAAAATATAATCCCAACGGCCACAATTCAATCCAGCGGAATGCTCACGTAATTCATATAGAATTTCATCCATTTCAAATGCAGCTAAAATGGTTTCAATGAGCACTGTCGCTTTAATCGTACCTCGCGGAATTTCCATATAATCTTGAGCGAATAGAAAAACATCATTCCATAGCCTAGCTTCCAGATGGCTTTCTAGCTTGGGCAAGTAAAAATAAGAACCCTTACCACGTGCAAGCAATTCATGAGCGTTATGATAAAAATAAAGTCCAAAATCAAACAAGCTAGCAGGAATTGGCTTTCCATCCACAAGGAAATGCCTCTCATTAAGATGCCATCCTCGCGGCCGCACGAGTAAAACAGCAGGTTTTTCCTTCAATTTATACTCTCTGCCAACCTCATTTACAAAGTCAATCTGATGACGAATAGCATCTCGCAGGTTGATTTGTCCCTGTATGCAGTTCTCCCAATTAGGGGAATTCGAGTCTTCTAAATCAGCCATAAAGACCTTAGCTCCAGAATTAAGAGCATTGATCACCATCTTCCGATCACTAGCGGGCCCTGTAATCTCGACACGGCGATCTAATAGATCCTCAGGTAACGAAGCGATGGTCCAGTCACTTTCCCGAATTCGTTTGGTTTCAGATAGAAAATCAGGTAACTCTCCTTGATCCATTCTTTTCTGACGGTCGATTCTGTTATATATCAGTTCATCCCTACGTTTTGTGAAACACTGTGCTAACTCCACCAAAAATGAAATAGCATCTGGAGTTAAAATTTGATGTTCCATTTCACTACAATGTCCTAAAATCACTACTTCCTCTGGAATTACGAACTTTTGATCCAACAAATCCCCTCCTCTATCTAATAAATAAATTTACTGTTGTATAACAATATCTCACTTTTCATAATCTATACTAACACAGGTTTCTGTTATATAACAATATGTATTTTGAAAATTATTTGTTACCTTATTTTTGTAAAAATGTGCGATGACATAATGAAGGACAAGTCTTACAAAATAGTAAGATTTGATTAAGGTAAATCCATAGTACCCAGTTCTTTCTTTATTTACATTTATACATAGATGAAAGCAAGGAGAGGTTTCACATGAAAAAATGGACAAATATTGCAATAGCAGGATCGATTTTATCGAGTATCACACTTTCCACCATCCCATTGCATGCGGACGCAATGGAAAAGCCAAATCAAATAGACAGGCCCCAGTATCAGATTGACGCTAAGCTAGATCAGAAACAACATAGGATCCAAGCAAGTGAAACGGTGTCATTTAAAAATAAATACGGTCAAAATCTGAATGACTTGGTCTTCCATCTATACCCAGACTCCTATAACAAACTGGAAACCATGAGCAATATGCAAGCTAAGCCTAACACTCCAGAAATGCTTGCAGAGATAAAGAAGAAATACCCCAATGTTACAGAAAAGGATTTCTTAGGGGATATTGAAGTCAAAAGTGTTACCATTCAAGGGAAAAAAGTCTCATATACTCAAGAGAAACAAGCACTTAAGATCCAACTTGCTACCCCCCTACAGCCGCATCAACAAATCGATGTGAAAATTGATTTCACAGTTACGATTCCGTTTGGTTTTCAACGAATGAACCATAGAGATGGCTTCTACGCTCTTACCAAATGGTATCCGATTCTCTCTATGTATGATCCAAAAGTAAAGAAATGGGACGAAAATCCGTACCATCCAGATGGGGAATCTGATTACAGTGATTTCTCCGATTATAAAATGAAGCTTACGGTTCCGAAAGAGATGACCGTCGCAGCTACAGGAATCGAAAAGGAGACCATCCAGCAGAACGAAAAGATCGTTCAAGTAGACGCTCCCAATGTGAGAGAATTTGTTTTCTTTGCGAGCCCCCACTATACCAAGGAAACTCGAAAAATAGCAGGTACTACGGTAAATAGCTACTATGATAAACGAAATCCCCAGAGTAAAGAGATCTCATTAACTGGGCTCAAAAGTGTAGAAAAAGCAATTCCATTTTTCAATCAAAAGTTTGGACAGTACGACTATCCGGAATTTGACATTATGGAGACTCGTGTTATGGGGGCCGATATGGAGTACCCAACGATTATCCAAATGGGGGAGTATTCAAACGAAGGTGCAAACATGTCACTGGTTCATGAACTTGCTCATCAATGGTTTTATGGAATGATTGGAAATAATCCTTACCGCGATCCAGCCTTAGACGAGAGCTTTACTACATTTGCCGATATGTATTTTCATGAATATGATACGAAAGGAAAGTATGGATTTAAAACACATCTATCTTATAGTGAGAAGGCAATCAAAGGAATGTCTGGAGCTATCAATCGACCACTAGACCAATATCCTTCTAGCAGTGACTATAACGAATACGTGTATGGAAAAGGATATATTGCTTTAATCGATCTATACTATAAAGTCGGAGAGAAAAAGTTTGATCAAATCATGAAAACATACTTTGCTCAAAACAAATTTACCAACGCTACCTTTGCTAATTTCTTTGAGGCAGTCCATAAAATAGCAGGTAAAGAGGTCAAAGATTATATGGAAAAAGCATTTACGAAGCCTGGTTATCATCCTACACACCTAATCCAACCGAAAAAAGAGACGAAGAAGTAATGCAGGCTCCATGAGATATTGTATAAATAAAAGCCCATCCAAAAGTGATTCACCTACTTTTGGATGGGCTTATCAAATTTCCATACCATCAATCCTGCTCTATTTCCTCCAAAATGCAGAGTAGTCTGCCTTATCTACTATGTTAAACTCGATGATCTTCTCAATTAAGGCGTAGTCAATTGGGTCATCCCAACGAATTCGTACTAATTGCTTGGTGTGTTCATAGCCAGCACGTTTAATTTCATCGGAAAAACGATCGATTACTACCTTTTCCGGCGAAAAGGAAAAATGATGTTTAGCCACACTAAAACCAATAATAAATGTACCATGATCGGTAAACATAGGCTGTTTCCACGCAACTCTACGTACTAGATGGGGAAATGTTTCAGATACCCAAGTAAGCACTTCTTCTAATCGGGCCCGATTTTGTTGATTCTCAATTGTAGCTAGGTAATCTGCAAAAGTTTCCATTGTTTCCTCCTAAGTAGAACTATGTTGTTTAAGAAACATCTGGTTCTCTATCTTCTAATTTCTATCATAATGTTCGAAAATATGTATTATCAGGTCAAAAACCGAATTAATCCTGATTATCCAGTCGGATTATGATATGATTCTGTAGAATGTCTATAAAATAGGACAAAGCGAGGTGAGAACTTGCAAGCTGTCTATGAATCAACCAAACTTCCCATGGTAGAAGTATTTCAAACCGTGGAAGGAGAAGGGATGCGAGCGGGCTTTCCTACTGTTTTCGTCCGTGTATTCAACTGTAATTTGCGGTGCACTTGGTGTGATACACCCTATAGCTATGCACCTAGTACACCCGAATATCTTGCTACGATTTCAGAAATCCTAACACAAGTAAAGCAATATCCAGCGAAACACATTTGTCTGACCGGCGGAGAACCGCTTATGCATGGACAAAAGTCATTATTGCTTCTTCAAGCGCTAGCAGAGTTGGATCATATTGTTGACGTCCACATCGAGACCAATGGTGCGATCGATCTTACCCCTTTTCAAGAATGGCGGCAAATCCATCCACAAGGCCATAAGGTTCGATTCGTCATGGATTACAAATTACCTGCTAGTGGCGAATCTGAAAAAATGAATCTTCTTAATTTTGATCTCCTCCAAGCTGACGACGAAATCAAGTTTGTCATTGGGAATGAGGTGGATTTCCATTCAGCCCTGATCATCGCGAAGCAATATGTAAAGCAAGGCATCCCGATGTTTAGCCCTGTATGGGAATCAATGCCTCCACATCGTCTAGTTGAATTAATGCTAGAGCATCAACTAACTGACATCAAACTAAACCTACAAATTCATAAAGTCATCTGGGATCCAAACCAGCGTGGCGTATAACGTGGAGGCCTCTTATGAAGAAAAAAGCAGTAGTTGTGTTAAGCGGTGGTCTAGACAGTACCACTTGTATGGGGATTGCCGAGCATCGAGGATATGAATTATATCCGATTACCTTCTTCTACAATCAACTTCATCAACGTGAAGTGGAGCAAGCAAAATGTGTCGCCGCTCACTACGGAGTGAGTCAAAGCCATAAGATAGTTGATCTCTCTTATCTGGGGCAACTCGGGGGCAGTGCTTTAACTGACTCAACCATTCAAGTTCCCACAACAGGCGTTAATGAAGACGAAATTCCAGCCACTTATGTTCCCGCACGAAACTTGATTTTTTTGTCGATGGCTACTGCTTATGCGGAAGTAATCAGCGCTAAAAAAATATTCGTTGGAGTTAGTGCTGTAGACTATAGTGGATACCCCGACTGTAGACCTGAATTTATTCAATCGATGTCAGAGACAATCAATTTAGCTACTAAGATGGGCGTAACCTCTGGTTCGGAAGACCGTCTCTCCATAGAAGCCCCGCTTATTCATTTGAATAAAGGAGAAACCGTAAAATGGGGATTGGAATTAGAAGTTCCTTATCATCTTACTACCTCTTGTTATCAGGGTTCTGAAGAGGCTTGTGGGGTTTGTGATAGTTGTCTCCTTCGTTTAAAAGGCTTTACTGAAAACGATGCTACGGATCCGATTCCCTATGCACAGAAGTCTTGAGGTGAACGTATGCAAGGTAAATACACATTAACCAAACACTTTTGGATCTCTTGCGCACATAGTGTACCTGGCGCCGGCAAATGTGAAAGAATTCACGGTCATAACTACAAAGTTACTTTTTGTGTAGATGGAACCAAACTAGACGAAAGCCAAATGCTAATCGATTTTCGTCTAGTTAAACATGTAATCGAAAAAAAGTACGACCATCACCTACTAAATGACTTTCCAGAGTTTAATACCGAATTAGGTGGTGCTGCGCCTTCAACCGAAAAAGTTGCGGAAATCTTTTTCTATGCGATTGACCAGCTTTGTGAGCAAAAATCCAACCAACCAACCCTTCGCTGGGTAGAAGTACAAGAAACCAATGAAGCTTTTGTTCGCTTCGAACGAGCTTAAACTAACGCACTGAGATGAGGATAATATAATGGCTCAACATGATCTAGACTTACAATTACTTGGGCAAAAAACAAACTACCACTTTGAATACAACCCAGATGTATTGGAGTCATTTGATAATCGACACCCTGACACGGACTACTTTGTAAAATTCAATACTCCTGAGTTTACCAGCTTGTGTCCAATTACCAACCAACCTGACTTTGCCACACTCTACATTAGCTATGTACCAGATCAGAAACTGGTTGAAAGTAAATCACTGAAGCTCTATCTTTTTAGCTTCCGAAATCATGGTGACTTTCATGAAAACTGCATTGTGGTCATCATGAAAGATCTGATCAAGCTACTGGATCCAAAGTACATCGAGGTTTGGGGCAAGTTTCTACCTCGTGGTGGAGTCAGCATTGACCCATATGCAAACTACGGAAAGTCTGGTACTCGCTGGGAAGCAATTGCCGAGCAACGCCTTGCACAACATGACCTCTATCCTGAGACCATTACCAATCGGTAAAAACAAAAAAACCTAGTGATCTATGTGATCACTAGGTTTTTTTCAAGCTTGGATAATTCATCGTATTTGATCTCTTTCACTCTGTAAAATGGTTCTGCTTCCTGCTTTGAACTTAGTGCAATCGATATCATGCAATCTGGCTTGGGATGAAACGTATAAAAGTGATATTCACCATCAAACTCCCTATGATGAAGAAGAGGTACGGTAAATGATAACGGCTTCATGGAAAAGCCTTTACCCGCTGCCTTCATAACTGCCTCTTTCCGAGTCCAAAGCCAGTAAAAATGTTGAAGCCTAGTTTCAAGATCATTTGGCTTTTTAACAAATGCTTGTTCTTCTTCTTGAAACACGAGAGGCATTACTTCCAAGTGATCTTTGACTGTGTTTTCAACATCAATCCCAACTTCACCCGTTCGCGTAACAGCACATGCCACGAGACCGTCTGTATGGGTTAGGTTAAAATAGATCTGTTTCTTCTCTTGTAAGTTCGGAGTTAGATACAGCTTCCCATATTCGTTTTCTTGAAACCTTATATCAGCCGATTCTAACCCCAAATATTGACCTAGTACCCCTTTTAACAACATTCTTCCCAACAGGAACTCTTTCTTCTTATGGTCAACTAGATAAGAATAGAGTTTTTCTGCTTCTTTTTGATCTAAGATAGCTGTATACGGGCTCAACTCATCAGAATGCATAGCTGAAGGAATCTTAATCCAATAAATTTCTACGGTGTTTTTATTCATTCATTTTAATCCTTTGATTTTTGTATTCATTATATCAGCATCCGCCCTACATTCTCAAAGGATTGTTGAACCCTAGTTAAATAGCCTCTGGTTTGATCCCCATGAATTCCCGTAACTTACTCATATCCGTTAAATCCTGATTGCACTCCTGACTATCCAGACACATATAATTTCCGGATACCAATTCTTGACTTCGTTTCGTCGTTACCAGTCCAATCTGGCTTCCCATTCGACTCTGGTTACATAAACAGCAGAAGCTACTTTTATTTCCGGAAAGGGGCGTGTATCGACACGCAAGGCCATATAGTTCTCCCTCTTCATAGTAAACAAGGTAAAGAGACTGTGTTCCTACGTCCCGCCAACCTAAATAACCGAGAGTAGAATCATCCATGTTTTCAAAATCGGGTATATTCATCTTTTTTACTTTCGGAAACAGCTTTCGAACTTGGCTCGATGTAACCTTTGGAAACTTCTCTACGTAAGGGGATAGTAGCTTCATAAATTCATTTACTTCATCCTGTCCACGAAATCTGCTTACATTTCGAAATAAATCCTTAACCTCAGGATCCAAACGATGAATCACTTCCCCGATCTTTATTTCCACTGCCTCTTCAATCGCTCGCAATGTCCGAAAATCACCCACAAAGTAAACCGTTTGAATGAGATGATGTAACTGCTGACGAATGAAATTGCGTTCATAAGGTTTGAGTAATTCCATTTATGTATTCTCCCTCTCATTTATGAACTTCTAATTTTTAAAGATCTATACCTGAGCTTCTTCCTCCATGAGTTGCCCACCTATTGATAGAACCAGCAAACGTAATCCCTCACAATCACTGGTAGCCCGATGACTTGGAATGTATTCAATTTCTTTCTGCCCTAACGCCCTTGTTAAGGAAACAAAGCGTTCATCTCGGTGTAACTGCTTATACATTTTCATCACACACCGCGGATCGTAACTAATCAGTGGCAATTGATACTTCTTACAGGTTCTACGAATCATCATGATATCTGCATCAGAGGCATACATTAAAACGGTCTTCCCTTGAATAATGCTACCTACTTCCGGCCAAATTTCAGACCATCCAGGGGCATCTTGTACCATTTCATCTGTAATACCATGGATATCCGTCGTCCGCTTTGGAATCGGCTGAGAAGGTTTGACAAGTGATTCGAATAAAATCGTTCCCTCCGCGTCTGTGATACCGATCTCAATAATTTCGTCCTCCCGTCCACCCCCTGTAGACTCCGTATCCAGCACTAACCAATCTCGTTTTAGATACCATTTCCGAAATAATTGTTTGCTCTGTTCAAATTCCTTCTCCACTTCTTTACATTTTTTCTCATAACATAGTGGACAAAGATTTACTTCTTCCATCCGTGCACGTTTCTTACAGCGTTTACATCGTTGAATTTTTGGTTCGTTTTGTGTTTGATTTTGTTTCATATGAGTAAATTTCCCCTTGTGCACAATCCCAAACGAAATGTTTATCAGTTTATATGTATACTCTCTTACTACTATATCCTAACTGGCCTCATTCACACTATCAAATAATGAGACAAAAGGACTAATCTGTTAACTAAAAACTAGAATCATGACGAATCATAGAAGGATATGACTCTAGTGAACAGCCCTCATCTTAAAATGTCCACCCTTTACCTCATGAATATTACCAACGGCCAAAAAAGCTTGTGGGTCTATATCTTCTACAATTTCCTTTAGCTTTACTTCTTCGAGGCGCGTCACAACACAGAAGATTACCTTTTTGTACTCTCCCGTGTATCCACCTTCCCCGCTCAAGTAGGTAACCCCTCTTCCAAGGTGTTTCAAGATGCAATTGCCTAGCTTTTCCGGTTCTTCACTCATAATCCAAACGAGCTTGGTTTCATCAAATCCTGCGATTACAACGTCGAGGAGCTTAAATACGATGAAATAAGCAATAAAAGAATACATAGCACGCTCCCAACCAAATAAAAAGCCCGCACTTCCCAAGATAAACAAGTTAAAGAACAAAACAATTTGACCGACAGAGAAGGGAGACCTCTTATTAAAAAGGATGGCAAGAATCTCAGTTCCATCAAGAGATCCGCCATATCGAATGACTAACCCAACTCCAATCCCTACCATGATTCCACCAAATATAGATGCCAGTAGAGGGTCATTTGTGAGAGGAGGCAGCGAGTGAAGAGAATAGGTGCCGATCGACATAACTGCCACACCAAACATGGTGGAAAGCGCAAACGTTTTACCAATTTGCTTATACCCCAAGAAAAAGAATGGGAGATTTAGTACAAACAAAAGAATACCTAACTTCAGACCTGTTAAATAAGAGAGAATCATAGAAATACCAACAATCCCTCCATCAATTACCTGGTTGGGGAGTAAAAAAATTTCTAATCCGACGGCAACTAACATAGCTCCCAGTAAAATGACCAAAATACGTTTTAACAGATTTCTCTTTGTCAACTTATGATGACTTGTTTTTTCCAACTTAGGGGGTACTATTTCCAACTGATTTAACTCCTTTAAACATGTATCACTTATAAGATCTTTGGATAGTATCCCCTGTTATCTATTAGTTATGTTGTAAAAACAAATGAAACTTAAGAAAGCACACAACAGAGTAGTTGTCTCATATATGTAACTCTATGAATCTACAACAATAAAAGGCAGTAGACCTACATGTAGATCTACTGCCTTCTCTATTCTCACTATTTTATTAGGAAATGACACCTAACTCTTTTCCAACCTTTTCAAAAGCAGCCAGTGCTTGTTGAAGATCTTCTTTGGTCTGGCTAGCTGTTACAATCGTCCGTACACGGGCTTTCCCTTTTTGAACAGTCGGGAAAGCAATTCCTTGGGCATATACACCCTCTTCAAATAAGGCATCAGAAAACTTCATCGTGAGGGCATCATCACCAATAATAACGGGTGTAACAGGGGTTTCACTATGACCTGTATTAAAGCCTAGTCTAGAAAGTCCCTCTTTAAAGAAGCGGGCATTATCCCAAAGGCGTTCCATAATCTCAGGCTCTTCTAGCAACACATTAACTGCTTCCAAACAGGCAGCCGTTACTGCTGGTGGATGCGAAGTGCTAAATAAGAACGGGCGAGCACGTTGAATCAAATATTCACGTAATACTTTAGGCCCTGCTACATAACCTCCCAAGACACCGATCGCCTTCGATAAGGTACCAATTTGAATATGCACACGACCATTTAGATCAAAATGATCAACCGTACCACGACCATTACGGCCCAAGACACCACTCGCATGAGCATCATCTACCATGACAATCGCATTGTATTTCTCTGCAAGCTCCACGATTTGCGGGAGCGGGGCAATGTTGCCATCCATACTAAATACGCCATCCGTTACAATTAAGCGCATCCGTGCAGATTGCGTTTCTTGTAGCGCCTTCTCCAAATCTTCCATATCCACATGCTTATAAATTCGGCGTCCTGCTTTCGTAAGACGAATGCCATCGATAATGCTGGCATGGTTTAGCTCATCACTAATCACTACATCTTCAGCAGATAAAATCGTTGCCACAACCCCGACATTGGCGGTAAATCCAGATTGGAATACTAGAGCTGCTTCTGTATGTTTGAACTCAGCCAATTTACGCTCAAATTCCTCATGAAGAGAAAATGTCCCCGCAATGGTACGAACAGAACCTGTACCAGCACCAAATTTTTCAACCGCCTCAATCGCTGCCTTACGCAAACGCGGATGGGTCGTTAGACCTAAGTAGTTATTCGATGAAAGCTGAATGGCTTCTTTTCCACGAATCACAACCCGAGCACCTTGCTCTGATTCGATTTCCGTAAGCTGACGATACATGCCTGCATCTTTCCAGCTTTGAATTTCCTCTTCCAGATGTGCAAATGGGTTCATGCTTACACCTCTTCTGTTATCGTTTTATCTATTTCATTATAGAGAAAAAACAACTTTCCCACTACGTCCACTTTTCATTAGTTCAAATCCTTCTTCAAAATCATCTAAGGATAGGCGGTGTGTAACGAGTGGATTCAAGTCTACAGCTCCTGACTCTAAGAAAGAAGCAGTTTGTTGCCATGTCTCATACATGCGGCGTCCTGTGATCCCTTTGACTGTAATTCCTTTAAACACAATGTCATTGGTTATATCTAATTCAATCGGACGAGTCGGTAGGCTTAGGATGGAGATTCTCCCTCCTGGAGTTAGCATCTCAAATGCCTGTTTCATCGCAATCGGATGTCCAGACATCTCCAAAGCTACTTCTACACCCTCTCCTCGCGTAATGGCTTGGATCGCTTTTACTGGGTCTTCTTTATGAGAGCGAATGATATGTGTAGCTCCCATCTGTTCAGCAAGGTTCAAACGATATTCATTTACATCTAGCGCAATTACTTTAGAGGCACCAGCTGCTTTAGCAACCGCCGCCGCCATAATACCAATCGGACCACATCCTACTACAGCGACACTACGTCCAGCTACCTCTCCTGATAAGACCGTATGAACAGCATTTCCCATCGGTTCCATTAAGGATGCGATTTCAAATGGCAAGCTTGGATCATTCACCCATAAATTAGATGCCGGAAGGGCAACATATTTGGTAAAGCATCCATCTCTATCTACCCCGATGATTTGAGTGTTAAGGCAAACATGGTAATCATTCCGTCGACACGCTACACAATGACCACATACGATATGGGTTTCGGCAGAGACATGATCACCTACTTGCAAATTGGAAACGTTTTCACCAACCGCTACTACAACTCCACCCAATTCATGACCAAATACATAAGGTGGTTTAACCCGGCTCTGTGCCCATTCATCCCATGTATAAATATGAACATCTGTTCCACAGATACTGGAAGCTTTTACCTCAATTAATGCTTCATCTGGCCCAATGGTTGGGATTGGTACTTCACGTAATTGTGCCCCTTCATCTTGATGATGTTTAACCAGAGCGCGCATAGTTCCCTCCATGACGGACACTCCTTTCCTTTTCCTCGTTCGGTTATATATAAGATCATGAATCATTATAAATGATTTAAGGCCATAAGGGTAGTAGCAACATGTCCTTTTAGAGCGGACAAAACTCATTGATTGACCCAATCGGGGCCAGATTGATATAATGAATTTCGTTATTCGAAAGACGTTAATAGCTTCCTATATAACAAAACAAAAATACGTTGGAGGAATTACCTTGCAAGGGAAAAATAAACTGGTTCTTCTAGCCATGGCACTTGGTATCTTAATGGCGTCGCTAGATAACACGATCACCTCTGCTGCAATTAATGCCGTCATTGAGGATATTGGCGGTTTTGACCGAGTAAGCTGGGTGTTTACCGCTTATGTGCTCGCTTCCACCAGTACGATGTTAGTTTTTGGCAAAATGTCTGATATCTTTGGTCGGAAATTACTATACTTAATTGGAATTGGGCTGTTTCTCACTGGGTCTGTCCTATGTGGATTCTCCCAAAATATTGATCAGTTGATCTGGTCACGTGTCCTTCAAGGGATTGGTGCCGGGTCACTCATGCCCATTAGTTTTACCATTATCTTTTCATTGTTCACTGATCCAAAAGAAGCATCTAAGCTCACTGGTGTATTTGCTGGGATCTTCGGATTATCTTCTGTAGCAGGGCCACAGCTCGGAACATGGATCTCCTCTTCTTTGGATTGGCGTTGGTGTTTCTTTGTAAACGTGCCCGTTGGCATCCTAGCCTTTGTCATTCTACTGTTTGCTCTACAAGAATCTCGTTCTCAAGTACGACCTAAGATTGATTACTTCGGAACCGTCTTTATTATTATTACAACCGTTTCGTTTATGCTCGCAGTCGAGTGGGGTGGAAAAGAGTATGCATGGGGGTCTTGGCAGATTATTGGTTTATTTGCCCTCTCCATGATATTTGGAGTCGCCTTTATCATGACCGAGAAGAGGGTTGCCGAACCTATCTTGCCACTGCACCTCTTTAAAAACAAAGTAGTACGTGGAACCAGTCTCATGTGTCTGTGCCAAGGTGCCATTCTGTTTGCTGCAATTACGTATCTACCTATCTTTGCCGTGGCTGTACTCGGAAAAACAAACTCTAACAGCCTACTTACTCCTATGATGTTTTCCTTGATGGTTGGGGCGAGTGTAGCAGGTATCCTGCAAAGTAAGATCTCCTTCCGTACTTTAGCGACGATTTCGATGCTATCTGCTATTGGAATTAGCATTGCACTAACCATGCTATCCCATACTGCATCCTGGACCACTATCACCATTCTGATGATCATATTGGGTGCCTTTGCACTAGGACCATTGATGAGTACTGCTCAAAATGCTATCGCGGCCAATGTAGAGCCTCGCTATCTAGGTATCACGAGTTCTATTATCGGTTTCTGGCGTAATATCGGTGGGGTATTAGGTGCTTCCATCATGGCAACGATCGTAAATAATCAACTCCAACATAAAATACAAGATGGTGCAACTAAATTAGGCATCCCAGCAGATAAAGTGGATCAATTAGCAAATCCCGAAATTCTTATGCACGCTGGTGGGCAAGTCCCTCCACAAATTAAACAGTTTCTACGTGATGCGCTCGAACTTGCTATCAACCACGGCTTTTATCTCGCTGTCGTCTTCTCCGTCATCGGGTTAATAGCGGCAATTAGTGTTGGCAAAGGCAATTTCTTAGAAGCTCGCTTTAAAAACCAAAAGGAAGCGTCCATGGCTACGGCAACAAATAAGGACGAATAGTTTTATCATAACAAAAAGGTATTCTTTCCTCTTTCACAACTTAAGGAGGGTGAGAATACCTTTTTTATTTTATGTTCTTATTGATTGTAAGAGGATTTTTCATTTTTGTTTGTGTAGAAAACTAGTCTGATAATATAAAAATAATTTATAGACATTTATTTATGAAAATCCGATAAAAACAAGGATCCCGAAAAATTCGAGATCCTTGTTCGTCTATATAAGGAAGAAAAATGAGGACATAAGATCTTATGCGAATTCAGCCATGAGACGGTCAAATTGCTCTTCCGAGATGTTAAGATCTTGTTTTGCCAAACCTTCTTCTTTAAAGCCTTTAATCATTGCTTCATAAGGTAGACGTTCTTTGTTTTGATAAAGAATACCCGTTACCAAGCCATCATGCTCCATCAATGTTTGCATCGCTTGTCCTCGGTTAGCATTATCGTATCCTTCTAAGGTATCTAGGTTTACGATGTTCTGCTTAAACCATTCGTAGGTATTAATCTTGTTGTATGTTACACAAGGGCTGTACACGTTGATTAAGCTAAAGCCTTTATGCTTCAATCCTTCTTCAATCACGTGAGTAAGTTGCTTCAAGTCACTGGAGAATGATTGTGCTACAAAGCCAGCATTTAATGATAGTGCTAATTCCAATGGAGAAATCGCTTGTTCAATCGATCCTTGAGGCGTACTTTTCGTCTGGAATCCTTGTGCACTACGTGGAGAAGTTTGTCCTTTTGTCAAACCGTAGATTTGGTTATCCATTACGATATAAGTAACGTCTACATTACGACGGATCGCATGTACCGTATGACCCATACCGATGGCAAAACCATCACCATCTCCACCTGATGCTACGACTGTTAAGTCACGATTCGCCAATTTTAGACCTTGGGCAATTGGCAACGCACGACCATGTACTCCGTGTAAGCCGTACGCATTTACATAACCAGAGATTCGACCCGAACAGCCGATTCCGGAAACAATTGCTACCTCTTCTGGCTCCAGGCCTACATTAGCAAACGCGCGTTGCATAGCTGCGAGTACTGAGAAGTCCCCGCAACCTGGGCACCAGTTGGGTTTCACTTTGTTGCGGAAATCTTTAAATGTTGCCATGAACTAACAGCTCCTTACATGCGTTTGTAATTTCAGCTGGGTAAAATGGATTTCCATCATACTTACCATAGAATTCGATTTTCTCAGCCATTCCTACATTCATCTTAATTAAGGAGGTCAACTGACCTGTTGCATTGTTTTCAACGACAAGAACTTTTTTCGCGTTCTTCATTTGCTCTGCCAATAAATCAGTTGGGAAAGGCATTAACTGACGTACATGTGCTTGGTTTACTTTTAAACCATCTAATTCAAGACGTTCTCTCGCCTCAGCAATGCTACCTTTGGTTGAGTTAAAACCAATTACGAGAAGATCTGCTTCTTCGTGAGGTGCATCAACCGCTACTGGATTGGTGTAACCGATATCCTGGCTAAGTTTTCCTAAACGTTTATCCATCATGTTAATCCGGTTTTCAGCACTTTCAGAAGGACGACCTGTCTCGCTATGCTCAACACCTGTAACATGGTGAATACCATTTTTAGTACCTGGAAGCGTACGACGAGAAATTCCATCTTCTGTAAGCTCATAGCGCGGGAACAATTCTGAGTCGCCCAATTGCGGAAGATCTCCATCAAATGGAAGCAGTTTTCCACGGTCAATACTTACTCGATCGTAAGATAATGGATCAACTGTCTGCTTCCCTAGAGATACCGCTAGGTCCGTTAAGATAATAACCGGACATTGATACTTCTCAGCCATGTTAAATGCTTCAATCGTATCGTAGAAACACTCTTCAGCAGAGCTTGGAGCGATTACGATTTTAGGGATCTCTCCGTGAGTGCTATATAGCATAGAAAGCACATCGGATTGCTCTTGTTTCGTTGGTAGACCCGTACTTGGACCACCACGTTGGGTATCCACGATCACACATGGGGTTTCTGTCATACCAGCAAGTCCGATTGCTTCTGTCATCAAAGAAAGTCCAGGACCAGCAGAAGCTGTTAGCGCACGCACACCACCATAGTTAGCACCGATAGTCATGGTAATCGCTGCTAATTCATCTTCTGTCTGAACAACTGTTCCACCAAACTCAGGAAGTTTCCGAATCAGGTATTCCATAATTTCAGATGATGGAGTAATTGGGTATGCAGCCATCAAACGAGCACCAGCCGCAACAGCTCCAAATGCAATCGCATCGTTACCGATCATGTAAAGACGCTTTTGACCATCAGAAGTAGCTAATTCAAAATCAGGAAGGTCATCGATTGCAAGTTCTTTCACATAGTCACGGCCGCGTTCAATTGCTTCCATGTTTTTATCAACGACTTTTTGCCCTTTTTTCAAGAAGCGTCCTTCGATTACTTCACGGAACGCAGCAAGTGGCAATCCGAGTAGAGCTGTCGAAGCACCTACCGCCACCATATTTTTCATCTGAGCCATGCCAACTTCTTCAGCGATTTTCGTGAATGGTACCGCTAATAAGTGAGCTGTAATACCTTCAGGCAATGTAGGATCAAACTTTTCATCTGCCAAGATGACGCCGTTTTTGATTAACTCATGTGCATTAAGATCGATCGTTTCTTGGTCAAATGCAACCAAAATATCGAGGTCATCGGCGATCGAACCGATTGGATCGGTACTCATACGAAGCTTAGTATTCGAATGTCCACCTTTAATCCGAGAGGAAAAGTGGCGATACGCGTATAGATGATAACCTTGTCGGTTTAATGCAGTCGAAAGAATCTCACCGGCACTGTCAATCCCTTCACCTTGCTGTCCGCCCACTTTCCACGAAAGCTGCTTAATCATGAACTCATCTCCTTTAAACTCCCAAACAAAACGATTACAATATAATGTATATGTTAGATTCTAGATCGGCTCTTCACAAACGAAAAGATACAGTCCATTTTTTGTGGTGAGTCGTCTAACGCATTTTCATTTATCATTCTAGACCTGCCCACCTGAAAAAGCAACCGTTTCCCCTCTAAAATTGTTCACATTTTGTTTCATTGCACCAATAAACCACTAAAATTAATTCATATGCATGTATATTTATACAATATGTTATGAAAACGCTTTACTATAGAATACATAACTGCTTTTCCATGCCCATTTTTCTACTAAATCAGATGGATAATATTGCAGTAGCATGTGGATGAATGAAGTGTACTGCTTTGCCGTTTCCAAACCAGTCACTTTTTCCTCAATTCCATCAAAGTCAGAACCAAACATGATAGAATCCGCTCCTCCCAGCTCACAAATATGTTCAATATGTCGTATGACATGACTTATATTAGACTCGTTTGATGGTTGATGCACAAAGCATGGAACAAATGTCACACCAATCATACCGTCTTTCTGAATCAAGGCTCGAATTTGATCATCCTCTAAATTTCGGACATGCGGACATAAGGCGCGTGTATTGGAGTGACTAGCCATCACCGCCAAATCAGTATACTCCATCACATCCCAGAAACTTCGGATGGAGAGATGGGATACATCGCAAATCATCTTTAGCTTCCTCATTTCTTCCAAAACTTGGTGTCCAAATCGAGTAATCCCCCCGTTGCGTAATTCTTGCACTCCATCTGCCACTTCGTTTGCATAGTTCCACGTTAGACCCATGGAGCGCACTCCTAGACGATGAAATAAACGCAAATAAGCAATCTCCCCTTGAAGAGCGTCTGCACCTTCTAGAGATAAGATTGCCCCAATTGGAGCATGGTCGTCCTTTTCACGAGCCACTCGTAGACCATCCAACTCATTGCGATTGGTAATCAAAGCCATCTTCGATTGATCCTGGAGCACCTTATGATAAAAAATATCAATTTGCTGGGCCGCCGCTAAAAATTGCTGTCCTACAGGAATTCGCGGTGGGACAAAGACAGCAAAGTTTTGTATGAAACTGTTAGCGGAGCATAGGCCATGATACGAAACATCTAGTGTGGATTCTTCTTCATAGAAGTGATGTTCGTCTGGAGAATTCCACAATTTTAACAGCACGTCACAATGTCCATCTATCACCCACATATATGTTCCCCCGTAAAATCAATCTCAAATAAAAAATAAACCTGTCTATTATGATAAACAGGTTTTACCTAAAAGTTATATACAAAGTCTAGGTTTTAGCGAGGTTCTACAATTAATTTGATCGCCGTACGCTCTTCTCCATCGATTACAATGTCTGTAAATGCTGGAACGCATATGAGATCAATCCCACTAGGCGCCACAAATCCTCGTGCAATCGCAACAGCTTTCACTGCTTGATTAAGTGCACCCGCTCCAATAGCTTGCATTTCCGCTTGACCGCGTTCACGCAAAACCCCAGCGAGTGCGCCTGCTACAGAATTCGGGTTGGATTTTGCTGAAACTTTTAATACTTCCATGACTGTACCTCCTCGATGGTTATGAGTGAGTCCACTCCTAATATATTCGACTAAGTTTTAAAAATTCCTTCTTAAAAATGTAGATAGAAATGAAAAATCAGAAAGAATTTTATTCGAAAACTACCGAAGTCATTAATGAAACCACGGTGAGTCTTCGTCAATTCGAATCCTTTGAATTCGTCTAGCTTTTTTAGTCGAAGAGTCAAAATCAAGAAGAACAGCATTTAACTGAAACCTACCTCCAGCTACTTCGAAACGGACGGGCAACTGAGTGAGATAACGACGAATGACTAGCTCCCGATCCATTCCAATTATTCCATCATAAGGACCCACCATTCCCACATCTGTTAGATAAGCTGTGCCTTTAGGAAGGATTCGTTCATCTGCTGTTTGTACATGTGTATGCGTGCCAATCACCGCAGATGCCTTTCCATCTACAAACCAAGCAAAAGATTGTTTCTCAGAGGTAGTTTCAGCATGAAAATCAACCAAAATATAGTGTCCTGCCGATATTTGTTTGTACATTTTTTCAAAACTTTTCATCGGGCAATCCAAAGTAAGAGGAGACATAAAACTACGCCCCATCAGATTCATAACCGTCACTTTCCCTTTCGGAGTCGAAAGAGTAGTAAATCCTTTACCAGGTGTTCCTTCAGGGTAGTTGGCAGGTCGTACTAGGTGTTCTTCTTCTTCAATAAAATCAAAGATCTCAGACTGTCCCCACGTATGATTGCCTAGTGTTAAACAATGCACCCCTAATGATCGGAACTCTCGAACAATCTCTTTCGTAACCCCTCGCCCGTTATTCGCGGAATTCTCCGCATTTACAACGATCACATCCGGTTGATAAGCACTTTTTAACTTTGGTACGTACGTTTGGAGAGTTTGTCGACCAAGCCGGCCCACGATATCACCTATCATTAAAATTCTCATAAATTTAATATTTCCTCCAACCTCATCATAAAAATGAACTTAATAAAAAAAATAAAGCGGCGTTCCAGCCACTTTATTTTGCATACTCTACCGATCTTGTTTCGCGGATTACCGTCACCTTGATTTGTCCTGGATAGTCCAGTTGACTCTCAATCTGTTTCGTAATCTCACGTGCAAGACGACTTGCCTCTACATCATCCACTTCTTCTGGGCGAACAATAATACGGCATTCACGTCCTGCTTGAATAGCATACGATTTCTCGACACCTTCAAACGACTCACAGATCTCTTCTAGTTTCTCCAGTCGCTTGATATACGCTTCTAACGTCTCACGTCGTGCTCCTGGGCGAGCTGCCGATAGTGCATCAGCCGCACGTACTAACACAGCAATGACACTTTCTGCCTCACAATCACCATGATGGGAAGCAATACTATTGATTACGACTGGATGTTCACTGTACTTCTTGGCCAATTCTACACCAATTTCTACATGAGAACCTTCCACTTCGTGGTCAATTGCTTTCCCGATATCATGCAAAAGACCTGCACGTTTCGCCAAATGAATATCTTCACCTAGTTCGGCTGCTAGCAATCCACAGAGATGTGCCACTTCCATCGAATGTTTTAAGACATTTTGTCCATAACTTGTACGGAATTTCAATCGACCTACAATCTTGATCAAATCCGGGTGGATTCCATGAACACCTGTCTCAAAAGTAGCTTGCTCTCCGTATTCTCGAATGCGTTCATCCACATCACGGCGTGATTTCTCCACCATCTCTTCAATGCGAGCTGGATGGATTCGACCATCTGCTACGAGTTTTTCGAGTGCGACTCGAGCTACTTCACGACGAATTGGATCAAAGCCAGACAGAATAACCGCTTCTGGCGTATCATCAATAATGAGGTCAATACCAGTCAATGTTTCTAAAGTACGGATATTACGCCCTTCACGCCCAATGATTCGTCCCTTCATCTCATCGTTCGGTAGGGTAACCACAGAGACTGTTGTTTCCGCTACATGATCTGCGGCACAACGTTGGATACAGAGAGACAAGATATTACGCGCACGCTTATCTCCTTCTTCTAAAGCTTGTTGCTCCATATCCTTCACGATTTGAGCCGTTTCATGACGCATCTCGTTTTCTACTCTGGTTAGGATCAACTGTCTTGCTTCGTCTGTAGTCAAGTTCGAAATCCGTTCCATCTCACGAACTTGCTTTTGATACAGATCTTCGATTTGCTCCACTCGCGCTTCTAGTTGGCGTTCCTTATTCGCTTGAGCTTCCTCGCGACGTTCTACACCATGTTGCTTTCGTTCGAGCGTTTCTTCTTTTTGTTCAAGACGCCGTTCAAAACGTTGTAATTCGTTTCGCTGTTCACGAATTTCTTTTTCTACATCCATCCGAAGCTGATGGGCTTCATCACGTGCCTCAAAAATCTTTTCTTTTTTGGCTGCTTCCGCATTTTGATGTGCCTTTTCAATTATGGCCTGCGCTTCTTTCTCAGCACTTCCAATGCGAGCTTCCGCACTCACTTTCCGAATCCAGTAACCTACCCCAAATCCTGCCAATAGTGAGGCTAAAAGCAGAATGATGGTTTCCAATTGCATCCGCTTTCACCTCCTCTTTTCTTTTATTAAAAAACAAGACCGATTCATTTCGGTCCATTAAGCTTGTCCCTCTGTTGTTTGCTCTTTACCAAGTTAGGCTGAATATCCAGCAAATTGATCATTTCATATGCATCATCATAGGAACTTCTCAAACCAAGCACATCTCTTTCAAAGTCATCCCTCTGAAAAAAGATATAACTTGATTTTATTATTTATAAATTACCATTGTCAAGGAGAGGTAAGAAGGACTACCTCCGACTTCCCACCATTTAGGCGCACTTCATAGACTTGATCCGCAGATTCGGTCAAATCACTATTATGTGTAACAAGGATGATTTGTCTTCCGTATGTTTGCGAAATGAGCTGGAGAAATTGAACCATCGGGACAACATAGTCCTTACTTACATGTTTGCCAGGTTCGTCTAAAATTAACGGCCCCTCTACACGAGGTTGAATCGTTGTAATGAGTGCAATTCGCAAAGCAAGAGAAATTATATCAACAATTCCTCCCCCGCGTGAGTCTTGAGGTTTGTTTTTTACCTGCATTCCGTCCCAGTCGGTGACAACAAAAAACTCCGCGCTTGGATTTTTTCCAGCTTCCGACAATTCAATGATAAAAGAAAAGGCGGGACCAAATACCATTTGCAACGCCCTTGTTACCAGTAACTCTAGTTGTGCTTTTGCTTGTTGTCTCGCATAGTCAGAGGCTTTTTGAAATAGAATGCGAACTTGATCGAGTAATTCTTTTTCCTCTTGATAAAGTTGCCAATGTTTTTCCACTTCATGAAGCTGTTCTAAAAGAAGGTCCTGTTTCCCTTTCCTTTCAGACCACTCTGTTTCATATTGCCTTACTCTTTTCTCTAGAGCTTCTAGAGAGAGATCTATCTCCATCTAAGTCAGCCCCTTAGGCAGGAGATCGTTTACTTCCTGGATTCCTCTTTGAATCTCTCTCTCCAGACGGCCGATCTCTTCTTCAAGCTCTTCCGGTTTTACCCCTAACTGCTCTAACTCGTTTAACAACTCCGCCTCTTGCTTCTCTAGATTCTCTAATTTTCCCTCTGCCCGTGTTCTTTGCTCTCTAGCCGTTTCAATTCGGACCTTTAACTCTTTCATCTTATCTTCTAATTGTAGCATATACATCGCCTCCTAATTCGCCCATTAGATGTTCCAATACATCCCCATGAATCTGGGAACCACATGTTGGACACTTCTTATTTACTTGAAGCAACCTTACGTATTCTTCGGTTAAATGTTTAATCTCTTCTTCTTGGTCTGTACAATACTTTCGACCTTTCATCACCCGTTGATGGAGGTAAACGTATTTTGATCGTTGTTCACGATATAATTCCATTTGTTTTTTATGTGTTTCCAATTTAGGTAGTAAAATCCGACAAACTTGATCAATCGCCTCTGTTTTGGCTAAAACGGCTAGTTGCTGTTGTTTTTGAGAGTAAATAGATTGATAGATTTTCCATCTGTGGCCCAACTGAGCCTTTTTCTCACTTTCATGAATCATCTGCTGAAAACGCTCTGCGGCTTCTCTAAGGTTCTGATTCCTCTCTAAAACCTGTATCGTTTGTGCTTGCTCTGACTTTACATTCTCATAGCTATGGTATAGGCGGAAAAGTAGTTTGAATCGAATAGACAAATCCATAAGCTGGGCCAAACGTGTTTCCGCCTCTGGGGATTTCTCAAGATGAACCAGTTGTTGCTGGCACTGACGTTTTCCACTTTGATGATTCTTCCATCTGGTTAGTCTTTGTTGTAGTTGTATTTGCTGAAAAGCCATCATCTCTAACTCTGCTTTTTTCATCTCGGCTTGAGGGAGTTGTGATAACGATTCTAGCACTCCAGTCCAATACACTTGCTCCTGTTTCACTTCTATATAGAGGTGAGCTGTCTTTCGAAGTTGCCAGAGCCTATGCTTCAACTCTTTGATTCTAGCAATCTTCTGCTTACTCTCATCTAGTTGGCGACGTACATTACCTAAATCCTCATAGGGCTTCAACTGTTCCAGTAGGGATTCTTTGTTTCGCTCTGTTCTTCTTCCTTCCTCTAAAATCGCCTTTCGATCACTGTTAGCCTGTTTTAAAGCTACATCAATGATCTGCGCACCACTGATAAAGCCTAACATTTTTGCCTTAGTCCCAGGAGATTCAGATAGTAGGAAAGGCCCTTCTAATTGACTACCAAACTGAAGAAGAATCTCTTGCGCGGCATCTAATTTCACAGGTGTCATCTGATGAATTTCTGTGATTTCATGTGGAACTTCTGAACCAAACCCTTCAAAAATCATCTCTTGTTCATCCGGCTTGCGCAAGATATAGCGATTAATCGAGCCTGTACTGCGGATCCGTTCAATCTCTGTCCCGTCGTCCATCGTAAGGGTTACTTGACACTTGGTTGTTCCTGTACGAATATAATCAGCCCCACGAGGAACATTAAACAACACCCAACGCAGAGCCCGTAAAATAGCGCTCTTCCCATTATCAGATGCACCTACAAATACGTTTAAACCAGGAGAGAGTTGTACGACCGTATGCTCATGAGATTGAAAGTTATGGATCTCCAGCTTCCGAAATTGCTTCACGCGCCCTCTCCTCCCCGCATCTCTTTTGCCTTGCTAATTCTTCGTAAGGCATCTAATCTTACCTGTTCTTGAATTTGATCGTTCTCCGCAATCGTTTCAATAATCGTATCCACATTTAATGTCTTTAACTCCAACGCAGCGTCTACTTGTCTCGTGAATTCCGCCCAACGCTCTTCCTGATAACGTGCCTTTTCAATGTGACTCCGATCCAAGATCTCCTCGCCTAATTGCGCAGAAGTTAGCGGGATCACGGTAACATCCACACAGTCTGTTAGGGTAAGCAATACCACTTGAGGTGTTCGCCTCATCTCAGATAGATGATTATTTACCCGTGCAATCGCTCCTGGATTGAGCACATATCTTCCTTCCCGATGCTGGACCGGAAATCCTGCATGATAGTGCCCTGTCAAAACGACATCCACATCGCTGTCTAACTCCCATAATTGAGAAATCAAAGTATGACCCACGCTATCAGGCAACGGACGATCAACCAACATACTATGTACCATATGAATACAAAAATGAGCTTCCATCTCATTCTTAACAGCATAATCAAGGGCAATGTCGCGCTTATCTAAATCATAGTGGAAAGGCTGACCACTAAGTTGTACCACGATGCCATCTTTCTCTAGCTTGATACGATTTCCTTCGTGTACCAGTTGCAATGTACCAAACGCATCCAGCAATCCTAGCATCGTACGCGGGAGAGTAATCGGATTATGGGCATATACATCATGATTCCCTGCAATCGCATAGACCGGCACTCCAAAGCCACGAAACAAACTCGCAAAATCCCCTACCACTGCTGGCGATAGATTAGGATGATCAAATACATCCCCACCATGTAACACATAATCTACTTGATGCACATTGGCAAGTTCGATAATCTCTTCCATTTTTCTACGGATCGTGGATGGAAAATCATCCTTCCGACTTCGTGGTGAATTCCCACGAATGTGGGTATCCGTAAAATAGAGTATCTTCACAAACGATCCCCCTTTTCGTGCCGATGAATGGACCGAAAATGTTTTAAAATTGGGTAGACAATATCCGCTGAAAAACCACGTCTCATTAAGTATTGTCCGAGTTTCCGTTCTACTTTTGACCAAAGGTCGTCTTGAATACGAGAATAGCGCCTCTCGGCAAGGGTCATTGCCAGTTGGCGCTCTTCATCTTGTTCAATGTAGGATAATGCCTTGTCAATCCAATGATCCGCCACGCCTTTTTGCTTTAATTCTTGACGTAATCGAGTCGATCCTAGGCCCTTCAGCCTCTGCCGTTCCTCAACCCACGCCATAGCGTATTGCCCGTCATTGAGATAACCTTGCTGCACCAATTCCTCTGTGGTTACTTGGATATGCTCAAGAGAAAATCCTTTTTCTAAGAGGTGCTGGTGAACCTGGTAAACCGTACGTGGACGATAGCCTATATACTTAAAGGCGATTTGACGAGCACGATTCTGTTCCTCAGCAAGCAACCAGTGCTGGCAATCAGCCTCACCTACATCCATCCCTTTATGTAGTCGGAATTTGACTAACACATCCTCATGGATAGAGAGCGCAAACTCTCCATCCACATAAATGTGGTAACGTCTGCCCAATGCTGATTCCTTTTCGATCCGGGTGATATTCGAACTCACTTTCTTCACCCGCCCTTTTTTAATCTTCTTGGTCAAGACCTGCTGCTAAAGCTGCCGTAATAATCGGGTCAGAATCTGCTTGTTCTTTTGCTTTACGACCGCGAGGCTCACTTTTTTCCTCTACAGCTGGAGCTGGGACTTGTGCAAGTGGTAACTCATAATGGGTACGAATTCGATTTTCGATCTCAATAAACAATGCAGGATTCTCTTTCAAGAATAACTTTGCATTTTCACGACCTTGACCCAAACGCTCCCCTTCAAAGGAGTACCAAGCACCACTCTTATTCACAATATCCAATTCGGTAGCAATATCCAGTGCACTACCTTCACGAGAGATTCCTTCTCCGAACATAATATCTACTTCAGCTGTTTTAAATGGAGGAGCTACTTTGTTTTTTACTACTTTAATCTTCGTGCGATTCCCTACCATGTCCGTACCTTGCTTAATCGTTTCAGCACGACGAACTTCAAGCCGAACACTCGAGTAAAACTTTAACGCACGGCCACCTGGCGTTACCTCAGGGTTACCAAACATAACCCCTACTTTTTCACGAATCTGGTTAATAAAGATCGCGATGGTCTTTGATTTATTAATAGCTCCAGAAAGCTTCCGCAGTGCTTGTGACATCAAGCGAGCTTGAAGACCTACATGAGAGTCTCCCATCTCCCCTTCAATCTCTGCCTTAGGAACCAGTGCTGCTACAGAGTCGATTACGATCACATCGACAGCGCCACTACGAACGAGTGCTTCCGCAATTTCCAAAGCTTGTTCCCCTGTATCTGGTTGAGATAAAAGCATCTCAGAGATATTTACACCTAACTTTTGAGCGTAAACTGGATCTAGTGCATGTTCCGCATCAATAAATGCAGCTTGTCCACCCATTTTCTGTACTTCTGCAATCGCGTGCAAAGCAACCGTCGTCTTACCTGAAGATTCTGGTCCGTATACCTCAATAATTCTTCCGCGAGGGAATCCACCAATTCCCAGTGCAATATCTAATGCGAGAGCACCAGTAGAGGCCGTCTCCACTTGGAGAGTCGATTCCTCACCCATGCGCATAACGGAACCTTTTCCGAATTGTTTTTCAATTTGTCTAAGTGCGATTTCTAAAGCCTGACGACGATCTGACAATGCACCCACTCCTCTAGTCCATTTATGTACTAGTATTATCATACCTTGTTTTTCATTTACTGCCAATACCATTTTACGAACATCCATTCGTTTTTTGTTTTTGATTTGGCTATGGTACATTGTAAGAAGGAGAGAAACCGAACATCGTATGGGAGGCTATTACCTTGAATCAGGACGTAATGAAAGAAGCCATTTTAGATGAATTAGAAAATGTGCTCGACCCAGAGCTTCATATCGATATCGTAAATCTTGGGCTTATCTACAATCTGGAAATTGATGACAAGCAAAAAGTTACCGTCACGATGACACTAACCGCAATGGGATGCCCTCTCTCTGGCACTATCCACGGCATGGTCACCGAAGCAGTTATGAAAGTAAACAATGTCCAAGATGTGGAAGTAAATATCGTCTATGATCCTCCTTGGGACAAGAGTCGCATGTCCCGCTATGCCAAGATTGCTCTTGGAATTGCAGACTAGGCATTACGATTCATCGAAATTCCATATTCACCCATAAAAAAGAACCATCCTGTTGGATGGTTCTTTTTTATGCTTATCCTCTAGGTGGCGCTGTACGTGCTGTACGTTCAGAAGGAGGTGTACTCGTACGCGGACGAGCAGGTTCCATATTCACACGCGCACCGTTGATTTTAGATTGACGAAGTGCTTCATAGACAAATGGAGCTACATCTTCTGGCACTTCTACAAATGAGAAACGGTCATAGATATTAATTCGTCCAACCTGGCGCAAGGCAATTCCTGCATGATCAGCAATCGCTTGTGCCAACTCTTGTGGGCGCATATTTACATTACGTCCGACATTGATAAAGAACCGAACCATACCTGGCGACGCACCTGTTTCTCCAAAGTTATATCCTGCATCAGGGCCTTTAGAAAATCTTTCTGAGAAGGACAGATAAAGCGCAGCTGCAGCTACCTTTTCTGCGGAGTACTTCTCACTCAATTGTCCTAACATCTCTTCGAATAGGCTAAGATCTGTCTCAGCTTGGATTACTTCTCCGATTTGAGTCATCCATGTCTGCTGTTGCTTGGTAGCAATCTCTTCTAAAGTAGGAAGCTCTTTTGATTTCAAACGGTTACCTGTTTCCTCTTCAATCGTACGCAATTGCTTCATCTCGCGTGGAGTTACGAGAGTTAAAGCAACACCCGCACGACCAGCACGGCCCGTACGGCCAATTCGGTGTACATAACTCTCTACATCTTGCGGAATATCAAAGTTAATCACGTGTGTTACACTGCCCACGTCAATTCCACGTGCAGCTACATCGGTCGCAACAAGCAATTCAATCTCACTATTACGGAAAGCACTCATCACGCGATCCCGTTGGTATTGCTGGAGATCTCCATGTAGCCCGCCAGATAAATAGCCACGTGCCTGAAGTGCTTCTGCTAGCTCATCTACCCCTTTTTTCGTACGACAGAAGACAATTCCTAAATTTACTTCCTCACTATCTAAAATTCGACAAAGCGCGTCTATTTTATGATTCTCAAGTACCCGGTAGTATACTTGCTTGATCATAGGTACACTCACATCGCCTCGATTAATCGTAATATACCGTGGCTTGCGCATATACTTATTCGCTAACTGACGAATAGCTGGAGGCATCGTAGCTGAGAAAAGAAGAAGCTGGCGGTCTGTTGGTACAAAACGTAACACAGATTCAATGTCCTCGATGAAACCCATATCTAGCATTTCATCTGCTTCATCTAGTACGATCACCTCAATTGCGTCCACCTTTAGTGTTCCACGACGCAAATGATCTAGTAACCTTCCTGGAGTACCAATAACGACATGAACGCCTTGCTCCAATGCTTTTACTTGGCGTCCGATAGATTGTCCACCATAGATTGGGAGTGTTTTAATCCGACCTGGCCGACCAAGGCGCCGTAACTCTTCTGACACCTGAATCGCTAACTCCCGAGTAGGCGTGATAATAATGCTTTGCACTTGATTCACTTGGGTTTGAATTCGATCTAATATCGGAATCCCAAAAGCCGCAGTCTTACCTGTTCCTGTCTGTGCCTGACCAATCACATCTTCCCCGCGTAATACTGCTGGGATACATTCGATCTGAATCGGAGAAGGCTCTTCAAAACCAATATCATAAATTCCTTTTAAAATATCTGGCTGTAATCCAAATTCATCAAAACTCTTCGTCATGTTGTAAAATCACCCTTTTTTTAATCTCTGCCATAGATGGAATAGAGCATATTTTGCTGCTAGTAGCTGGACTCGTTTGCGTTGCCCTCTGATCATATGATGATGGACCTCAGTCTTGCCATTTTTCGCGGCAATCGCAATCCAAACCTCTCCAACAGGTTTTCCTTCCGCAGGCGTTGGCCCCGCAAGTCCTGTCACACTGATGGCAAGATCACTCTGGAATTGATCCCTGGTGTGCTCTGCCATCTCAGTCGCGGTTTCTCCACTAATCGCACCGTACTTTTGAAGCGTATCTACTGAAACGTTTGTCATACGCTCTTTAATTTTATTGGTATACGTAACGACACCACCAAGCACAGCTTGACTGGAGCCTGGTATGGTGGTTAGTAGATAAGTAAGGAAGCCGCCCGTACAACTCTCTGCTATCGATACGGTCTGCTTCCGTTCCTGCATAATAGATAGAACAACTTCTTCCAACGCCTCTTTTTTCTCACTAAAACAAAAATCTCCTACACGATGAAGGATTTCTTGTCGAATCAGTTCGATTCTTGCCTTCGCCTCTTTCGCTGAATCGGCTTCTACCGTAATTCGCAAAACAACTCCCGCTTCTTCAGCATATGTCGCGATAGATGGAGATGTTTCTGATTGGATCAAATCCTTCAGTTGATCTTCTAATAAAGATTCTCCAATTCCAAAAAATGAAAGAGGATGAGATACAATTATCCTTCGATTTGGGATAAGGGAAAGAATAAATTCACGAATCTGATCCTCAAACATGGGGCGCATTTCACCCGGAGGACCTGGCAAAAGGATATACGTAACTCCTTCAGACGTAACAGCAAGACCTGGAGCAGTACCTCTGGAGTTTAAAAAAGTAGTTCCATTCGGAAATGCATATGTTTGTTTCAAATTGTTCTGTGTCATGGGGATAGAGCGTCCAGCAAAAGCGGATTGCAATGCTTCAAGGGCCGCTGGATCTTGGATCAACTCAACATTCAAAAAATCTGCCAATGTTTCTTTTGTCAAATCGTCTAGTGTCGGACCCAGTCCACCACAAACGATTACTAACTCAGAACGAGACTGGGCAAGCTGAAATGTCTGGTAAAGTCGATCACGATCATCATCTACAGAAGTATGGAAATGAACCGGTATCCCCAACATGGCACATTCCTGTGATAGAAAGCCAGAGTGAGTATCTAAGGTATATCCCATTAACAACTCTGTTCCAACGGTAATGACTTCCGCCTTCATAAGCGAGTCTCCTCTTTACTGTTTCGAGTTCGAAGTGGTAAGTGAAACAAATTTCCTATTTTTATAGAAATAATCGACTCCTGATACAACCGTAATCATCACCGCCAGCCATTTGGCGATCAAGGCAAACGGAATAGCATACTCAGCAAACGGAATATTGTTTAACATCAGCGCCACGATTGCCACGATCTGAATGATGGTTTTCGCTTTCCCCAATGCGCTAGCAGCGATAACTTTCCCTTCCACTGCTCCAATCAAACGCAATCCTGTAACAGCAAACTCTCGACTAATAATGATAATAGCCATCCATGCCTCTAATCGATTCATCTCTACGAGTGAAATGAGTGCGGCTGTAATTAATAGCTTATCTGCTAGAGGATCAAGAAATTTCCCGAGATTGGTTACTATTTTATTCTTTCGAGCTATATAGCCGTCCAAACCATCTGTAACAGCCGCTAGAACAAATACCAATGTCGCAATCAATTCACTCACTGTTATCGTGACTTGACCAAATTGTATCGATCCAAGATCAAAACGAACAAGTAAAAAGATCATGACCACGGGAACAAGAAAAATACGTGCCATTGTTATCTTGTTGGCTACGTTCACTGTGATCTACCTCCTGGACAATCCATTAATTTGGTTCTTGGAGGAAATCCTCTCAATGATCCCTTGTGTGGAAGAAACGAACAGGATTGCGACTGAATTATACGCAGGTATGTATTTCATGTGTGATCAATTCTTCCAAATATGTAGTAGATAGCAGATAATCCTTCCGTAAGTATAAACTATGCAAAAGTAAGGTGTCAAAAGCTTACCAACAAAAAGCTCTTCTTTTACCGAATCTTTAATCAACTAAGAAAAATCGATATGATTGAGCGCTTTTCGTATTGGATGTATCAATTTGAATTCCATTTACTTTTAATTGAACTTGATCAGGATTTTCGATAGTTACATACAACTCTTTTTTATCTTCTATCTTTTCTACATTATTTGCTGAAAGTTTCCCCTCTTTTAGCGGTGTTCCTTTCGATGAACCGCGATACACCTTAAAAGAAGCACTACTCTTACTTGAAAGAGAAACCTCTACTTTGCCTACATTACCTAAGCGATATTGCTCACCAGAGTCTTTCCCTTCGGAATGAGGTTGCAATTCTATTTCCGGTCGACTCGGATTACTTTTACCGATTTCCATTTCAGTGGGGACAGGTGGAGACTTAGTCACTTGATTCGGTGAACCTCCTTTGAAGGCATAAAAACCAACTGGAATAGCCAAAGCCACAAGCGCTACACCCAACCATCCGAACCAAGGGACTGGCTTCTTTTTTATCTTTTGAGCATGTTTTTTTCTTCTACTTACGAACTGACTTGAGATTTGTTGTGATGATGACTTTTGCTCCATGTCTACCATAGCTCTGAAGATGTCCTCCCATCTACTCTCCATTCTGATGTCAGTATATCCTAGGAAAAACAAAAGAAAAAGCCTGTTAAAAGGCTTTTTCAGGAACATTTTTTAACCATCTTATTATTTTTTCACTAAAAATGTAAGGTCTTTAACTGGATTCACTTTATTAATGGATATATTTCCATTTGCCATAATCTCTACGTCATCTGGCTTGGTGATGGAAATGGTTAACTTATTCGCATCTCCAGAAAACGTATATAAAATCTCTGGGGCTTTCGGATATTTGGTACTCAAAACAAACCCAGGTTTAATATCTTTACCCCCTGCATCTTTTAGTACAATTTGTCCACTAGTAGAAGCGCCTTGTTTTAATTTGAAAGAGAGCTTCAGTTCATTCCCCTTCGAGACATGATACGTTCCAGCACCTGATTTTTCGATCTCAACAGGACCCGTTTCAGTTGAAGGCGGTGTATCAGGGGTCGATTCCTTTGCTTCACTTCCTGGTTTCGTTGTTTGTTCAGTAGTGGCTGGCTTAGAAGTATTTGTTTTCTTAGCATCATCTCCACCAGAAAAAGTATATATCAATACTCCAACAACTAGCACCAAGAGTCCAGCAGCTCCCGCAATCCAGTACCATTTCACAGGAAAATCAACTTTCCACTTAGACTTAGAACTACGACTCGTTTTCATCGCACTACGGCTCAATGTTTTGAGCGATTCTACATCTTGTGAGTAGCGTGAGTCTAGTTTTTCATCACGTGAAGAGCCAAATTTCTCACGACGTGTCATGATAGTATCGGAGAGCGGAACCAAACCTGTCTCCAACTCACGACCTACGTCCAATTTAGGATCGGTTTGATTTCTTGTGTCGAATCGAGCAGTACGTTCAAACCGAGGATCACGTTTCGTTTCTAGGCGAGAGCTCGATTCCATCTTTTTCGATCCAGATCCAGGCATGGTAGACGATAAATTCGTTGTCCCAAGCTTTTGATCTAATCCTTGGTCCTTTATCATCTCGAACGGTACCGTTTCCTGTCCTACTAGGCCTATCTTGGTAGTAGACGCAGAAGGAACCACTGTTGATGACGTTTGGGTGGTTTCCTCGGAACGAACCTTGTGATTCTTAGCGATCGTCATAGATTGTTCGCGTAAAGTACGACTAGGACGATTAACTCCTGAACTCTCTAGTGCCTTCATCCTTTGTGTTTGTGCTGGATTAAATGGTGGCATCGTCTGAGTTTTTCCAGGCTCGAACGATGGATTCGTAGCAGATAGACTCTGAGTTTGATCGATTGCACGCAGTTTCTGTGTTTGTGCAGTCCGATCTATTACCGGCTTGGTCTGTATTTGCGTGTTAGCACTAGGCTTCGCAATCGTAAGTGCTGTTTGAACTTTAATACGATTTGAACTTGCAGGCTTCTGGATTGTCGTCTGACTCAAGGAAAAATGACCCGTTTGCTGTCCTACAGCAGGCATAACAGCCGTATTTTGTTGAACTCCATACCGCACAGCCTGCTCTTCTTTTCGATAGTGACGCAAAATATGATGAGGTTCTACCTTGACTTGATTGGCATAAGAACGCAGATAGGTCCTCACATAAAAAGGGCTCGGTAGTTTATCAAAGTCACCATTTTCAATCGCTATAAGAAAAGGTTTTTGGATCTTTGTTTTTTCTTGTAATTGGTCGAGGGACAGTCCTATCGACTCCCGGGCCTGCCGAAGATAATGTCCAATCTCTTCAGACATCCCAGTCACCTCCCAAAAGGTTTACAAACAAATGCTATATACAAGAAGCTATTTTGTTCTTCAACCTGACTGTTTGTTATTTCAAAAAATACGCATAAATTTGATACAAGCATATCAAAATACGTATACTCTGTCAAAAAAGCTCTCTTGGCAAGAGCTTGAACGGTTTTAAGTCTTATGTATCTAAGAGCTCACTCGCAAATAAAGAACATAGAGAGCTGCAACCGCAAGAACAGCTGCCCAAAACAGTAAAAATTTCGTGTAAAACGTGAATTTCTTTTCTGATTTCCCTTTTCGCTCTCTCGAACGGGGTTCTAAACTCGGTACAAGCTCTTTTTCTTCTGTTGAGCGTTTTTGGCGATCGCTACGTGATAAGCTTTTCAAATTTTGTAAAGCCTGTAGCTCCTTAGAACGAGGACTTTGTTTCGTTGCAGGTTGCATAGAACGCTCTGATGGTACGACTGTCGGTAATTTACTCGATTGACTTAATCGCTCCGCTCTCTCTGGATCTCGGCGTCTCATCGGGCGATTAGGTGAAGTAGTAGTAACAGCCTGTTCTTGCTCCACCTCTTGCAAATGATTTTCAATACGTTTTACATCCCAGCGAACCGTATTCCCAAATGAACGAGTAGTAGCAAGCTCTTTCTCTGGTTGCCAGCGATTTTCGGCTACTGCTGTACTTTGCTCCGACATGCTAGATAAACGTTGATTACGGGGCCTTTCAGAAGCAACTGAGACACTTTGTCTTGCATTTTCTTTAGCAGATTGTGCCTGCCCCTGCCGCACTTGATGTAATATTTTATGTGGATCCAGACCTAGCGATAGCGCATATGTCCGAATATAAGACCTTACATATATGGAACCTGGCAACAGGTGGAATTGACCATTTTCAATTGCTGATAGATATTGCTTTTGAATTTTAGTATGGGCTTCTAATTCTTCTAAACTAATGCCAAGAGATTCACGAGTGCTTCTAAGCTGTTGTCCTACTCCCATTATGGTCACCTCCCTGAGCTAATTATTGGTTTCTCTTTAGGAAGCTTCTTTCCCTTCAGAACATCACTAAAACATGGAATGACGTTCGTCCATCAGATCGTATACAATCTCTTCATCAGGATGATTTCTAAGCTCAATCATATAGTTGAAATCTTCTAGTCGATACTCCGAGTTTCTAACAAAGATATCAGGGTGTTCAATCACCTTTGTCGTCTCCATCCGCATCACTTCTCGAAGCAAACAAACATGATCTTCTGAAAAACGGCGTGTAGAGACGATACCATCTATTATGTAAACATGGTCAGTCGAAAGTTCATTCGCGGCTAATTGTGTGCGAATCGTTTGTCGTAAGAGTGTTGAGGATAGAAAAGACCACCGTTTATTAGCACATACGCTAGATGCCACAATGGATTCTGTCTTTCCAACACGCGGCATTCCTCGAATTCCAATTAGCTGATGTCCTTTTTTCTTCATTTGTTCTGCGAGAAGATCTACTAAAATACCGATCTCATCTCGAATAAATCGGTATGTCTTAATATCGTCACTAGAGAGTTCAACATACTTTCCATGCCTCACTGCAAGACGATCGGTCACATTAGGCTTGCGTAAAGCAGTTACATGGATATGATCCATCCGATGTAAGATTTGGCTTAAAGCCTCTATTTTTTCAGGTTTACTTGTGCGCAGGATCAGACCACGACGATCATTGGTTACCCCGTTAATCGTCACAATATTAATCTTTAACATCCCGAGTAGTGACGCCAAATCCCCCAACAAACCAGGACGGTTTTTATTCTTGTGAATTTGATATTCAAGATACCATTCGTGATCTTCCATTTCACACCTCATTCTCTCATTCAGACACAAGTGTAAACGAATGTTTTTTACAGTATAGCACATACATCTTTCGGAACGAAGAAAGATTCGTGACTAATTCCTTACATAAAAGGCGTTGTCCGTTAAAAAATAAAATAAAACAAACCTCAATCGCAAGGCTTGTTTTATTAGTTAAGTATACAATTATTGTTTACCGTCACTTACCATTTTCACCATAAGCTCTGCTATCATTTTTTGTTCTTCTGGTCCCGCTACTTTCCATAAATCACGTAACAATAACTCTTGTTCGTTTTGAGGTTGAACATCCTTTGCTAGATAATCTCCTAACTCATAGGCGATATCTTGAATCGAATTTTCATCCATTCCTAAGCTTTTCGCTTGGCCTACACGTTCGGATAAAAATCCTTTCCACTCTTGAAAATCGTCTAGAACCGACATGTTAGATCACCTCCTACGGGAGTAATATAACCTAACATCTAAAAATTATGTATACCAACCGCCATTTATATGAATAACCTGACCTGTTATATATCTACTCTCAGGTTCACATAAATGACTAATAAGTCTGGCGACCTCTTCTGGCTTTCCTAACCGACCCATTGGGATTTCCTCTGCCAACTCCACTTGCTCCTCATCTACTAGTTGCGCGGATAATAATGGCGTCTCAATGGCTCCAGGAGCCACTGCATTCACCGTAATGTGGGAACGGGCTAGTTCTTTCGCGAGAGCCTTCGTTAGCCCTTGAATGGCTCCTTTGGCGGCTGAGTAGATAACCTCTCCAGCACCTCCCGCTTCTCCCCAAATCGAAGATAATAAAATGATACGTCCCTTCTTTTGTTGAATCATGTTTGGAACCGCAGATTGAATCATCTGCACCGCTCCTCGGACATGCGTATCCATCAACTCATCATACTGTTCCATGGTCACATCTTGCAGTAGCCCAACCTGAGTACCACCTGCAGCGTGGATTACGATAGTCGGTGCTCCCAATGCCCAACAAACTTGTTGATAGCAATTTCGCACCGATTCTGCTTGTTTTACATCCAATTGAAACCCTTCAGCCATACTTCCTGCTTCTCGGCACTTTCTTACAATTCCTTCTGCCCGCCCAAGTGAATGCTGATAACAAACCGCGACTTTAGCACCTAACTCAGCTGCACGAATCGCGATCGCACCGCCAATACCCCCACTAGCTCCTGATATCCAGATTACTTCTCCTTGTAATGTCTTCACACAACGCCACTCCTACTCCTACTCGTATAAAAAGCCGTGCCTGAAGAAGGCACGACCCCATTTTTTTAAACAGTAGGTTTCGTCGATTGCTCTAATGGACGTACAGTAGAGACCGCAAATCTCGCAAAATCAATATGCTCTCTCATTCGATTGTTTACATCCTTTAACGTAATCGATTCCAACGTTGGAATCATCTCGAATAGATCAGAGTCGTGAAAACGATAACTCGTAAATTGATTCGCAATCCACTCAACTGAGTTAAGTGAACGCAAAACACTTCCGATTTTCTTTTTCTTTACTAGCTCAAACTCCTCAGCAGAGATTCCCTTTGCTACTTTCTGAGGAAATAATTGTTCGATACGGGCTACAAGTTCATCTGGCTTCCTTGTATCTCCGCCCATCATCGTAAATCCATAACCCTGTTCAATCGAATAATCATGTCCAAATGAGTCATCAATCAACCCTTCCTCATACAGGCTTTGATATAGCTCGGAAGACGACCCTATTAAGGACTCCATAAACAACTGCGTGCATAGCTCCATCTTCAACATATTGTTTCCAGAGTTCGCTATAATAGCTGGTGCTTCTTTAAATCCAAAATAGCACTTAGAAGCATTTACACTTAGGCGCATTTCCTTTCTCTTCTCCGCAACTGCATTTGGTTCCTTATCAAAAAAGCGCTCGATCTCACCTTGTGGCTCAAATTTTTTCTGGGCTTGATTTTCTTTTACCAACTGAAAAATACGTTGTGGATCCACAGCTCCAATCACAAACAACAACATGTTGCTCGGATGATAGAAGGTGTTATAACAGGTGTAAAGTGTCTCTTTGGTAATTTTGGCGATGGATTCGACTGTACCCGCAATATCAATCTTTACAGGATGATTTTGATACATTGCCTCGATCAAACCAAAGTAGACTCTCCAATCCGCATTGTCATCATACATACGAATCTCTTGGCCAATAATCCCCTTTTCCTTCTCTACATTCTCATCTGTAAAATAAGGGCTTTGTACATAATTTAATAAAGTGGTGAGATTGTTTTCCACTTGATCCGTACAAGAGAATAGATACGAGGTACGCGTAAAACTGGTAAATGCATTTGCCGATGCACCTTGTCTGGAAAACGACTGAAATACATCCTCGCCAGATTCCTGTTCAAACATCTTATGTTCTAAGAAATGTGCAATTCCATCCGGGACATGTACCTTTTCTTTTCCGGGAACCTGAAACGTATTGTCAATGGAACCGTACTTGGTAGTAAAGGTAGCATACGTTTTAGCAAACCCCTGCTTAGGTAGTACATACACATCTAATCCATTGGGCAGTGTCTCATGATAAAGCGTCTCTTTTAGCTGTTTATATTCAATTTTTTTCATCAGCTTCTCCTCCTTGATCCCGTAAGAAGTAGATTGTGTCAAGCTGAATTTTTTGCGCTACTTTCTGCACATCCTCCTTCGATACTTGTGCAATCTCTTTTAGAATCTGTTCTAATGGGCGGTTCGTTCCACTTAGAACAGAGTGATAGTGTGACTGAACGATCTCATAGGCACGATCCTGTTGCTCACGGAATTGATTGGAAAGGGTCGCTTTTGTTTGCGCTAATTCTTGATCGCTAATTTGACCCTGACGCATTACTTCCATCTGTTCTTTAATGATGGTTACAGCCTTCTCAAAGTTTTGGATCTCGATTCCTGATTGAATATGCATAACTCCTTTATGACTTTCAAGCCGCGAAGAAGCATAGTAAGCTAGGCTCGCTTTTTCACGCACATTCATAAACAACTTAGAATGTGGAAAACCGCCGAGAATCCCATTATACATAAGCAAAGAAGGGTAATCGGAATCTTGCACTGTTATATGGGTTCGGCATCCCATATTTAGTTTTCCTTGATTTACAGGTAAATGCTCAATCACAGTGTTCACTTGTTGTACAGATACAGGTGCAGTTTGTGAGAGGCCCAATTGTTTTCGTTCGGAAGTAAACATCTCAGAAGGAAGATACTTCTGGAACAAGGAGATCACTCTTTGAATATCCACATCTCCTACACAATAAAGATCTAGTGGGCAATGGTACAGCAGTTCTTGATAGTATGTATAAAGATTATCTGCTTGAATTGCAGGAATATCCTCCACTCGTCCATTTATAAAAATGGCGTATGGCTCGTTCTTACACATCGCTTCAATGCTACGTTGTGCTGCATACTGGGCCTTCTCATCCACCAAGCCTTCAATTTGTTGCTTTAGGTTTCGTTTCTCCGCCTCTACATAGCTTTTCACAAATATATCTTGCTCTAAGGCTGGCTTCGTAATCACTTCACACAGCAGGCCCACTGCTTCTTCGAGCAACGGAGAGGCATCATGAAGATATTGTTCATTTGCGATATCTACTCCAAAGTGGAGGATTTGCCTTTCGCCACGCTTAAAAACATCTCCAAAGAGACCCGCGCCATATAGATCGTTTTGCTTCTTTTTTAGATCGAGCATCGTAGGATATTGCTCTGTTCCCCGAAGCAATACGTTTGAAAGGAGAGCTGTTTGAGTTACATACTTCGTTGATAGCTCTTGCTGAAACATCGCCACCAGCATCGTGGTTTTAAACTTTGTACTCGGACAGACATGTAGACGTACATTGCCTATTTGCCTCGTCTGAAATTGTCCAGATGACATGCTCCGCTCACCTCGTTTATTAGAAAATATTACCTAGTCTCCATTATAGACTAAAAAAAAAGAACATGGAATTGTAAGAGCTTACAACAAGGAAAATTCTCCTATGCTTAGTAAGTTTCCTACTTCCATGTTCTTTAGTCATATATTCACGATATGACAAGGTTCAAAAATTATTTAGAAGGAACGGTGATTTCACCTTTGATGATTTTTTGCTTAAACTCTTCTACTTGTTTCATTACCTCTGGAGAGATTTTTGAGTTTTTAGAAAGACCTACACCTTCATCCTTCAATCCAAAGTTCACTTCTGTACCTAGTTTTAAAGTACCTTCTTTGGCTTGCTTCGTGATCTCAAATACCGCTACGTCAACACGTTTGATCATCGAAGTAAGTGTATGTTCTGGTGCCAAACGGCTTTGGTCCATGTCTACACCAATCGCCCAATATTTGCCTGCTTCGCGGGATTTTACTTCGTCAAAAAGACCTTTCCCTACACCACCTGCTGCATGGTACACAATGTCTGCTCCGCCATCATACAAAGATTTTGCCAGAGAGCGACCCTTCGTTGCATCGGAAAATGATTCGGCATAAACAACTTTTACAGTTGCCTTCGGATTTGCTTGCTTCACGCCTGCAGTAAAACCTGCTTCAAACTTTTTAATCAGTGGAGACGACATTCCACCGATGAAACCAACTTGATTTGTCTTGGTAGTCTTCCCTGCTGCCACCCCTGCTAAGAAAGAACCTTCTTCATCTTTAAATGTTACCGCTACAACATTTGACGGGATTTTCCCACCTAAGTTGCTATCCACAATCGCAAATTTGCTATCTTTAAATTCCCCTGCTACATCTGGAATTGCTTTATCAAATTTGAAGCCTACACCCCAGATAAGATTTCGTTTGTCCTTGGCAAAACGAGTTAAGTTAGGAACATAATCATCATCTTTTTTAGATTCTTGTGCTTTCACATCCACTTTTATATCGTTCTTCGCTTTTTGAAGACCCATATTAGCAGATTGGTTAAAGGATTCATCATTTAAACCACCTGTATCCGTAACAAGACCAACAGAAAAGTCTCCTTTTGCTGTCTCCTTACTTTTATTACCTCCACAACCAACAGCTAACGTTGCTACTAGAGAAACAGCTACGAGTGAGCCTAACAAACGCTTCATTTGCATACAAATACCCCTTTACTAAAAGTGTTTGATTTTGTACTGCAGGGAGAATGGTGTTAGTAGTATGAACCAGAGACGAGCGGATATTTGTGATTTCGCTAGGAAATTAAATCCATTTTTTCCTCTGTGTTATGAACTAGACTAATGATTCCAATTAACCCCAAAGCTTATCACACGAGAACGCTTTCAACTCCAACTCTTATTTTTATACATAAATTACTTTATATCAACAAAAACTTTTGTTTCTGTGAAAAAATTTAATCACTAAACCTTAACGGCTTCCTCTTTCATACAATTTCCCAATCGCCGCTGGAGCATTGGCACGCCCTACAAATCCTGCTAACGCTAAGATGGTCAATACATATGGGAGCATAGTCAAGATTTCGGAAGGCACATATTCCGTTAATCCCCAAACTTGACCTGTTAAAGATAAAGCTACGGAAAAGCCGAAGAAAGCAGCGGCCCCTAGAACACCAAACGGCTTCCATTTACCAAAGATTAACGCTGCGATCGCGATAAAGCCTTGACCCGCAACGGTAGTTGCACTAAACTCACTCCCGATCGAAGTGGAAAGTGTCGCGCCACCAATAGCCGCTAATGCTCCGCTAATTAAGACAGCAACATAGCGCATTTTGACAACCGATACACCCGCTGTCTCAGTAGCATGTGGATGCTCCCCCACAGCACGTAGGCGCATACCAAATGGCGTACGGTATAACACGAAGTAACTAACAAAAACTAAGATTAACGCTATATAGGTAATCGGTGAAGTATTAAAAAGGGGATCACCTATGAGAGGGATATCTTTTAAAACCGGGATCGCCAAATCTGTAAATTTACTTTCTACAACAGGCGTTTGTCCCGCACCATCATAGAGGGCTTTTACTAGATATACGGCTAATCCTGCTGCTAAGAAGTTAATCGCAACTCCACTTACTGTTTGATCTGCATTAAATGTAACGGTAGCAACTGCATGAATCAGCGCCAGAAGAATACCCGCTACAATTCCTGCCAAGAGGCCGATCCACGGACTTCCTGTATTGATCGCAACGACTGCTGAGGTAAACGCACCGATTGTCATAAGGCCTTCTAAACCAATGTTAATAACACCCGAACGTTCTGAGAACAAACCACCTAACGCCGCTAAGATTAGGGGAGTTGAGTAAAGAATAGTGGTCTCTAAAAGGTTGGTCATTGTACTAAGCACTAGCTTTCTCCCCTTTCTTCTTACGGTTCTTTCTATTTCCTAATTGTTTTACAAAATTAGCTGCTACGAAGAGAATAATAGCTGCAAATACAATTCGAATCACTTCAAAAGGTACTTCTGCTACATACTGCATGTTGCTCCCACCATTAAATAATCCTCCAAACAACATGGATGAAAGCACCACACCAATTGGGGTATTGGCTCCTAAAAGTGCTACCGCAATCCCATCAAAACCAGTTCCTGGAAGAGATGGATTAATGGCTAGATACTCACTCGTCCCAAGTAGCTCAACCGCACCTGCAAGACCAGCGATTCCACCTGATATCATCATGGAAAGAATAATATTTCGCTTTACACTCATCCCCGCGTACTCGGAAGCATCCGGGTTCAAACCAACCGCACGTAACTCATACCCTAACTTGGTTCTGAAAAGCAATACATAGACAAAGATAGTCGTCAAAATAGCTAGAATAAGGCCTAGATGCACACGTGCTCCATCAAACATATCCGTTAAGAAATCAACACGAATGGATGCACTTGGATGAATTTTCTCGGTGGAATCACTATTATTGGAAAGAACTTTTCCGACCATGTAGTTACTTAAGAATAAAGCAATCCAGTTCATCATGATGCAGACAATCACTTCATGTACACCACGAATTGCTTTCAACAAACCTGGGATCAGCGCCCATATCGCACCAGCTAGTGCTCCTACTACTAATGCCACGATCGCATGCAACACAGGCGGCAACTCTAACTTCAATCCAACAAAAGCGGCTGCTAAACTACCAATGACTAACTGACCCTCTACGCCGATATTGAACATCCCTGTACGGAACGCTAGTGCTACAGCCAAACCGGCAAAGATGAGTGGAGTAATCGTACGCAGTGTTTCACCCATATCAGATGCAGAACCAAATACACTGCTAAATAATGCACCGTAAGCTGAAATCGGATCATATCCGGATAATAGCATCGCGATTGCCCCGACTAACATCCCCAAAATAATTGAAATGATGGATGAAAGAAGAGTCGAATTCCGATTTAATTTACCAATCATTGTGAAGCCCCTCCTTTCGCTTTGCTTCCTGCCATTAAGAGTCCAAGCTCTTCTTCTGTTGCCGTTCTTGGATCAACCCAACCCTGAATTTTTCCTTCATAGATCACGGCCACTCGGTCACTTACTTTAAGAACCTCTTCCAACTCGAGGGAAACAAGTAATACGGCATTGCCTGTATCGCGGTGTTGGATGAGACGTTTATGAATAAATTCGATAGCGCCCACATCCAACCCACGAGTAGGTTGTGCTGCAATCAGAAGGGACGGATTTCGGTCCACTTCACGTGCAATGATCGCTTTCTGTTGGTTACCACCTGAAAGCGCACGTGCTGGTGTATCTTTATCTGGGGTTCGCACATCAAACTCTTGAATCAGTTTATTCGCATAATCCCCTACTGCTTTGTAATTGATTCCAAAGCCATTTGAAAACGGTTTCTTATAATAGGACTGTAAAATTATATTTTCACTAACAGAAAAGTCTAGAACCAAACCGCGTTTATGTCGGTCCTCTGGAATATGGCCAAGGCCTGTCTCGGTAATTTTTCGAGGGGCCAATCCTGTGACATCTTTATTATTTAAAATGATTCTGCCTGATTTTGGTTTCATAAGACCACAAATCGCTTCAATCAGCTCGGATTGACCATTTCCGTCAACTCCAGCAATCCCTACAATTTCACCCGCCTTAATCTCCAGATCTAAACCGCGAACAGCGGGATTATTACGGTTATCATCCACTGCTAAGCTTTGAACCTTAAGAACAGGTTCCTGTGGGTTAGATGGTTGTTTATCCAGTTCAAATGAAACCTCACGACCTACCATGAGCGATGCTAACTCGTTTTCATTGGTTTCCGAAATATTAACTGTGTCAATCATCTTCCCGCGACGAATAACGGTACAACGATCACACGTACTCATAATTTCTTTTAGCTTATGAGTAATAAAGATGATCGTCTTACCTTCTTTTACGAGTTTCCGCATGATCTCAGTTAATTCTTCAATCTCTTGAGGAGTTAATACAGCTGTTGGTTCATCAAAAATAAGAATATCTGCTCCACGATACAGAGTCTTTAAAATTTCAACACGTTGCTGCATTCCTACACCAATATCTGCAACAACAGCTCGTGGGTCGACTTGAAGCCCATATTGATCTGATAAAGCTTGTACTTCACGTTCAGCCTTTTTGTAATCAATTCTCCCACCAGAAGCTCTTTCGTCACCAAGAATAATATTTTCGGTTACGGTAAACGGTTGCACTAACATAAAATGTTGATGGACCATACCAATCCCTAGTTTGTTTGCCATTGTTGGACCCGTGATCGCAACTTCTTTTTCTTTAATGAAAACCTTACCTTGCTCTGGTTGATAGAGACCAAATAGGATATTCATTAACGTTGACTTACCTGCACCGTTTTCACCTAGTAGAGCATGAATCTCACCCTTTTTTACAACTAGGTTTATGTTATCGTTTGCAGTAAACGAACCAAAGCATTTGGTAATGCCTCGCATTTCTACAACGTTCATCCGTGTCCCTCCCTTGCATTAGGATAAAAAAAGCCAGCGGCGTGGCGCTAGCTCACTTTTTTTAGTTTGCGTAATCGCTACCAAAAAATCAAGAGATTTTTTTATAGCTTATGAAAAAATAAGAGATTTTTTATATAATTTACGTATTGGAAATTTCTTGCATGCGTTCTTCTGTCACCAAAACCTCTCTCGGTTTACTACCTTCATAAGGACCTACAATTCCACGAGATTCCATCAAATCAATCAACCGTGCCGCCCGAGTATATCCTACTCGAAGCCGTCTCTGGAGCAATGACACCGAGGCTGTTTTCGCTTCAAGCACTAGTTGAACCGCTTGCGGATACATATCATCATCAATTAGTTCTCCACTCGAATTCTCTGGTACATCCGGAATCATCTCTTCGTTATAATGTGCTTCTTGTTGATTTTTAACAAAATTTACAACAGACTCTACTTCTTCATCTGTCACAAATGTGCCTTGGACACGGATCGGTTTAGGGGCTCCGATCGGCATGTACAACATATCTCCACGACCTAATAATTTTTCTGCGCCCCCCATGTCTAAAATAGTACGGGAATCGGCTTGTGAAGAAACGGTAAAAGCGATTCGAGAAGGAATATTGGCTTTAATAACGCCTGTAATTACATCCACAGAAGGACGCTGTGTAGCTAAAATCATATGGATTCCCGCCGCACGTGCCATCTGAGCAAGCCGACAAATGGCATCTTCGACATCTCCAGGCGCAACCATCATTAAATCTGCGAGCTCATCTACAATCACAACTATATACGGTAAAATAGGCATAACAGCCTCGTCACTTCGATCTCTTGCCAATTGATTATAACGCTCTAGATCGCGGGCACCATTTTTAGCGAACAATTCGTATCGCTTCTCCATCTCAGAAACCACTTTCTTCAGAGCAATGGCTGCCTTTCTCGGGTCTGTCACAACAGGTACAAGCAGATGAGGGATCCCATTGTATATATTGAGCTCCACCATCTTAGGATCAATCATCATCAGTTTTACTTCGTCCGGTCTTGCTTTGTACAAAAGACTTATAATAATTCCGTTTACACAGACACTCTTTCCCGCACCTGTTGCACCCGCAACTAACAAATGCGGCATCTGAGCTAGGTTCGCAATCACCGCTTCTCCTGATATATCCTTTCCAAGTCCAATTGATAGCTTACTTGGATTTTTTTGGAACCCAGGAGAATCGATTACATCTCGCAAGCCAACCATGGCTGTCTCTGAATTAGGTACCTCAATTCCAATCGCTGCTTTCCCGGGAATAGGAGCCTCGATTCGGATCGATTTTGCAGCCAATGCTAGTGCAATATCGTTGGACAAGCGGACGATTTGACTTACCTTCACCCCTACTTTGGGTTGAATCTCATATCGCGTTACCGCAGGCCCATGCTGAACATGGTTTACCTTTGCCTTTACTCCGAAATTTTCGAGCGTCTCCTCCAATTTGGATGCTTTTGATTTTAAGTAGTCTTCATCTAGCTTATCTCTTTTCTTTAAGGCTCTAAGGATGGTAAATGGCGGAATTTTATAATGATCCAAACGCTCTGTAGTATGAAATTTTACTACTACATCTTCTCCATCGGTTGAGCTTCTTTGCGGTTCAGGCTTCATCTCAGAAGTTGATTTTAAAGAAAGCGTCAATTGCTTTGGCTTTTTTACGAGTTCCCTCTCAGGTACCGGATCTGGTTCATAATAATAAGCAATAGTAGGTTCAGAGGAAGATGATGACGATGATTCCAATTCATCCTCAAACTCAGGATGGAGCTCTCTTTCAATCTCACGATTATGCGATTGCTTTTTTTGTTGGTTCGCTTTCCCATGTTTCACCAACATAGAGTTGACATTTTTTTTAATGCTGGCTCTGTGGCTTTGAAAAAGCATATACAGTTTCTGTAAAAATTGAATGTATGAGATTCCAAATACAAGAAGAATTCCTGCTAATAAAAATGCAGATAAAGCAATGACTGTGCCTACATCATCGAATAAAAAATGGAACATGCCATAAATAAGTCCACCGATCATCCCACCTCCTATGTCAGTAGGGAGTCTGGACGAGTATTCATTTATCAAGAGATTCCATGTAGTGTCCATAACAGAACCCGTTTTGCCTGTAGCTTGTATGTACTGAAACGTATTAAAATGCACAAAGCCCAGTGTACACAAAACAATCGTTAGGACCCCTGTCATCTTAGGTGTCCAACTTTGTGGCCATCTTCGTTTTATCATGATGTATAAAGCAAGTCCAATTGTTACGATCGGAATTAGAAAATCCCATGTTCCGACTAAGAAACGGGATAAATATGTTAGATTTCGTCCAATTGCTCCCAAAGTAGCTAAACTAATTACTGCAAGTGCGATCATGGCAATTCCATAGATTTCAAATAGCAGGTCATGTTTCACACGACTAGCTCGTTTCACGTCTTTTCGTTTTTTCTTCTTGGACATCTTATCCCCTTCTCCCGAATTCAAAGCAGTCTTCTGAACATTATACATTTATTTGCCATATTTTTGTAGATGTAAGTAAGGTAAAATCTTCAGTTTCCCAATGTACTGGCAGACAAAATAAGTTCAGAAGAACAGAGATGTGTTAGCATGTCCCAGGTCAATGTATCCTCGCAAGCTCAAATAGTGAGCTTGCGAGGATGTGGAAAGCAAGTCCACTTTTCTAGTTGATTGCTTTCACTTTACTCTAATAGTGGTTGTAATGTAAGCTCCGCGCCGGGTTGAAACTTGGGATTTAGATAATCTTGTGGATTCGGGCTTAGTAGGCGATTGATTTGGGCTTTTCCAGTGGGGAGGATTTCGATTACCATTTGAATCCCATCGATGGTACATTCTTGGAAGTGTGGCTGGTAAACTTGCTCGGCCTGATCGTTCCAATCGGATGGCAATATAGACCAGTGTGTCATTGGAGATATTCTCCTTTTTTCTCTTGGATCAAACGATCTAGCTCTTGCAAAGCACTCGAAATTCCACCTAATCGGTCGATAAGTCCCATCTCCACTGCATCTTTTGCGACTACATTGGTTCCGATATCACGTGCCAGTTCTCCTGTTCGAAACATTAAATCTCGCAACTTCTCTTCCGTAACTTTTGAATGGCTAGAAATAAAATGAATGACTCGATCTTGCATTCTTTCTAGATACTCAAATGTTTGCGGTACACCGATCACTAAGCCTGTCAATCGAACCGGATGAATCGTCATCGTGGCTGTCTCCGCGATAAAGGAGGTACAGGTGGAAACAGCTATAGGGACCCCAATGCTATGCCCTCCACCTAAGACAATCGAGACAGTTGGTTTACTCATCGTAGCAATCATCTCCGCAATGGCTAGGCCTGCTTCCACATCTCCCCCTACAGTATTTAAGATCAAAACAACCCCTTCGATCTTGGGATTCTGTTCAGCAGCTACAATTTGAGGAATTACATGTTCGTATTTCGTTGTCTTATTTTGCGGTGACATCACCATATGTCCTTCAATCTGTCCAATAATCTGAAGGCAAAATATATTAGACTCCAACTGAGGAACATTTGTTTGACCTAAAGATTGGAGTGTTTGAAGCATATTTTTCTTCTTTAGTTCATCGGCGATTGCTCGATCGGGCGCTGTTTCTGGTGATTCGGCATTTGGATTTAACTCTTCATTCATCTGATACATTTTCATTCTCCTTCTATCTGCGTCCTCACGGATCTTATCTTTATTCTCTAAGCTAATTTGCTTCTAATTTGCTATCTTATACCATCATGATTGTAAAAAATTACTATTTTATATATACTAATGAGTGAAAGATATATAGGAGAGGATGTCAGTTGGAATCTTTTGTTTATACCATTTTGGCGATCTTAGCGAGGGATAGTGGATCCAGCTTTGAGATTGCCAAGAAAATGGATTTGTGCTGGCAAACAAAGCATAATCAGATTTATCCGATTTTAGTGGAGCTAGAAGAGCGTGATTTGATATTTTGTACCACGATACCCCAATCTGGAAAACCTGATAAAAAGGTATTTTCGATTACGGAACAAGGAAAAGAAGCGCTTGCTAAGTGGGTACCCAATGTGTTTCAAGAGCCGATTATTCGTGACGGATTTCTCGCAAAAATCTATGCACAATGGTTATTAGATCCCGATACAATGGTGCAGTTATTAGAAGAACGGATGCAGTTTTTTCAACACAAAATCGGGGAGCATGAATCGGAAATTGCACAATTGGAAGCTGATGCAGGTGCTTCTCTCAAGGACCCTAGTAGCCCTCACTTCGGACGCTATATTCTCCTCATGCGCAAATTACAAATGGAACAAGATGAATCAGACTGGTGCGCCTGGGCACTCGCTTTCTATCAAAAAGAACCGATTATCCAATATGAATAATAAACAAAGCCCTACAGGCCTGTTCCAAGACAGTCTCTGTAGGGCTTTGTTTGTTATTCATATTACTTTACTTCGTAACTTGTTCGCCAGTCACTTTTTTATTAAACTCTTCCCAAGACTTGTTGAACTGTTCTGTACCTGCTGTTGCCTGGCTTGAAGAATTATTATACTTCTCTACTACATCATTTACAGATTTGTCGTCTTTACCTAATGACTTTAAATACTTACCGTTTGCCTCAATATATTGCTCTTGTAATGCACCCCTTTGAATATCTAGTTTAATAGATTTCTCAAAATCAGCAACAAATTGGTCTGCTAATTTCTTGATTTCAGTATCAGTAAATTTAGCAGCTAGCCCTTTTAACTTTGGAATGTCACTTTCAACTTTTTTAGTCGCTTCACTATATGCTTTTGCTTCCTTTAAAGCATTATCCAAATGTGGCTGAGCTTTTTTGATTACATCGGAAGTAATTTTACCTTTAATCATTTTCTCAAACTCAGATAATTGCTCATCAGATTTCGTGGATAGATCCTCGTTTTTGTTTGCTTTCTCAACAATCTTATGCATGTCATCGGCGATTGCCGTTGCATTCACCTGGTCTTTTACAAAAGAGCAACCTGTCGCAGCGGTTAGCAGAAATAGCGACGCAGTGAGTGCTAAAATCGGTTTTTTCAACATTACCATTCCTCTTTGTTATATGTAATATGGCGTCTATAATCATAATACATGGCTGTGAACTATGTAAATACCTTTTAGCCATGTATTATGAATTTTATTATAAAATATAACTACTAGATCATTTATCCACAATTATGCCTCCACTAACTATTTAGTAAGCTGGAGTCTCTGCTACTTTTGAGCAACAGACAAGCTACATAAATCATCCGAAAAAGTAGGACAAAATCCGGGATTCTGCTCACACATCTTCAGCGCAAAGTCAGGAACCTGCATACGAACGGCATTAAAGTAGTTTTTCAAGGCATGATTTCTACCTAGTGGGATCTCTAATGGAGTCGATTCTTTATTGCATTGAAACGAAATAGGAAATAGATGATGGACATGGGAATAAGAGATCGTCTCTTCTGTAAAGGGTGGGGGAATTTCAGAAACCGGGTTAAGAGGAATGTAATCATGAAGATTGGTGATGCGAATACTTTGAGGGACTAACGAATTATACGCGTCCGCGAACCTGGGATCACCGACTTTAGGAGAACCGCTATGAGAAACGCAGATTCGTGAATAAGGGCCATTTACTGTTAAATCTGGGGCAGCTAGAGTGGCTAAGGCAGCGCCTAAACTGTGACCTGTGAGAAAAATTGTCTTTTCACTGGTAGTAGTGACTAGGTTTGAAAGGGTAGAAAAAATCTGCTTCCTCAAAAGACCATAGAGATAGGTAAATCCTCTATGCGTTTTCCCTGCTCCCATAATCCAAGGAAAACGGGTTTGATATATGTCCATATCGATACTTAAATCAAATGGTTTAAGCGAAGTAGCTTTGAAAGCAATGACGATGCTATCATGATTCTCCATGATAAAACCAAAGCCCTCAGCTCCTAGAGAAGGAGGAGTGGCTAGCTTCTCCACCAGCTGATATCCATAACCACTAGGGATGACAAATTGTTCAGGACGATCCACATACTGTGTCTGATAACTACAAGCGATTAAAAACAGAGCGCGTTGGAGCATTGAGATCCTCCTCTACTGGGCGTTTATCTACCTATTTTATGCCCACTGGCCTAAAAAAGTTAATTTGAATTATGCAGACATAACAAAAAGCTGAGTCCTTGATTAATCAAAGGACCCAGCTTAAGTAAGTGTAGAGGTTTATACCTCCATGATAATTGGCAGGATCATCGGACGACGACGAGTACGTTCGAATAAAAATTTGCTTAGAGAATCTCGAATGTTGGTTTTCAAAGATGCCCATTCGCTTACTTGATCTTTCATACAGCGTTCCATCGTATTACGAACCACATGATTTGCTTCATCAAGAAGCTTCTCAGATTCCCGAACATAAACAAAACCACGTGAAATAATATCAGGTCCAGCAAGGATAGTACCGTGTTCTTTACTTAGGGTGACCACAACTACAAGAATACCATCCTGGGATAAAAGCTTCCGATCTCGTAACACAATGTTTCCAACATCACCAACGCCAAGTCCATCAATTAGAACTTTACCAGTTGGAATCTTCGGACCGTAACGGGCTCTCCCGTTTGCGATCTCGACTGTGTCTCCATTATCACAAATAAATACATTTTCAGGTCGTACGCCTACCGCTTCGGCAAGTTGGGCGTGAGCACGTAACATACGATACTCACCATGAATCGGAATAAAATATTTTGGTTTTAGTAGACTGAGCATTAGCTTCAAATCTTCTTGAGAACCGTGACCAGACACGTGTACGTGGGCAACTGCACTATATACTACATCAGCACCAATTCGGAACAACTGATCTATCGTTTTACCGATTGCGCGTTCGTTACCTGGGATTGGGGTAGCTGCAATCACTACTGTATCTCCAGGTAGGATCTCCACCTTACGATGAGATGAATTTGCCATACGCGTAAGTGCTGACATCGTTTCTCCTTGGCTTCCAGTAGAGATAACCGCTACTTTATGTCCAGGAAGTCGATTAATATCATCGGTATCAATAATTAGATCTTCTGGCATTTGAAGATATCCAAGCTCAGTAGCAATATTGATTACATTAATCATACTACGCCCTACAACGGCTAATTTTCTTCCGTAAAGTACACATGCATCCACTACTTGTTGAATACGATGAATGTTGGAAGCAAAAGTAGCAACAATCACGCGTTGTTTCGCATGTCGGAACGTTTCTTTTAAGCTTTCACCTACGGATTGCTCAGAACCTGTAAAACCAGGGCGTTCTGCATTTGTACTATCCGATAGAAGGCAAAGCACACCCTTCTTCCCAAGTTCAGCCATCCGGTGCAAGTCTGCATACTGGTCATTCACTGGAGTCATGTCAAACTTAAAGTCGCCTGTATGAACAACCGCTCCTTCTGGTGTATCAACACAAACCCCTACCGAATCTGGAATACTATGGTTTGTTTGGAAGAAAGTTGCTTTTAGTTGTCCAAGCGTCAGTTCCGAATTCACATGAATCACAGTGCGCTTAATATCATGAACATGAGCTTCACGTAGCTTGTGCTCAATTAACCCCATTGTTAATTGAGTAGCGTAAAGTGGTACTTTTAATTGCTTTAAGATATAAGGCAAGCCACCAATGTGATCTTCGTGTCCATGCGTAATAATAATTCCCCGTACTTTATCTTGGTTCTCAACAAGATAACTCACGTCTGGGATCACTACATCGATCCCCAGCATTTCTTCATCTGGGAACATAAGTCCAGCGTCGATTACGACAATATCATTCCCATATTGAATTGCGTACATATTTTTTCCGATTTCATCCATCCCACCGAGAGCAAAAATTAATAACTTATTGCCTCGTTGGTTCTTACTCAATTTTGTTACCTCCTAATAAACTTTCGTATCACCCTAAACCGCACAAATCACACTTGCTCTTATTATATACGATTCAAATTTAATGTTGCAAGTGAGAACCAAAAAAAGATACCTCTTGTATAGTCGTAAGAGGTATCTCCATTCTTAACTATGAAATGATTTTATCCAAACATCTGCCGCTCTTTTTTCCTCAGAGGTTAACGTTACAAGGGGTAAACGAACATCTTCACCCATAAGTTCCATACGTGATAAAGCATATTTTAAAGGTCCAGGGCTAGTCGCCGCGAAGAGTCCGTGGAATACGGGAGTTAATGTATGATGAATGGTTTGTGCTTTTTGATGGTTATCCGACAAAAATGCATCGATCATTTCTTTCATCTCGACGCCTACTACATGACTCGCGACACTAACCACTCCCACTCCTCCTATTGCTAAAACAGGGAGAGTTAAGGCATCATCACCACTATAAACGGCTACATCCTTCGGAACAAGACGAATCACGTCAGAAATCTGCGTGATGCTTCCACTCGCTTCCTTGATCGCCACTACATTCGGCAATGCTGCCAAACGTACGAGTATCTCTGTAGAAATATTTACGCTCGTGCGACCGGGAACGTTATAAATCATCAGAGGAAGTTTCGTCTCATCATGAATAGATGCAAAATGCTGATAGAGCCCTTCTTGAGAAGGACGGTTATAGTAAGGAGCTACCAACATCACTCCATCTACACCCATTTCCTCTGCTTGCTTCGTTAGAGCAATAGTATCTGCTGTGGAGTTACTTCCTGTTCCAGCGATCACTTTTACCCGCTTATTTACTTTTTCTAGCGTAAAGGAAAATAATCTGCATTTTTCTTCTTTTGTAAGAGTCGGAGATTCTGCTGTCGTACCCGAAACCACGATGGTATCTGTACCAGTCGCAATCAGATGCTCAATAAGTGCTTCTTGCTTATTCCAATTGATTTGTAAATTGGAATCGAAAGGGGTGCACATCGCCGTAATCATTCGTCCAAAATTCATACAATCTCCTCCTGCTTAATCATTAACACGATGCAATTCAAATTTACGATGCAGAGCTCGAACAGCACGGATCATATCTTCTCCTTGAACTAACACCCAAATCGTAGTATGGGAGTCTGCTGACTGCAGTACTTGAATATCTTCTTCCGTTAGCGCTTCTAAAATTTTTGCCATTACGCCAGGGACTCCTGTGATACCAGCCCCTACAGTAGAGACTTTTGCACAGTTTGGGCTTAGTTCTGGTTCTAGATCTAATTCACGTAAGATCTGTTCTGCTTTCCCTGCTAAAGCGTCGTGTACGGTGTATGCGACTCCACTCGGATTTACACTAATAAAATCGACACTAATCCCATGATCTGCCATCTCTTTAAATACTTTTAGTTGTAAGTCAAATTGCCCCTGCTTCGCCGCAATTTTGATTTGAGTCACATTGGCCATCTGTGTAATCCCTGTTATTAAGCGATCACTTAATTCACCCGCTAGACGATCCGCCTCAGGGCGACTCATCACCAACGTACCTGGATGGTCAGACATAGTTGAACGAACACGAATCGGAACATTGGTCTGCATAGCAATTTCAACTGCCCGTGGATGGACGACTTTCGCTCCCTGAAAAGCTAAGTTACACATTTCAGTATACGTTACCGTATGAAGTGGGATCGCATCCTCCACAATTCGTGGATCTGCCGTCAAAACACCTTCTACATCTGTGAAAATATCTATACAATCCGCATTAAGAGCCACTCCAAGCGCAGTTGCCGAAGTATCGCTTCCCCCACGCCCTAAGGTTGTGATCTCTCCCTCTTCGGTGATTCCTTGGAAACCAGCAACGATGACCACTTTTCCTCTTTGCAATTCTTGTGTGATTCGCTTTGGCTTTAAATCCACAATTTGTGCATTGGTAAAGTTGTCATTGGTGATAATTCCCGCTTGTCCACCAGTTAGTACAACATGATCAATTCCATTGAGATGTAGCATACTTGAAAAAACAGAAGAAGAAATCAATTCTCCGCAGTGAAGTAGCAAATCTAATTCTCTTGGTGCTAAACCAGCTCCATTATGATGGATCAACTCTAAAAATGTATCGGTTGCATATGGTTCACCTTTTCGTCCCATCGCAGAAAGCACAACGACAAGACTATATCCATCAGCAAGAGCGCTTTTGATATGATGCAATACTCGACCCCGCGTTTCAGACGTAGCAACGGAGGTACCCCCAAATTTTTGTACTAGAATTTTCATGATGATTAACCCCTTCTTACCAGCCCATCTTCCACAAGTGCTTCAGCGATTTGAATGGCATTGGTAGCTGCGCCTTTAAGTAAATTATCCGAGACGATCCACATATTAAGTCCTCTTTCATGTGTCAAGTCACGACGAATACGACCTACAAATGTTCGGGTATCCTCTGCACTCTGAAGTGGCATCGGGTACTCTTTCTCAGACAGATTATCTTGAACCACAATTCCATCCGCATTAGCTAACAACTCACGTACTTCTGTTAGATCAAAATCCTGTTGTAATTCAACATATACGGATTCACTATGCCCACGGAATACAGGAACTCGTACGCAAGTAGCGGTTACGCCAATGCGATCATCTGCAAAGATCTTTTTCGTTTCATTTACCATCTTCATCTCTTCATTGGTAAATCCGTTATCGAGGCCCACATCAATCTGTGGAATAACGTTAAAAGCGATTGGATAATGTAAGCTACCTTGAGGGAGAGCATTACATTCCATCACTTCACCTGACAGTACCGACTTTGATTGTTGTTGTAATTCTTCAATCGCTTCCCAACCAGCCCCAGATACGGATTGATAGGTAGATACGATGACTCGATCCATTCCATAGCGATCATAGAGCGGCTTTAACGCCACAACCATTTGAATGGTAGAACAGTTTGGATTCGCAATTAAACCATTATGTTTTTGTAAGGCATGGCGATTTACCTCTGGAACAACAAGAGGTACATCTGATGCCATGCGGAATGCACTTGTATTATCAATCACCACTGCTCCACGCTTTACAGCTTCTGGAGCCAAACGCTCACTAATACCTCCACCTGCACTGAAAAGCGCGATGTCGACTCCTTCAAACGCTTCGGGAGTTGCCTCTTGAATGGCAATTTCTTGCCCACGGAATGTGATAGTCTGTCCAGCAGAGCGTTTTGATGCTAGTGGACGTAGTTCTCCAACCGGAAAGTCTCTTTTTTCTAGAAACGCAATCATCTGAGTCCCTACTGCTCCCGTAGCTCCTACAACTGCAACTGTATAGGTTTGCTTTGACATGAATGTCCTCTCCATTCCTGCAAACAGTCAAATTAATTGCTGTTTGATCTCTATTTTGATAAAAAGGCTAGCCTCTCGAAAGTGCCAGCCCGCACACCAACCATCTATTTTATTTAACCAGTTACAAACTCCATAAACATCCTCTTCTATTATGACGGGAAATAGCGGTATTTTTCAACTATCAAAGGTTGCAATTGTCTTCCTTCTATCGCTTCTAGGACTGTATCAGGTATGAGTTCCATACGTGCTACCATCGATTTTGGCTTTTTCTCAGGTGCATCTTGACCAAATGGAACAAAGTAAATATCTTTTGCTACCAGAAGACGAGCTAGATTTTGTGCATTCAGCCCAAGAGCGTCATTGGTAGAGATCGCTAATACCACTGGACGGTGATTTCTCATCTGTGCTTTAGCAGCCATTAAAACAGGTCCATCAGTTAAAGCGTTAGCTAATCGGGCTAACGTATTTCCTGTACATGGTGCTACTACTAAACAGTCTAACATTTTCGAAGGCCCAATGGGTTCTGTTTCTTGAACGGTACTAAAAGGACGTTTTCCCGTAATCTCTTCAATCTTTGCTTTCCAATCTTCTGCTGTGCCAAAACGCGAATCTACGGTCGCAACTGTATGGGAAATAATCGGGACAACGTTGGCACCTAGCTCCGTAAGCCTTCTCATCTGTGGTAAAACTTCATCATGAGTACAATGGGAACCTGACAATGCGAATCCAACGGTTAATCCACTAAAGTTCATTGTAGATTCCCCTCCTCAGCTACATTCTCCACCATCAATTTCATCATCGTACGAGCGATGATTTTACCAGCTGTTTTAGGTGCAACAATCCCTGGTAAGCTAGGTGCTAGAATCGCTTTAATTCCGCGCTTTTTAGCATATTCAAAATCCACTCCACCCGGCTTTGAGGCCAAATCGATAATCACAACATCATAAGGAGAACGGCTTAAGACAGCAGCATCTAAAATCATAGCAGGTACCGTATTAAAGATAAAATCCGCATTCTCCACTTGTTCACCTAACTGTGATGTATAAAAAGGATTTAATCCCATCTCAAAGGCGCGGGCATAATCATCTGATTTACGTACCCCCACTTTCACATGGGCTCCAATTGCTTGAAGAACTCTGGCTAAAGATAATCCCACTCTCCCTAGTCCGATTACAATGGTTTGTGAATCATGAAGGGTAATATCGGCATTTTGAATGGCCATCATAAGAGCACCTTCCACCGTCGGAATCGAATTGTAGATCGCAACATCATCTCGCATCATTAATTCAAAATAGGTGACTTGATTGCTTTCACATAAGTTTTTTAAATATTTTTTTGCAAGTCCTGTAAAGAGAAGACAGTGACTTGGGAGCGACCCCATATGTTCTTCTGTTAAATAGAGCTCTTCCGAGGTAAATACACTACTGATTTTCCCTTGATCATCTGTTCCGATGATAGGAAGAACGAGAATATCCGCTTGGGCTAAGACATTTTTCGTTAGTCGGCGTTGGGTGGCTCCACTAAGTGGACTTTGCAAGTTATCAAAGCCAATTAGGCTCACTTTTGCATTCATTTGGATGCAGCTTTTGATGACTTCCAGTTGCCTGGCATCGCCACCGAGGAAGACGACATGCTTGCCAATCAGCATCGCTTCTAACTCCTTTCCCCAGGTAGGCTTTGGATCCTCCCTTTTTGGGCTATCTATTAGCATCATATGTATACACGCCCAACACGGTTACCTCTTTTTTAGGATCTTCTACCCGAATCGATAATGACCATCTCAGGCCCTACTTTTCGGATCATTCCCCATGCCACACGTACCTCATGACTTCGCTTTTTAAAGACCGAAGTGCCCCCCATTGGAATTAAAATACTTTCAATCTGTCCACTATTCGGGTCAATCACTAAATCAGCATGGGAAAACGAACCTAAACGCTCCCCACTTGTCAGATCGACACACTCTTTATTCGCCATCTCACTCCAGCGCATTTTCGACTCCCCTTTGCATTCGCTATCCATCACTTTTTTAGTTTATAAGATATATTGGTTTATCTTATGTGAGCAGACATAGGACAATGATCAATTTTTGAAAGATATAAATCCATTAAAAATACCCTCAACCAATGGTAAGGGTATTTGAACTAAGCTAGAGTATTCATTTGACCAGCTTCATTTTCTCACGTTGAATCTCATTAATAAGGAGATCTAACTTTTGGCTAACACTTAAAACTCGCGAGTCTTTCAGGTGAGCAGGGTTTCCATTGACCATTCGATGTAATTTGGAGCGAAGGATTTCAATCTCCGCTTCTAAACGTTTCATTCGCAGTGTACCCGTCAAGTGGACACCCTCTTTCTATTTCCCTGTATGTCCAAATCCACCTGTTCCTCTAGCTGTTTCTTCTAGTTGTTCTACCTCTATCAAATTTACAGATGCAACCTGTTGAAATACCAACTGCGCAACTCGATCCCCACGGTGAATTTCAAATGGCCCTTCACCTAAGTTGATGAGGATTACACCAATCTCGCCACGGTAATCTGCATCAATCGTCCCTGGCGTATTGAGAACCGTAATCCCATGCTTTAAAGCAAGTCCGCTCCTAGGGCGAACCTGCGCTTCTAAACCAATTGGCATCGCCATAGCGAGACCCGTCGGGATCAACTTTCGTTTTCCTGGTTCTAGGATAATGGTCTCCGAAAGAGCGGCCCGTAAATCGAAACCACTTGCGCCTTGAGACATCTGCTCCATTTTAGGAAGATCTTCATTTCCTGGTAAAATCATAATTTGTATGCGTTCCATATCCTTCTCCTAGCCTCGAAACGAATTAGGTACCTTGCCATCCGGTGAAATCATCGCCAATGACATAGGTGATGAGAGGGTGGTACGTGCCATCTCATTTAATTCATCGAGTGTTATACGTGTAACGAACTCCATAATTTCATCTAATGTGTAATGTCGTCCTAATAAAATTTCATTCCGACCCAGTCGACTCATACGATTACTGGTGCTTTCTAAGCCCAATACGATGCTACTCTTTAATTGGTCTTTTGCTTTTTTGAGCTCTGAATCGGTTATTCCATGTGCAACCACTTGATCCAAAGTATGGTGAACTACGTCCATAACTTCTTCTTCCTGACCCGGTGCAGTCCCTGCATATACAGCAAATAGCCCTGTTTCCTTATGTGCAGAATGATACGAGAAGACTGAGTAAGCAAGACCCCGCTCCTCACGAATCTCTTGAAATAACCGCGAGCTCATATTACCGCCTAAAATATTGTTTAATAAAATAAGCTGATATAAACGAGAATCCCCGATTGCAAGACCTGGTAAACCAATACAGAGATGTGTTTGCTCTGTTACTTTTTGCTTGATTTTTTGTTGCGCAGTAAAAACAGGTTGCTCCATAACAGACTGAGCCTGACTTCCCGAGTGATTTGCAAATTTCTCTTCGATCTGCTTTAAGAAATCCTCTGGCAAGTTCCCTGCAATGGAGACAATCAAATTATGTGGATGATAATGATCATTCATATAAGATAAAAGTTGATCTCGTGTATAAGATTGGATGTTTTCAACTGTACCAATAACAGGGAGACTGAGTGAATGATTACCCAGGGAAGCCTCTGCTAATAGGTCATGTACGAGATCATCTGGAGTATCTTCGACCATGCGAACCTCTTCGATAATCACTTTCTTCTCTTTTTCAATCTCTTCCGAACGAAACTGAGAATGAAAAAGCATATCGGTTAAGATGTCTAAAGCGGTTGGAAAATGCTCATCTAATACTTTTGCATAATAGCAAGTCATCTCTTTGGCTGTAAAAGCATTTACTTGTCCGCCAATTTCATCAAAGCTTTCCGCTAACTGGCGTGCAGTTCGAGTGGCCGTTCCTTTAAATAACATATGTTCGATAAAATGTGAGATCCCATTATTTTGGGGTGTTTCTCTTTCAGAACCCGCTCCCGTCCAAATCCCCAAAGCAATAGAGCGAACATGCGGAATAGACTCCGCCACAATCCTCACTCCATTGGGGAGAGTATGTTTTATGATCACTTTCATCCCCCTACTCTATCTATAAAGCGAGCCAGAAAACCTTGCCAACATCCCCACTATAGCAGAATTGGAAAGATCGCTCAATTAGTCGATTCGTTCTGGTGATAGAACTTTTCCGACGCTTGTCAGAACAAGCCCTTTTTTCTTTACTTCTTGAATAATACTAGGCAATGCAACCACCGTACGATCCGTTGGATGAGTTAATAGAAGCATTCCTGATTCCACTTTCTGCGTACGACTTACGATCTTCTCGGGCGATGAACTCTTTTTCCAATCGACCGTATCACACGTCCAGAGAATGGTTTTCATGTTAAACTTCTCTGCTGTCTCCACTACTTGTTGGTTAAAGTCACCTGCTGGTGGAGCGAACCATTTACTATGTATGTGTAAGGTTTGGTAGATTAAATCCTCTGTTCGGGTGATTTCTCTTTCCACGCGCTCTTTCGAAACTTGGCCCATTAATGGATGAGTATAGCCATGATTTCCTATCTCATGCCCCTTTTTCACTAATTCTTTTGCTACTTCTTGATTTTTATTTAACCAAGATCCATCTAAAAAAAAGGTGGCTTTAATCCCTTCTTTATCCAGAATGGCTAACATCTCTTTTAAATGCTCCGTACCCCAAGCCACATTAATCATTAGACCCACTGCTTTTTGCTCTGGATTCCCTCTATAAACAGGTACATTACCCAAATCAGACAAGCGCTTCTTAGGAGTCAGCTTTTTATATTTCCAGACAATCTCGCCATTATTCTTTTGTATAGAAGCTTTTAGTGAGGCCTGGATGTCTACCTCTTGTCCATCCAATTCAGGAATCGCTTTCCACACGGAGTCCACTTTGGCATCGATGGGTGCTTTGTAGTGTTTGGATACATCTTGCTTAATCTTTTGTAGGTAACGTTTTTCCTCATCTGTATATTGGGCGACGGAGAAAACGGAGTTACTTTTCACTTGCATAACGAACTGTTGGATTGATTCTGTTTGAACGATGGATATCGCGATAATAAAGGAAATAAAGATGGCTATTATTCGTTTGGAATCATTCACTTTAGGACACCTCCTATGCTTACACGGTATGCAGGAGTTGTCCATTTCAGCACGTTTTCCATATAAAAAAGAGACAGATCGCTCTGACTCTTTTACGAGTTTCCTATGAAGGAGTATCCGCTTTTTTCTTTTCTTCTTCTACCTTTAATAATACTTTTCGTGAGAGGTTTACACGTCCTTGATCGTCGATCTCTGTCACTTTCACTTCAATTTTATCGCCCACATTCGCGACATCTTGAACTTTCGCAACACGATTCACATCAAGTTGGCTAATGTGTACTAATCCTTCTTTTCCTTGGAATAGTTCCACAAAGGCTCCGTATTTCTCAACACGTTTGACAGTTCCTAGGTAAACCTGTCCTACTTCCACCGTACGTACTAGATCTTCAATGATTTGCTTCGCACGGTCGTTTGCTTTCGCATCTGGGGAAGCAATATAGATTCGCCCATCTTGCTCGATATCGATCTTAACACCTGTTTCTTCAATAATCTTATTGATTACTCTTCCACTAGGTCCGATCACATCGCGAATCTTATCAGGATGAATTCGCATCGTCATAATTTTAGGCGCGTATTGTGATAACTCTTCGCTTGGCTCTGAGATAGTTGCCTCCATGTTATCTAATAGAAGGAGACGTGCTGCCTTAGCTTGCTCAAGCGCGCGTTCTAAAATCTCCCGATTGATCCCTGAGATTTTGATATCCATTTGTAGGGCGGTCACACCATTGCGAGTACCAGCCACTTTAAAGTCCATATCACCCAGATGATCTTCCATACCTTGAATATCGGTTAAAACCGCTACTTTGTCCTCATCTTTAATCAAGCCCATCGCGATTCCTGCAACAGGAGCTTGAATCGGTACACCTGCATGCATCAGTGCCAAGGTAGAGGCACAAATACTCGCCTGGGAGCTAGAACCGTTGGACTCTAATACTTCCGACACACAGCGGATCGTGTAAGGGAAATCCTCTTCAGATGGGATAACAGGTTCTAGAGCGCGTGCACCTAATGCACCATGACCAATTTCACGACGTCCCGGAGCGCGGAGAGGACGTGCATCCCCTACACTATACGGTGGGAAATTGTAATGATGCATGAAGCGTTTAGACTCTTCTAAGTCTAGTCCATCTAAGATCTGAACATCACCCAGTGCACCGAGTGTACAGATGCTCAGTACCTGCGTCTGACCACGACGGAACAGACCCGATCCATGCGTACGAGGAAGAATTCCCGTCTCACTTACTAATGGGCGAATTTGCTCAGTCGTACGTCCATCAGGGCGTTTTCCTTCTTCCAAGATCAAACGACGTACTTCTTTTTTAACAAGTGAATCTAGAACGATATGGATGTCCTTACTAACAGCAACAAATTCTTCTTCCGAAAGCTCTGCTTGGAAAGCTTGAATCACTTCGCTTTTCACTGTATCGATCGCCTCTTGGCGGGCTTGCTTCTCGATCACTTGAACAGCAAGAGTCGTTTTAGAGAGAGCCATTTCTCTAATCCGGGCTTGTAATTCGGAATCCACCTCATATAAAGTGGCCTCCATTTTACTTTGGCCTACTTGAGCCACAACCTCTTCTTGGAACGCTACCAAGCGACTGATTTCTTCATGGCCAAACAGGATTGCTTCTAAGATCGTCTCTTCTGGGATCTGCTTGGATCCTGCTTCGACCATATTAATTCCATCTTTGGTACCTGCGACTACGAGGTGTAAGTCTGAGTTGTCCATCTGTTCAACAGTCGGATTTAGTACAAGTTCACCCTCTACTCGTCCTACAATCACACCCGCAATGGGACCTTCAAACGGAATATTTGAGATCGACAATGCTAAAGATGTACCAATCATCGCTGCAACTTCAGTGGAACAATCTTGATCTACTGACATCACCGTATTTACGATTTGGACATCGTGGCGAAAACCGTCTGGAAATAACGGACGGACAGGGCGGTCAATCAGACGACTAGCCAATACAGCTTTCTCGCTTGGGCGCCCTTCTCGCTTAATAAAGCCACCTGGGATTTTTCCCACTGCGTATAAGCGCTCTTCATAATTCACGGTCAAAGGAAAGAAATCTAAGTCCTTTGGCTCCTTGGATGCCACAACTGCGGTCATGACAACCGATTCTCCGTAACGAACAAGCACAGATGCATTCGCTAAGGTTGCATATTTGCCAATCTCAAAGGAAAGCTTCCTACCGGCAAGCTCCGTTTCAAAAACAACAGGTTGATGTTGCATATGCCTGTTAAATCCTCCTCTCGTCAACGAGACAACATTCCAATATTCTTCATTTAAACAGTATTTCCTTCTCGTACGTCATTTAATATAAATAACAAAAAGCGGGGTGAAAAACCCCGCTAATCGAAACTATCGACGTAAACCAAGTCTGCCGATCAACTCGCGGTAGCGAGCGACATCCTTGTTTTTAAGGTAAGTAAGCAAGTTACGACGATGACCTACCATTTTTAAAAGTCCACGACGGCTGTGGTGGTCTTTTTTATGGTCTTTTAAGTGACCGTTCAATTCATTGATGCGATAGGTCAACATAGCGATTTGCACTTCTGGAGATCCAGTATCGCTTTCGTGAGTTTTATACTCACTGATGATTTCACGTTTTTTATCCAAAGACAAGCTCATTAGCATGTCACCTCCTGTTTTATTACCGAAAACCCCTGTAACCCAGATTGTCGTCGAGGCAATCGAGCGATCCGAGCTAAGGTTGCATCAGTATACCTGAAGCATTATATCATAGAGAACCTTTGTTATACAAGGGAAGTCGAAGTATGTGTAGATAGCCACCCTACAGCCTGTTGCCTATCTAGTCGAATCTGATCCACTAATGCATCCATAGATGGGAACTTCTGCTCAGGACGAATATAGTGAAGGTATTCAATATCTAATACTTGATCATACAAGTCTCCTTGAAAATCAAGAAGATGGACTTCATATCGCTCTCTTGGTACTGGATCTGTAAAAGTTGGGCGAATCCCGATATTCATAATCCCATAACTTTGACTTTGCCCATGAAAAACACGAACAACATACACGCCACGATTCGGAGGAAAATAGGAATATAATTCTTGTAAATTAGCTGTTGGGAAGCCCATTAATCTCCCCCGCTTATCTCCGTGTATGACCGTACCTCTCGTTCGATATGGACGACCTAACATTTGATTAGCTAGCTCGACCTGTCCAGTGGTTAAAGCTTCTCGGATTCGCGTACTGCTGACTGGAACCTGATCAATTAGCACAGGCCCCACCTGCCTTGTCACAAACCGACCTTGCCCAAGTCGTTCTAAATCTTGAGGTGTTCCTGCTGCAAAACGGCCAAATCGGTAATTAAAGCCCGTTACAACCCCAACTACTCCCAGTGGAAGCAAAATCTCTTCCACAAATTGATCGGCAGAAAGCTTTGCAAACTCCTCATCAAATTTCATAATATAAGCGTGCTGAAGTCCGTGTTCCTCAAAGAGTTGCATTTTCTCGGGAAGAGGGGTCATAAAGCGCAAATTAGCTTCATTCCCTAGCACTTCACGAGGATGGGGGGAAAATGTCATCACAGCTGGCTTTGCTTGTAGCTCTTCTGCTAATCGGCTCGCTTCCGCTAATACAGCCTGATGTCCCAAATGAATTCCATCAAAGTAACCTAATGCCATCACAACTCGCCCGTTAATCACTTGTCGTATAGGGTACGTAATATGATTCCTTTGCATACTATTCCACATCCCGAAATACTTTTTCCGGCTTTGCTATGCCATCCTCCACCAACCGATAAATGGCACAAAATCGCCCTGCTTCTGTATACACTCTTATGAGTTCCGCATCACGTGTCACTAACTGGTCCACTCGAATCGGCTTGCCGTCTAGCACATCGCGTCCTTCTTGCTCGGATATCACTAAACTAGGAAAATGGGAGATCGCCTCTCCAATGGGAACCAGCGCATCATCCAGACGGCCCTTTGCTTGTAAATCTGCCACTTCTTCCAAAGTAAAGCAAGACTCCAAATGAAAAGAACCGCTCTCTATACGTGTTAAAGAGGTCATATGAGCGGGTGTATCCCAAGCTTTTCCGATATCTACGCACAAAGTTCGTACATATGTGCCTTTGGAACACAATACATCAAACTCGATTTCAGGATACTCTCCATTTTGAAAATCGATACAGGTTAACTCATAAATGGTCGCTTTACGTGGTTTACGTTCCACGACCTTCCCCTCACGCGCTAAATCATACAGACGCTTCCCTTGAACCCTTACAGCCGAGTACATAGGGGGAATCTGCTCAATCTCTCCTAAAAAAGAAGAAAATATTTGCTTGATTTCTTCTTTCACAAGAGAGCGATTGAAAGGCTTATCTTCGATAACCGTACCTGTCTGATCTTCTGTATCAGTCGCGATCCCCAACTTTAGTCTACCACGATAACGCTTTGGCAAATCCTGAATATATTCAACCACCCGTGTACCTTGGCCCAAACAAATAGGAAGCACGCCCTCCACTTCTGGATCGAGCGTGCCCGTATGTCCTACTCGTTTCTGACCAGCAATGCGACGGATGCGTCCCACCACATCATGAGAAGTCATCCCACGGGGTTTATAGATGGGAAGAACACCGTGCCAAGTCATACTGGCAAGCCTCCTAAACGCTCATAAATTGCGTGTAAAACTTGTTGCTCTACTGCTTCCATCGACTTCTCATCCATGGAGCACCCAGCAGCTCTAGCATGACCGCCGCCACCAAAACATTTTGCCACTTCTGCTACATCCACTAGCCCGCGAGAACGAAGGCTCACTTTAAAATGATCACTTTCTTCGCGAAATAGGATTCCAACATCTACCCCTTCAATGTTACGGGCGTAATTGACAATCTCTCCAATATCATCTGAAGTAGCATGTAATTCTTTAAAATCATCCTGAGTTAATACCATCCAAGCCACTTTTCCATTAAACGAAAGCGTCAATGTCGATAAAGCGACTTGGAGTAGTTGTAACTCCCTAAACGAAACCGTTTCTAACAGACGATCGGCTAGGTGGTGACCTTCGATTCCCATACTAACTAACTTAGCGGCTTGCATGAGAACTTTGGGAGAAGTATTCGAATACCGAAAACCACCTGTATCCGTCAGCAATCCGGTATAGAGAAATGTTGCCATCGTTCGATCAAGCGGAAGCGCTAACTCTTCCATCCAGTCCATTAGGATCTCCACAGTAGAAGACGCATTTGGCATCACAATATTTACTGCACCGTATAAATCATTGGTCGCATGATGATCAATATTGCAAATCTGTACGCCTTCTGAAAACAGATGACGTACCTTTCCAATACGTGCTTCATCCGCACAATCAAGGGCAAGTACATATTGAAATCGCCTTCCAATCTCTTCTGCTGGCTCAATCTGATCCGCGTCAGGGAGAAACAGATACCGATCAGGCACATGGGAATCATTGGCCAATGTAACGGTCTTCCCTAACGATTTACAGATCCAAGCTGCTGCTAAAGTGGAACCAATGGCATCACCATCTGGATGAAGGTGCCCTGTAATTAATACATGGTCCGTTGATTGGATGAAGCGAGTTGCATCTGAAAACGAATTCATCATGCATCTTGCTCCGGTGTCTTTACATCATTTAGCAATTTGGAAATATGAGCATGATGCTCCAGAGATTCGTCCATCACGAAGACTAACTCTGGAGTATGACGCATGTGGACACGACGGCCCACTTCAGAACGCAAGAATCCTTTTGCTTTTTCTAAACCATGCAGGGAATCTTGTTTTTGTTCCGCACTACCAAACACACTAATGTAAATTTTAGCGATGGATAAGTCTCCACTCATCTCAACATCTGTAATGGTAACAAATCCAATACGCGGGTCTTTCAATTCTTGTTGCACAATTAAACTTAACTCTTTCTTAATCTGTTCACCGACTCGGCTCACTCGGATGCGTGCCAAGATCAGCACCTCCTCCGTCTAGACAAATGTGATATCGGCATCGAAGAGATGCAGGGCTATTTCCGCTCCACTTCTTGGATCACGTAAATTTCGAGCTGGTCTCCTTCTTGGATATCATTATAATTTTCCAAGGTAATGCCACATTCATACCCTGTAGCCACTTCTTTTACGTCATCTTTAAAGCGTTTCAATGCATCCACCTTACCGTCGTGAACAATAATACCTTCACGAATTATGCGGACTTTGCCATCACGGACTACTTTACCTTCCAAGACGTAACAACCTGCAATCGTACCAACTTTAGACACTTTGAAGGTTTGACGTACTTCTACCAAGCCAAGAACTTTCTCTTCATACTCAGGGTCTAGCATTCCCTTCATAGCAGATTCGATTTCTTCTAGGGCTTTGTAGATGATTGTGTGGAGACGAACATCTACACTTTCCTTCTCGGCAGCAGTACGAGCATTGTTATCAGGACGTACGTTAAATCCAATGACGATCGCATTAGAAGCAGAAGCAAGAGTAATATCTGACTCTGTAATCGCTCCTACACCGACATGAATAATTTTTACCCGAACTCCCGCAACTTCAATCTTCTCTAAAGAGCCGCGCAATGCTTCAGCAGAACCTTGTACGTCTGCTTTGACAATGATATTGATTTCTTTAACTTCGCCTTCTTGGATTTGTTTAAATAGATCATCCAAGGTTACACGACTTCTAGATCCACGATCTTCTTCACGCTGTTTCATCTCACGGCGATCTGCAATTGCACGAGCTTTTCGCTCATCTTCAAACACCATAAATGGATCTCCAGCACTTGGCGCTTGAGGCAATCCTAAGATCTCAACTGGTGTAGAAGGAAGAGCTGTTTTTACTCGGCGACCACGATCATTTACCATCGCACGGATCTTACCGAAGTAGTTACCTACTACGACTGCATCCCCTACATGTAAGGTACCATTTTGTACAAGAATGGTTGCAACAGCACCACGTCCTTTATCTAACTCAGCCTCGATTACGACACCGCGAGCACGTTTATTCGGGTTCGCTTTATATTCTTGAACCTCTGATACTAAGAGAACCATTTCGAGCAATTCTTCAATACCTTCGCCCTTAATAGCAGCAACTGGTACGAAAATAGTATCTCCGCCCCATTCTTCAGGGACCAGTTCATATTCTGTCAACTGTTGCTTAATACGGTCTGGATTTGCATCTACCTTATCCATTTTGTTTACAGCAACAATAATCGGTACACCGGCAGCTTTCGCATGGTTGATCGCCTCAATTGTTTGTGGCATTACACCATCATCAGCCGCAACAACTAAGATTGTAATATCGGTAACTTGCGCTCCGCGGGCACGCATGCTCGTAAAGGCAGCATGGCCCGGAGTATCGAGGAACGTAATTTTTTTATTATTTACATCTACTTGATAAGCACCGATATGTTGAGTAATTCCACCTGCTTCTCCGGACGTTACATTGGAAGAACGAATCTTATCCAATAAGGTCGTTTTACCATGGTCTACATGTCCCATAATGGTAACAACTGGTGGGCGCTCTTCAAGGTTTGCATCCTCATCTGATTCTGTTACGTCTTCGAATAAAGACTCATCAATCTCTTCCTTGAAGGTAACTGGGATTTTAAACTCTTCCCCGATTACTGCCATGGTCTCTACATCGATTTCTTGGTTAATGGTAGCCATGATTCCTGATTTGATTAAGCTACGAATTACCTCAGAAGCCTCTTTACGAAGCAATCTAGCAAAATCTCCTACTGCAAGAGGTCCAGAAACCACGATTTCTTTTGGCAGTACAGGGGCGATCTTCTCCTTCGGAGCCTGTCTTCTACCCTTCTTACCAAATCCTTTACGTGGACCTGAACGAGGTCTAGAGTTCTTTTCATCCGAATCATAGGAACGGCTATGTTTTTTGGCTTGCTCCTTCTTCGATGCAAATGGACCACCTGCACCTGTAGTCGGACGAACATCAGGCGCTACAAAGGCAGCCGGACGTTGACTGTTTCCGCCTCCTGGACGTGAGCCGCGATCTCCTCCTGGACGTGGACCCCGGTCGCCTCCTGGACGTGGACCACGATCGCCTCCTGGACGTGGACCACGATCGCCTCCTGGACGTGGGCCGCGATCTCCGCTTGGACGTGGACCTCGGTCGCCTCCTGGACGTGGGCCGCGATCTCCGCTTGGACGTGGACCTCGGTCGCCTCCTGGACGTGGGCCGCGATCTCCGCTTGGACGTGGACCTCGGTCGCCTCCTGGACGTGGGCCGCGATCTCCGCTTGGACGTGGACCTCGGTCGCCTCCTGGACGTGGGCCGCGATCTCCGCTTGGACGTGGACCTCGGTCACCACTCGGACGTGGGCCGCGATCTCCGCTTGGACGTGGACCTCGGTCACCACTCGGACGTGGGCCGCGATCTCCGCTTGGACGTGGACCTCGGTCGCCACTCGGACGTGGGCCACGATCTCCGCTTGGGCGTGGACCTCGGTCGCCACTCGGACGTGGGCCGCGATCTCCGCTTGGGCGTTGGCTACTTTCACTATTGTTTCCTTCGGTGTGTTTTGGAGTTGTTGCCTCTCCCTGAGGCTTGCTCTCGCTTGGTTTTGCGTTTGCTTCCTCTTTTACTTTTTTGTTAAATTGCTCCACTTTTTGTATCATTCCTTCGTCCATCACGCTCATGTGATTATTAACTTTCGTGTTCATTCTCTCTAGAATCGTGAGAACTTCTTTACTACTCATATTTTGCGCTTTGGCGTATTCATACACACGCATCTTAGCCATCCCAGTCATCCCTTTTCAATTGATTCTTGAAGCATTCGGGCAAACCCTGGATCTGTAATTGCTATGACGACACGTTCTGGTTTGCCAATAGCAAGCCCCAACTCCTGTCTTGTACCAAATCGGAGCAGCGGAACTTGATAAGTACTACACTTATCTGTTATCTTCTTCTCTGAATTTTGGGCCGCGTCTTGCGAAAGAATCACAAGGCGCGCCTTTTTCGAACGTACTTCTCGCAGAACGAGATCTTCCCCTGATACTACTTTTCCAGCCCTCATCGCGAGTCCAAGGCGCTGAATAAATTTACTCATCGTGAATCACCGTCTTCGCGTACTCTCGTAACTGATCATACAAAACTGGATCAACTTGAACCTTCAAAGCTCTCTCGATTGCTTTTCGTTTTTGTGCTAAATCAATATAGTCTTCTTTCGCACAAAGGTATGCTCCTCGTCCTGACTTTTTACTTGTAGGGTCGATTAGCACTTCGTTATCGGGTGTACGAACGATGCGAATGAGACTTTTTTTAGGAAACATCTCTTGCGAAGCGATACATTTTCGTAAAGGGATTTTCTTTTGTTTCAAACCCTACCACCTCCCTTATTGAAGATCCATGGAGTGGCTCTTTATGATTCTTCAGTCGGTAAATCCGAATCTGAGTCTAAATCAGAACCTGCTTCTGATTCACTTTTTATATCAATTTTCCAGTTAGTCAGTTTCGCTGCCAAACGGGCATTTTGACCCTCTTTCCCGATAGCTAGTGACAATTGATGATCTGGAACGATCACACGTGCCATTTTTTCTTCTTCGTAGATCGTCACAGAGGTTACTTTGGAGGGGCTAAGAGCATTGGCAATCCATTCATCCATCTCTTCTGACCAACGAACGATATCAATTTTCTCACCTCGTAGCTCATTTACCACTGTTTGTACACGAACGCCTTTGTGACCAACACAAGCACCGACTGGATCCACATTCGTATCCCTCGAATAAACAGCAATTTTTGAACGGAGACCCGCCTCTCTAGCAACGGAACGAATTTCCACAATCCCTTCAAAAATCTCTGGTACTTCTAATTCAAACAAACGCTTCAACAACCCTGGATGTGTGCGTGATACAAAAATTTGCGGACCCTTTGTAGATTTCTCCACTTTGGTTACATAGGTCTTCACACGATCTCCATGTTTAAAGCGTTCGCCTGGCATTGTCTCATTATGTGGAAGAATCGCTTCCACTCTACCTAGATCGATATAGTAGTAACGATTATCAGTACGTTGAACAATGCCCGTCACAATATCATCTTCACGTTCAATAAAGTTTTGATAAATGATACTGCGTTCCGCTTCCCGAATCCGTTGTGTAACCACTTGCTTTGCTGTTTGAGCGGCAATCCGGCCGAAATCAGCAGGTGTTACCTCAATTTCAACGATATCCTCTAATTCAAAAGAAGGATTAATCTCTTTTGAAGCATCAAGAGAAATCTCAAGTCTTGGATCGAGAACATCTTCTACTACATTCTTTCTGGCAAATACACGAACTCTTCCTGACATCCTGTCTATATCTACTCGTACATTTTGAGCAGAGTGAAAGTTGCGTTTATATCCAGAAATCAGTGCTGCTTCTATCGCTTCGATCAAAATATCTTTACTAATTCCTTTTTCTTTCTCTAATTGACCGAGAGCCTCGATGAACTCAGCATTCATCGCCTTGGTTCCTCCCTTCGCGCTAAAACACAATGGCAAGTCTTGCTTTTGCCACTTTACTGCGCGGTATCTCAATTTCTTTTCCTTGAACGTCTACAGTTAAATAGTCAGTTGTTGCTTCTTTTAAAACACCTTCAAACGCCTTTGTTCCATCAATCGGTTCGTATGTACTAACATAAACATTCTTTCCAATCGATTTTTGATAGTCATTTTCTTTTTTCAAAGGACGTTCCGCTCCTGGAGAGGACACTTCCAATATATATTCTGCCCCTGGCACGGGATCGTGTTCATCAAGAAGAGCGCTCACACAACCACTCGCCCTGGCACAATCATCCAGATCGACTCTGCCTTCATCGTTTTTATCTATAAAAACTCGAAGAAAATAGTTAGATCCTTCCTTCTTGTACTCTACTTCAACTACCTCTAATTGAAGCTCTTCAAGTGCTGGTGTCACTAACTTCTCTACTGTCGCTACGACATGGCGGCTCAAAGCCAACCCTCCTTACGCTACTCACAGCCTACTTTTTACCCACTAGCAAACGTGAAAGAGTGGGTAAGCACCCACTCTTTCCTCATCAGCCGTATCATTCTAAGTATAGCCAAGATGATTATATCACAACCACAAAAAGGCACGCAATCACAATTATCTGACGAGATAGTAGCTCATCAAGGTTCTGGATGCACAGAAAAACCAAGTAAGGAGATCCATCTTTTCGGATCATGTACAAAGCTTCTACGCCGGCAATTTTTTATTCATATATTCATAGAATATAAGGAATCATACTATTTTTAGAGGAAGTTATACACTAGATCAACAAACCTTTTTTTTGACAAAGCCTCTTTTATGCATTAAAACCCACACCTTTTTATTCATATATTCATAGAATATGAAGATCACACTATTACTAGAATAAAAGGAATGATATTGGATATAAACATCATTTTTATAGCTTCGTGAATTAGGATTTTAAAACTAAAAAAGGAGCGGGATTAGTTGGCAACTTTAATATCCCATTTTTACAACGAAGAGTACTTGCTTCCATGGTGGCTACAGCATCATCTCCGATTATTCGAACATGGTATTCTAATCAATAATGGCTCTACAGACCGATCAGTGGAAATCATCCGTTCTCTGGCACCTCATTGGGAAATCGTTGATTCACCGTCGGGAAGTGTTTTTCATACACCACAGGTTGAGCAAGAAGTAATGGCGATTGAAGAAAGAGTACAAGGCTGGAAGGTAGTTTTAAATATAACAGAATTTTTTTGTTGTTATAAAATGGACTTAGATGAAATGATAAGAGATTTCGAAGCACAAGGCTCGGGGATGTACAAACTCGAAGGAATTATTATGGCTGATCCTCCTGCTTTTGCTTATCAAGAACCAGATTATAACCTTCCTTTAGTTTTACAAAGATATCACGGTTGTTTTTTTGAAGAATGTCCGTATGGGACAGTTGGTCATAGATTGAGATTTATGCATAAGCATCCTAATGGTTGGTATACCCCAGGTAGACACACATCAGCTCATCCAAGAATCGAATATCCTCTAGAAAAGGCTTTCCTCCTGTGGTATGGATGGAGCCCATGGAATGAAAATTTACGAAAACGCAGATTGCAAATTGGCCCAACTATGACGTGTAGAGGGCACGGAGGCGGTCATGGATGGAGCGCTGGCCAAATGGACATGGTGTACTCCATATTGTCTAATGTTACCACAGACCTTCGTACACGCCCCGAATTCCAAAAAATGTATGAGAGCTGGACCTTTTGATAATCAAGTTCTGATGCAAAAAGTGAGGTAAATGAAAAGATAGCTAGAAAGGCCTCTTAAACTAGGGATTCTAAGATACCAGATTGAGAGGTTTTTATAAGTTTTAATTCTTGCTGCATCTTCCAAGTTTAAGAGGCCTTTCCCATTTATTTTTATTGGAAAGGAGAAAAAACATGCAATCTAGTATTCCCATTGCGATTCTTGTATTTAATAATTTAACTTACTTGAGAAATACGTTGAACCAGTTGCAAAAATGGGTTCCAGCCAATGATGTATGGATCATGGATCATGGATCAACATATCCGCCTCTACTAGAGTTTTACCAATCAGAAAAGTGTTCTCAATACAAAGTCTTTAAAATTCCTAATACTGGTCCTCGACATATTTTCCAATCTAAGATTTTAGGTCTTCTGCCAAACTATTTTGCAGTTACTGATCCAGATCTCTCTCTGAATGAAAACATGCCAGCAGGATTTTTGCATATTTTAGCAGACTTAACAGATCACTTCAATGTATATAAGGCAGGATTAGCTCTTAGTATTGCACCTGAACCTGATTTTGATGAAACATTAACATTTCCACTTACGGGAGCTACCGTCAGGGAAGTGGAACAAGGTTATTGGAGTGATCATCTTCTTCTACCTCCATATCTTGAAGGAGTACCCATTTACAAAGCCGCTATCGATACAACGTTTGCTGTTTATAACAAGAAATTTGCTCGTAACGGTTTTTTTGATTCCATTAGAGTAGCAGGAATTTATACTTGTAAGCATTTGCCGTGGTATAAAACAAATATAGTACCAGAAGCAGAGGATGAATTTTATAGAATGAATACTAGGTGGTCAAGCTATAACCATAATCGAAGAAGAGGTTGAATTTTATAAAATGAATACTAGGTGGTCAAGCTTTTCCAATTAAATCAAGGGGAGTGTGGCTAATAGTGAGTACAAGGTCTGTTTCTAAAAGAACAGCACAATTCAACGTGATAGCCAGTCCACATAGCGAACTTGTATGGAATTTAATGGGTAGTAATGGTTGGGAAGAGCATACATTTAACATTCTAGACAGATTTTTAAGTGTGGACCACACCTATCTCGATATAGGCGCCTGGGTTGGACCCACAGCTTTATATGGAGCACACTTATCCAAACATGTATATGCTATCGAGCCTGATCAAGTTGCTTTTGCGGAATTCAAACAAAATCTAGATTTAAACCCCCTACTCTCTTCAAAGACAACTCCCATTAATGCCGCCCTATCTGGAAAATCAGAAACTATTAATTTATATAGTAATGGTGCCTTTGGTAATTCCATGTCTAGTATTATGCCAACGGGTTCAGATGATTCATATACAGTAGAAGGTATTACTATAAGTGATTTAATGAACAAGTACAATATCAATGATTTGAATTTTATAAAAATGGATGTCGAAGGAAGTGAATACTTCTTAGTTCCGGCCATGGAAGAATTTTTAGAGTCAGAAAAGCCAACTTTATACCTCTCTTTTCATCCTCCATTCCTTATAGGAAATCTTCATCGAGAATATCCGGATGTAAATGAAGCAAACAACAAATTTAACGAAATAAACAGAAATTTATTAGAAATTCTGCGAATGTATAAGTATATCTATGATGTTCATGGAAATTCTGTCAGTGAAGAAATTGTACTAAATGAGCGTCATCATAGAGAATTTGTCTTCTCGAATGAACCTTGGTAACTACAAGAAGCTCAAAACAATTTAACTTTATGATGTATTCGTATTGGTATTAGTATAAGGTAGTGGACACAACCAAAAAGACAGATACAATAAAACCTGAAAGGTTGTGGCCCCCGATGAGCAAACACCACCCAAGAATTTAAAGATACAATCGTTGAGCTTTATCACAATGGCAAATCTGGAGCAGAAATAACACGCGAATATGGTATTAGCAGAGCAACAATCTACAAGTGGGTAAACGATGCAAAAGAGATCTCAGTCGGTCAACAGTCCGTTACTTCTTTGGATGTAAAGCAGTTCCAGGCTCGCATTCGACAACTTGAAATGGAGAATGGTATTTTAAAAAAGGCTATGACCATATTCGCCAAGAGATAGGCCCCACAAAACTTGCTTATTTCGTGAAATCCCAAAATCGCTCCTACCCTCTTCGAACGGTTTGTGAAGTCTTAGGACTTCACAGGAGTAGCTATTATTTCTGTACATCTCCTCGTAAATCAGGACGGTTCCAATGTGAAAATAGGCAGCTTGAACGTGAGATCAAGCGCATTTACCATGCGCAAAAAGGGATCTACGGTGCTCCCAAAATATATGCAGAGTTGAAGCGAATGAATGCCTTGCCGTTCGTCTACAGTCTCAAGCGTATTCAACGTATCATGAGACGACTAGGACTCCGGTAGTACTAAAGAAATATCGACCTTTCAGGTCGGATCGAAAGGTCTATCAAGGTGGACAAGATCTATTAAAACGGGATTTCCATTCATCCAAGCGAAACGAGAAGTGGGTAAGTGATATCACTTACGTCCACACATCCCGCGATGGTTGGTGTTATCTTGCTTCTATTATGGATCTAGCAACCAATAAAATTGTCGGCTGGCATTTCAGTAAAACGATGGACAAAGAATGTGTATTGCAAGCTCTCGATCATGCCATAGCAACTCAGAAACCAGCTAAGGGATGCATCCTTCATTCTGACCGCGGAAGCCAATATACCAGCAACAAATATCGTCACACAGTAAATACGAATGGCTTTAAGCAATCCTTCTCAGCCAAAGGATGTCCCTATGATAATGCTCCTATTGAAAGCTTTCATGCTATCTTCAAAAAGGAATTTGTCTACTTAACCACCCTGCATTCTTACGAGGATGCTAAAATTAGAATTTTTCAATTTATTGAGGGCCGTTATAATCGAAATCGTATTCACAGTGGGATTGGTTACAAAACCCCACAACAAATGGAGGATTTCCTCCATTCACACATAGCAGTTTGATTGTCTATTATTTTCTGTCCACTAACTCGACATAGATCCAGTCTACAGTCTGAAGAGTGGGTAAGCACCCACTCTTTTCTCATCAATCGTATCATTAAAAAGCACGCAATCAACATTATCAGACAAGATAATAGCTCATCAATATCTCATCTGCATACGTTCCATCCTCATATTTCATCGCTCGTGGCCTTTCTCCTATGACTTTAAATCCTAATTTTTGATAAACGTGTTTCGCACGGTCATTGTGTTTTATAACAGTTAGTTGAATCTCTTCCATTTCATTCTCTTTTGCCCATTCAAATAATGCTTCTATTAATTTAGTTCCAACCTTTTGATTCCAGTACGATTTTCGAACCGCTATCCCCATCGTTCCAATATGACGAACACGAGAACGTCTCAGACGATTGCAATTTAGTGAACCGACAATCTCTCCTTCTATCTCAGCCACAAGTAATACGTTTCCACTTGCCTCAAAGCTTTTAATCCACTTTTCTTCTGAAGCTACATCTTCCACTTTCATCTCTTCTGGGGTTATGATGAGGTAAGGAGACTCTTCTGCTATATTTCTTCCATAATCTAATAATTTCTCTGCATCTGAAACTTGTGCCCTGCGAATAATTAATTCCATAAATAGACTCCTTTTATTCAAAAATAGGTAAATTTTATCTATTCTATCCTACAAATACATTCGGCACAAGCTAAAAAAACAGACTAAACAACATATTCATAAACATATGAAGTGCACTAGCCGCCCATACAGACTTAAATACTTCGCGAAATATCCCAAAAATAATTCCTGTAAAAAAGAGAGGGAAAAAGGAAGCTACATCCACATGATAGAGAGAGAAAAGAAGTGCTGTAAGGATAACCGAAAAAATTCTACCTACATAATGGGTAAACAACGTTTGTAAGTATCCGCGAAATAAAATTTCTTCTGCAATGGGTGCTAATAAACATACCGCTAAAAATGTCAAAGCCGCATTCGAACTTGCAGAAGAACTACTTACAGACGAAAATGCATTCATCGTAGCATCTGTGTTCATTTGATACGAATTTTTAATCGAGTTTTCACGGTCTGAATATTGATCAATTCCCAAATAGCTATTGATATAAATTCCTACGGATTGTACAACTTGTATCAATCCAAAAGCAAAAATGATTGCAAAGAATAGAAGTGTTTTTTTGATCGGGGCGTGGAACCCAATTAGTCTGAATCGCTTTCGGTTTAAGCAGAGCCCTACAATCACACAAGATGTGAAAAACAAGATCATCCGGGTATTATATATATTTTCTATAAGCCACGGCACATAAATCCAACTACAGAAAATAGCTAAATCCACCCACCTTAATCGATGAATCATTCGACGTTCTAGATAAAATCGCTCCGTGAATCCGAATATAACAAAGAGTGAAAATGTAAGGAAACCCAATATATAAAGCATGAGGCACAGCAAAGCCTCCAAATCATCTGGTGGTACTTCTCTAAATCTTAAAAGGTTCTCATCCGTATACGTTACCTCAATAAACAAAAAACGAATAAAAAGAGTGCTCCAAAAGCAAATCATCGTCATCCAAGCAAATACAGCTCTATATTTAGAGTCTTCGGGAGCATTTGTTAATTTCTGATATTGAGATTCTGTAATAAACACTACATCCAAGAAGTCTCCTCCCATCAAACAACAAAACTGTTACCAGGAAAACACGTCGTACATACAACTAACCGTGTTACCAAATATATGTAACGCGCTAGCTGCCCAAACGGAGTTAAATATCTCACGAACCAAACTTAAAATAATACCCATTAGAAAAAGAACCAAGAAGTAAGGAACATCAATATGGTAGAGTGAAAAAATAATAGATGTAATCAAGATGGACCAAACTTTTCCTACATGACGAGTGAATAGAGTCTGTAAGTATCCTCGAAATATGATTTCTTCGCCAATCGGTCCTACTAAGCAGATAGCTACCCAGCTGATGCAAAAAGATAGTAATGCACTAGCTATTTTGCCCTCATCCCCTATTTTACCTAGCAGTTGAAGGGATTCCGTAAGCCATTCCTCGCGTTCCGAATATGTATCAATTCCAAGTGCAGTCGTAACCTCAAATCCTAAACCATCCACAATGGGCATATACAAAAGCGAACCCAACACGATAAGAAGTAGTAATCTCTTTTGGACAGGAGCCTGAAAACCGATCACAGATAGTTGCTTGAAATGTAAGCAAATCCCAACTACTATACAAGCCGTAAAGAACAATAGAAAATTTAGAGGCACATACATTTCTATATACCAAGCAAGATAAATCCAACTACAAAAAACAGCAAAATCGATCCATCTTAACCGATGAGCGGTTTGTGATTCTAAATCAAATCTCTCTATGATTCCTAAGATAAAAAATAGTAAAAACGTGACCAAACCAATATTCATACCTATTCGAAAAATCTCAATATCATCGATATATATTGGCAAATGCGTAAATCTCCAAAGATGCTCTTTTGTATAAGTCACATCGATAAAAACAAAATCAATAAAAAGGAACATCCAAAGAATCATCATCGTGACCCAAGCAAAAACAGCCCGAAATCTCGAGATCTTCGGAGTGACCTTCAACGGTTCCGTAACGGAAACTGTATTCAACACGATTTTCCCCACCTGTAACGAGTTTATGATATTTAAATTGAAATAAAACCATATAATCCATCAAAATAAAAAAGCTAACAGGTTGATGAATGCCCTCAATCGTTAGCTTTTTTATTTTCACTATATCTTGTTACTTTTGATCTGCCTTTTCTAACCATTCAGGAACCAGATTTCGAATTTCTGAAAGCGATACTTCTTCACTATGTCCAGTACGGCGAGCTTTCATCTCCACCACACCGCATTCTGCTTTGGATCCCACAACTACGCGAACCGGAATCCCTAGTAAATCGGCATCCTTAAACTTTACACCAGCACGTTCGAAACGATCATCGAATAATACTTCGATTTTCATTGAGCGTAACTCTTGGTATAGCTTCTCCGCTGCTTCGCGTTGTGCCTCGTCTTTCATGTTGACTGCAATTAAATGCACATGGAAAGGAGCAATTGACACAGGCCAGACAATTCCATTTTCATCATGATGCTGCTCTACTACTGAGGCCATCGCCCGAGAAATCCCAATTCCATAGCAACCCATGATCACCGATTTCTCTTTGCCATTTTGATCAAGGAATTTAGCTTTCATAGCATCACTATATTTGGTACCTAGCTTAAAGATATGTCCGATCTCAATTCCTTTTACTAGTTTGATAACCCCTCCACAACGTGGGCAGGCATCTCCTTCTTGGATATTGCGAAGGTCTACATAGTGATCGACATCGAAGTCACGACCAGCTTGTACATGGAGAAGGTGCGTATCTTTTTCATTCGCTCCCACTACCATGTCTGAAAGCCCTTGAATGGCTTGATCTGCTAAAATCATTACCTTTTCCTGAAGAGAGACAGGTCCTACATAGCCAGGTGTTGTACCTGTAACTCGGCGCACGGTTGCTCCGTCTGCCAATCCAACCATCGTGGCATCGAGGAAGTTTTTGATCTTCACATCGTTCACTTCGTGGTCACCACGAACCAATACTAACACAGGCTTCTCATCCACCATAAAGAGTAAACTCTTCACAAGTTGACTTGGATTGATTTCGAGGAAGTCAGCCACTTCTTGAATGGAACCTTTTCCTGGCGTCGCTACCTTTTCGAAGGCCACTCCTTCTACTGAAGAGACTTGAAACTTACCCACTACTTCTGCCATCTCTATATTAGCCGAATAATCACAGGACTCACAGATCGCAACGTAGTCTTCACCCGCAGAAGATAACGCCATAAACTCATGTGTCCCTTTACCTCCAATAGCACCAGAATCCGCCTCTACAGCACGGAAGTCCATTCCAAGACGAGTAAAGATATTGGTGTAAGCACGATACATATCTTCATAGGTAGCATCAAGAGAGTCTCGGTCTGCGTGGAACGAATACGCATCTTTCATCAGAAACTCGCGACCACGAAGTAGGCCAGAACGAGGTCTGCGCTCATCACGAAACTTGGTTTGAATTTGATAAAGCGTAGCAGGAAGCTTTTTATAAGAATTAATCTCATTACGTACAATATCCGTAACCGTTTCTTCATGCGTAGGCCCTAAGATAAAGGAACGTTCATGGCGATCCTGCAATCTTACTAGGTCGGGACCATACGTTTCATAGCGGCCCGATTCCTCCCAAAGTTCAGCCGGATTCAAGGCAGGCATCAATAGCTCCTGTCCTCCAATCTCGTCCATCTCTTCACGTACAATTTGTTCCACTTTATTCAGTACACGTTTACCAAGAGGGAGATAATTATAAATACCGGCCGCTAATTGGCGAATAAAGCCAGCACGTAATAACAGCTGGTGGCTGATCATCTCAGCTTCTCCTACCGTACGCAGGGTAGGAATTAAGGCATGTTGTTGTCTCATGAAATTCCCCTCTATTTCTACTATTCTCTCGTTCAATCATACAAGGAGGGATGTGAGCATCTAGACCCACATCCCTAGGATTTTCGTCTATTTAAAGACTAATTTTACTATATCGTTGTAAGTCACGACAAGCATCAACATCATTAATAGCGCAAATCCCACAAAATGAACCATACTCTCGATATTTGGACTCACCGGGCGCCCTCGAAGTGCCTCGATTCCAATAAACAGAAGTCGACTACCATCTAGTGCTGGTATAGGCAGGAGGTTAAACAATCCAAGGTTTAAGCTAAGAATCGCCATCCATTTGATTACGATATCAACACCCTGTTGTGCGGCTTGTCCCGTAATCGTTCCCATCTGGATCGGGCCACCTAAGTTTTCCAGCGATAGTTGGAAGGTAAATAGTTTATAGAAACCATCTCCGATCACTTTGATCCAATCATATGTAAGAGTAAAACCACCACTTACTATTTCGCCAATCGTGGCAGGTCGTTTCCCCTTCTCGCTATTAAAATCGATGCCAACTTGATAAATCACATCTCCGCTTTGGGTTACTTTTTTCTCTGGCTGGAGTGGAATTTCTAACTGCTGACCACTCCGGTCGACAGTTAGTTTTACTTCACTTCCTTGCGACTCTAAAATTTGATATTTGAACATATCAAAAGTAGGAACATCTTTCCCATTAATCTTGGTAATAATGTCACCGGATTGGATGCCCGCAGTTGCACTTGGGCTACCTGTTACTGTTTTTTCAACATACAGTCTGTGTTCAACACCAGTGATTCCAATATAAATCGCAAATAAAACTACCGTCAAAATGATATTAAAAACAGGACCAGCTAAAATAGCTAATGCCTTTTGTCCAGCTGTTTTGGAGCCAAATTGACGATCCCAAGGTGCAATTTGTGTTTCACTTTTCTCATCAAAATGAAGAAACATCTTGGGATCAAGCTCATAACGAGCTTCGTTCCCCTCATCATTTTCGAGAACTACATATAGCTTACGCTCTAAATCAACCTCTACCACACGGCCTGCTACTATATTGCCTATGGAGTGATTTGGCTCATAGAGATACATATGATCCAATTTTCCCAGCTCATTTAAAGAGGCGTATACATGTGCTCCCGCTTTCACTTCAACTGTTTCTGGCTCTTCTCCAGCCATGCGGACATACCCACCCAGCGGTAAGAGACGAATGGAATATAGTGTCTCTCCTCTGCGCCAAGAAAAAATTTTGGAGCCGAAACCGATGGCGAATTCGCGAACTAATATTCCAGCGCGCTTCGCAAGAAGAAAATGCCCTAATTCATGAATAAACACTAATAAGCTGAGGACAGGGATAAACACAGCAACGTAATACAAAAAATTTCCCATCGTTTCACTCCTTATGTTCTAACCGAGAACAGGGATTATTTGACTCGCAGCAAATCTCCTAGCCCAACTATCTGCTTCTTCAATTTCCTCTAAAGTAGGATTTACACTACTTTGATGAGATTCGAGTGTAAGCTCTACTATTCGATCAATCGCTAGAAATGGAATTTCATTGCGTAAAAAACGAGCCACGGCAACCTCATTCGCTGCATTTAATACAGTAGGCATCGTTCCACCTGCTCGGCCCGCTTCAAAAGCAAGCCGCAAAGCAACATATCGATCGAAGTCCATCTCTCGAAAATCTAGTGTTGCAATCTTGGCCAAATCCAGCTTGGTCGTTTGAACGGGTAATCGATTTGGAAACGTAAGCGCATACTGGATTGGCACTTTCATATCAGGTGTACCTAATTGAGCCATGACAGCTCCATCTTGAAACTCAACCAATGAATGAATGATACTTTGCGGATGCAACAATACATCAATTTTGTCATAATCAAGCTCAAATAACCAGTGTGCTTCAATTACTTCAAGGCCTTTATTCATCATCGTCGCAGAATCAATCGTTATTTTAGCGCCCATCGCCCAGTTTGGATGTTTTAACGCATCCTCCACTGTGACATTCGCTAGTTCTGTCCGAGATCGGTCGCGGAATGAGCCTCCTGAAGCCGTGATGATAAGACGTTCTACATCAGACATACTCTCCCCATTTAAACACTGAAAAATAGCAGAATGTTCGCTATCAATGGGCAACAGAGGAACATTTGCTTTCTGGGCTTCTGTCGTTACAATGTGTCCAGCCGTTACAAGTGTTTCTTTATTAGCAAGACCGATCTTTTTCCCTGCTTGTATCGCGGCTAAGGTAGGGCGTAGTCCTTGACTACCAACCAAAGCAGATACCAAATAAGTTGCCTCTGGATGGGTAGCCACTTCAAGCAACCCTTCCTCTCCCCAGAGTACTTGTACATAGGGCCCTACTTCTGCTTGAACACGCTCCGCTGCCTCACGAGAAGCCATCGAAACGACTTTCGGATGAAATTCACGAATTTGCTTAATCATTAACTCTACATTTGATCCTGCTGAAAGAGAAATTACTTCAAACTCCTCACGTTGTCCACGTACTACTTCTAGTGTACTAGTCCCAATAGAGCCTGTAGAACCAAGTATTGCTAGTTTTTCTGACATACCACAGACCCCTCTTTCGTTATAAGACCTCGATCAATCGTAAGATAATGAAGGTGAAAATCAGACTATCAAATCGGTCAAATACTCCTCCATGCCCAGGTAATATATTGCCTGAGTCTTTCACACCCGTGGTTCTCTTAATAGCTGATTCAACCAAATCCCCAAACTGGCCAACGAAAGAAATAATAATACCTAATCCAATCAGAGTGGGAATTTGACCAAGATCATAGCACAAGCCGATTACTAGGGTTAACAAAGTACCGACCAAAACACCACCGAGAGAACCTTCAATCGTTTTATTCGGGCTGATGGCAGGCCACAATTTACGTTTACCAAATCGTTTTCCCACAAAATAGGCACCTGAATCACTTGCCCATGTAGTAAATAGAACCATCAACGTTAAGGCAAGTCCATTTTTTTGCCAAATCGTTTCGATCATAATGGCAAATCCATATCCAATATAAAGCGCACCTAACGATAGATACGCAATGTGATCAATCGTAACCTTATTCTTACTTAACACAATCAAAACAAAAAAGAGGACAATTCCTAGCAACCATAGATTAGGAAACGTTAAAATGGAAGGGACAGGAATTTTTAGAAAAACAGATACACTATTCCATAAGATAGACCAAACTAATAAAAGTCCTAATAGTACATGCGGGCCCTTCCACTGACCTAACTTCATCTGTCCAAATTCAAGAAAGCTAAGGGTAGCGAGTACTGCTAGTAGTCCCGAGTACCACGATGCTCCTAAGAATAATAGGGCAAGGTACGCACCCGCTCCTAAGACTCCTGTTATTACACGTTGTTTCATTGGCGTTCTCCTTGTTTGATCAAACTGCCCCGTAGCGCCGACTGCGGTTCTGGAAGTCATAGATTGCTTGATAGAAAGCTTCTTTGCCAAAATCAGGCCACAGTGCTTCCGTAAACCAAAGTTCACTATAAGCAATTTGCCATAATAAGAAGTTACTGATCCTCATCTCTCCGCTCGTACGTATCACGAGATCTGGATCTGGCAAGCCACGGGTAAGCAGATGCTGATTCACTACTTGTTCATCTATTTGCTCTTTATCAATATTGCCGTTTTGCACTTCATCTATAATCTCTCGAATCGCTTGAAGAATCTCGTCACGAGAACCATAATTAATAGCAAAATTTAATATAAGACCAGTATTGTCTTTCGTTTTCTCTTCAAACTCAACAAGGGCTTGGTAGGTAGACGTAGGAGTCTCTTCTTTCCCTCCTAGCATTTGAACACGAACATTGCGATCGATTAATTCTTGAAGATCAGACTTCAAAAACTCGATCGGCAACTTCATTAAATACTCGACCTCTTCTTTCGGACGTTTCCAGTTCTCAGTTGAAAAAGAGTAAAGAGTAATCGCCTCGATTCCAATCTCATCAGCAGAACGAATGATTTCACGTACCCTTTTCATTCCGGCCAAATGACCCGCTGTTCGAGGAAGTCCTCGTTTTTTAGCCCAACGACCATTACCGTCCATTATGAAACCAATGTGACGAGGAATCGGATTCTTACGAACTTCTTTTGTTAATTGCTCAAGGGTTAGTTCCCCTTTATTTTCAGCAGATCCCATCCAGCGCTTAATCGTTTCTAGCATATGTTCTCCTCCGCCGGCAAGCTCTTTTTCTCATCATCATAGCATAAAAACCCCCTCAGGGGACTGAAGGGGTAACACCCAGATCGATTAGATTTCGGTAACTTCTTTCTCTTTCGAAGCTACGACAGCGTCTGTTTCTTTGATAAAACGATCTGTCAATTTTTGAATGTCCTCTGAGCTACGACGAGCCGCGTCTTCTGGAACTTCACCATTTTTTTCTAGCTTTTTGACGTCATCATTTGCATCACGTCGCACATTACGAATCGCAACTTTGGTTTCTTCACCCATCTTACGAGCTAATTTCACCAATTCAGCACGACGCTCTTGAGTCAATGCAGGAATGTTGATGCGAATAATGTTTCCATCATTGTTTGGAGTAAGTCCAAGCTCCGATTTCAAGATAGAGCGCTCGATCTCAGCCAATGCGGTTTTATCCCATGGCTGAATAACCAAAGAGCGTGGATCTGGAACTGAGATGTTTGCTAATTGATTTAAAGGCGTCTCGCTACCGTAGTATTCTACGATAACTTTGTCTAAAATTGCTGGATTTGCACGTCCCGCTCGAAGTGTCATCAAATCTTTCTTAAGCACTTGAATCGCTTTATCCATTTTTTCTTCTGCTTGCTTTTGTACTTGATTCACCATTTATTAATTGCTCCCCTTTACAACCGTACCAATCATTTCACCCAGAATGACACGACGAATATTTCCTTCTTCAGAGAGATTAAACACGATTAATGGAATTTCATTTTCCATACACAAGGTAGACGCAGTTGAATCCATCACAGCGAGGCCTTGGTTCACGATATCTAGGTATGTAAGTGACTCATACTTAACCGCATCGGGGTGATAACGAGGATCTGCATTATATACACCATCCACATTATTTTTCGCCATTAGGATCATCTCTGCTTCGATTTCTGCCGCACGAAGCGCCGCATTCGTATCCGTAGAGAAGAACGGGTTACCCAATCCTGCTCCAAAGATCACCACGCGCCCTTTTTCTAAATGGCGAATCGCCCGACGACGAATATATGGCTCCGCTACTTGACGCATCTCAATAGCTGATTGGACCCGAGTTGGAAGTCCTTGAGCTTCAAGTGCATCTTGCAGTGCTAGTGAATTCATCACAGTTGCCAGCATCCCCATATAGTCAGCAGTTGCACGGTCCATGCCTGACTCGGCACCAGAGATTCCTCTCCAGATGTTTCCACCCCCAACTACAACCGCTACTTCTACTCCTAATTCTACCACTTCTTTGATTTGAGATGCGATAGACGAAAGCACTTTGGCATCTAAACCATATCCCTGCTCACCAGCAAGCGCTTCTCCACTTAACTTTAAAATTACCCGTCTGTATTTGGGAGTACTCATATGATGATGCCTCCATTCTCCTTGTGCTTGCAAAAAAAGGGAACACATTAGGTAAGTGTTCCCTATACATCTGTCATTAGCCTTTATTGACTTGAGACATAACTTCTTCTACGAAATTATCCTCGCGCTTTTCAAGACCTTCGCCAAGTTCATAACGAACAAAACGGCGAATCGAGATGTTTTCACCAATACGTGCAATTTGCTCTTTTACCATTTGCTCAATCGTTTTTTCGCCATCTTTTACAAACACTTGATCCATCAAGCAGATATCTTTAAAGTGTTTGGTTAGACGACCTTCTACCATTTTATCAACGATTGCCTCTGGCTTTCCCTCTTGAAGCGCTTGTTGGCGAAGGATTTGACGCTCTTTTTCTACTTCGTCACCAGGAACTTCATCACGACGTACATACTGTGGGTTCATCGCAGCGATTTGCATAGCAACATCTTTTACGAAGCTTTTGAACTCGTCCGTTTTTGCAACGAAGTCAGTTTCACAGTTTACTTCTACAAGCACACCAATGCGGCCGCCACCGTGGATGTAGGATTCTACTACACCTTCAGCTGCGATACGACCTGCTTTTTTATCAGCATTGGCAATTCCTTTTTCACGAAGATATTCCATTGCTTTTTCCATGTTACCTTCGGTTTCGTTTAATGCTTTCTTACAATCCATCATCCCTGCGCCTGTCTTTTCACGCAGTTCTTTTACCATAGCTGCTGTAATTGCCATGATGAATCGTCCTCCTTATGTATAGAAAATTTTTCTTTTCTTTTATGAAAAAGAGGAGGCAAGGACTAGCCAAGCCACCCCATTTTTTGATTCTCGATTACTCAGCTGCTACTGCGGCTACTTCTTCTGTACCTTGATCTTCGCCTTGACGCGCTTCGATGATCGCATCGGCGATTTTACCAGTGAACAAACGAACTGCACGAATCGCATCGTCGTTACCTGGGATAATGAAATCCACTTCATCTGGATCACAGTTAGTATCTACGATCGAAACGATTGGGATGTTCAATTTACGAGCTTCCGCAACTGCGATACGCTCTTTACGTGGATCAACGATGAAGATTGCATCTGGCAATTTCTTCATATGTTTGATTCCGCCGAGGAATTTTTCTAATTTCTCATGTTCTTTTTTCAGTAATACAACTTCTTTTTTAGGAAGTACTTCGAAAGTACCGTCTTCTTCCATGCGCTCTAACTCATGAAGACGGTCGATACGTTTACGGATTGTTCCGAAGTTAGTAAGAGTTCCACCCAACCAACGATGATTTACAAAGTATTGACCTGCACGAATCGCTTCTTCTTTTACCGCTTCTTGTGCTTGTTTTTTGGTACCTACGAAAAGTACAGTACCACCATTTGCTGCGATATCACGAACGCCAGCATATGCTTGTTCCATCATTTTAACGGTTTTTTGAAGATCGATGATGTAGATCCCGTTACGTTCTGTAAAGATAAATTTTGACATCTTCGGGTTCCAACGACGTGTTTGGTGACCGAAGTGTACACCTGCTTCGAGTAGTTGCTTCATTGATACTACTGCCATGTTTGTTTCCTCCTTGGTTTTTATACCTCCGCTGAAGATCAAAAGAGCCAGAAACCACTTAGGGCACCACTAACTCCTACTTCAACGTGTGTGTTTTTACACCAATGATGACTATACCACGAAGTGGGGGTTCTTGCAAGCTATGGTCCAGATAAAATAAGTTCCGAAGTGAATTAAAGGATATACTGAGATAAATCTCGATCCTCGGCAATCGATCCTAAGCGATCTTGTACATACTTGGGTGTGATGGAAATTTCTTCAAGATAAATATCGGGTGCTTCGAAAGAAAGCTCCTCGAGTAAACGCTCCAAGATGGTGTGCAAGCGTCTAGCACCAATGTTTTCGGTAGTAGAGTTCACATGTTGTGCTAGTTTTGCAATTTCATGAATTGCTTCATCGGTAAAACTAACGCGGATATTTTCTGTTTCTAGCAAGGCTGTGTACTGTTTGATCAAAGCATTTTTCGGCTCTGTCAGGATACAAACAAAGTCATCAGCAGTTAGATCTTTTAATTCTACCCGAATCGGAAAACGCCCCTGTAGCTCGGGAATGAGATCAGATGGCTTTGATACGTGGAAAGCGCCTGCCGCGATGAATAAAATATAATCCGTTTTAACTGGGCCATATTTGGTTTGTACGGTCGATCCTTCCACGATCGGGAGAATATCGCGTTGAACTCCTTCGCGGGAAACATCTGGGCCACGTTGATCTTTGCCAGCAACCTTATCAATCTCATCAAGAAAGATAATCCCTGATTGCTCCACACGATCCAACGCATCTTGAACCACTTGGTCCATATCAATCAACTTTTGACCTTCCTCTTGAGTCAGTACCTCTCTCGCCTCTTTTACCGAAAGACGACGCTTTTTCTTCTTCTTGGGCATGAATTGGCCTAACATTTCTTGCATATTCATCCCCATTTGATCGCCACCAGCACCTGCAAACATATCAAGCATTGGAGACATCTGTTCCTCTACCTGAATCTCAATCATCTGCTCTTCCAATTCTCCACGCTCAAGCTTTGCTTGTATATCACGACGCTTTTGGAGTACACGATTTTTTTCCGTAGAGTTAGTTTGAGAAGATTGCTCATTTTGGTTATTGCCAGAGAAGAACATCTCCAAAGGGTTTTTAAATCCAGCATCACTTTTCTTCTCTGGGACAAGCAGTTCTACAATCCGTTCATTGGCCAGTTGCCCTGCTCGCTCTTTTACCAGTTCAAGACGTTCGCCCTTCACCATGCGAATGCCCACTTCTACCAAGTCGCGGATCATGGATTCCACATCTCGACCCACATAGCCAACTTCAGTAAATTTAGTCGCTTCTAATTTTACAAAAGGGGCTCCTACCAACTTAGCAAGACGACGGGCAATCTCTGTTTTTCCTACACCAGTAGGACCCATCATTAAGATATTTTTTGGTACAATTTCATCTCGCATCTCTTCCGTTAGCAGGCTACGGCGATAGCGGTTACGCAAGGCAATTGCTACAGAACGTTTTGCTTCTGTCTGCCCGATGATGTGTTTATCTAGTTGTTCGACGATTTGCTTGGGAGTCCAGCTTTCTTTCTGGTTTCGTTCGGTCACTGACATCCACTACACCTCTTCCACGGTGATGTTGCTATTCGTAAAGACACAAACTTCACTGGCAATTGTTAGAGCTGCGTGAGCAATTTCTTTCGCATTCATATGAGTAGCATGACGCTTTAACGCACGACCAGCTGACAAGGCAAAGCTTCCACCCGAGCCTATTGCTAAAACATCATCATCTGGTTCGATCACTTCCCCATTACCAGAAACCAGTAATATTTGATCTTTATTTAGTACAATTAACATAGCCTCTAGATTACGTAACACCTTATCCATACGCCATTCTTTGGCCAATTCCACAGCAGCTCTGGCAATATTCCCATGAAACTCTTCTAGACGCCCTTCAAATTTTTCGAAGAGAGTAATCGCATCTGCTACGGAACCAGCAAAGCCTGCGAGTACTTTTCCTTTATAAAGATGACGAACTTTTTTAGCTCCATGTTTCATAATCATCTGATTACCAAATGTCACTTGTCCATCACCGGCAATGGCTGCTTCCCCATTATGACGAATGGCAAATATCGTCGTAGCATGAAATTGTTCCATGTTTTTTTACATCCTTTCGGATTCTCGATTCCCATAAAGCTTGTTTGTGGACTAGCTATTTATGATTCATTTACATTCGTAGCAAAAGCTCTAATCTCGTTTAACGCAATCTCTGCATACTTCTCAGCACGCTCTTTTTTAGAGCGGATTCTTTCGGGTAGCTCGGTAAATAAGCCAAAATTGGCATTCATCGGCTGGAAGTGTTTTGAATCGGCTGTGGTTATGTAGTGCGCTAGGCTACCGATGGCTGTAGTCGCAGGCGGAGTGAGTAACTCTTTTTCCTGTATCAGACGGGCCGCATTGATTCCAGCAAGTAGACCAGAAGCAGCTGACTCCACGTATCCCTCCACGCCTGTCATCTGCCCAGCAAAGAACAGATCTTCCCGATTTCGGAATTGATAGGTCGAATGTAGAACTTTTGGAGAGTTAATAAACGTGTTCCGATGCATAACTCCATATCGAACGATCTCTGCATTTTCCAATCCCGGTATCAGCTGGATCACTTCTTTTTGAGGCCCCCACTTTAAATGTGTTTGAAAGCCAACCAAATTAAAGAGAGTGCCTGCTGAATTATCTTGACGTAATTGGACTACTGCATAAGGACGTTTCCCTGTATGTGGATCATTTAATCCTACTGGTTTCATAGGACCAAATAGCAATGTTTTCCTGCCACGCTTCGCCATCACTTCAACAGGCATACAGCCTTCAAAGTAAATCTCCTTCTCAAACTCTTTTAAAGGAGCTACCTCCGCCTCCACTAAGGCATCGTAGAAACGATTAAACTCTTCTTCATTCATCGGACAATTGAGGTAGGCCGCCTCGCCTTTGTCGTAACGAGAAGCAAGAAAGACTTTATTCATATCGATACTTTCTTTCTCCACAATCGGAGCGGCTGCATCATAGAAGTATAGGTATTCTTCACCTGTAAGATTCTTTAACTGCTCCGAAAGCATTGCCGATGTAAGCGGACCCGTAGCGATCACTGTTGGACCTTCTGGAATAGACGTTACCTCTTCCTTGATCACTTCAATCATGGGATGCTCATGCAAGGTCCGCGTAATTTCTTCCGAGAAATTTTCTCTATCTACAGCTAAAGCGCCCCCTGCTGGTACGGCATGTTTGTCTGCCGCTTTCATAATGAGCGAGTTGAACTGACGCATTTCCTCTTTTAAAATACCTACCGCATTTGTTAATCCGGCTGCGCGTAGAGAGTTACTGCAAACTAACTCAGCAAACTGATCCCCGCGATGTACGGGAGTCCGTTTGACAGGACGCATCTCAATCAAACGAACAGGTACTCCCCGCTGAGCAATCTGCCATGCAGCCTCACTTCCTGCAAGACCTGCCCCTACTACTGTTACTTTCTGCATGGGTTTCTTTCTCCCTCCAAGATGTTTATTACTAGCCTGTGTCGTTATTCCCTAATTCTTCTCTTCTTCGTAATGGCATTCCGTACAAACTAGCATCGATTCTTTCTTTTTCTTCTTCTCAACCATCAAACCTTGGCATCTTGGGCAAGGACGGCTAACCGGACGATCCCACGAAACAAAATCACAATCAGGATATCGACTACAACCAAAGAACACACGAGATTTCTTACTCTTTCTCTCTACTACTTCCCCTTGTTTGCAAGTCGGACAAACAACTCCTGTTGATTTTAAAATGGGCTTCGCATTCCGGCAATCTGGGAATCCTGGGCAAGCCAAAAACTTACCGAATCGACCATGTTTGTAAACCATTAAGCGACCACATTTCTCACACTCTTCATCTGAGACCTCATCCTGCAACTCTACTTCTGCCATCTCCGATTCTGCGAATGTTAAACGCTCTCGAAACTTTTCATAGAATCGATCTAAAATGGCAACCCAGTCAATCTCGCCGTCTCCTACGAGGTCTAAATCTTGCTCCATATTAGCTGTAAACTCGATATTGAGAACCTCAGGGAAAAACTCGCTGATCATCTCAATGACAATCTCACCCAGCTCAGAAGGAACAAACTTCTTCTCCTCTAGTAAAACATAGCCACGCTTTTGAATCGTATCCAGCGTAGGCGCATACGTACTCGGTCGTCCAATTCCATTCTCTTCTAATGCTCGGACCAATCTAGCCTCTGTGTAACGTGGTGGTGGCTGTGTAAAATGTTGTTTCGGATCAATTTTCTTCTTCTTAACCACTTGACCCGGCTCAAGCGGCGGAATCACAACATCATCATCTTCTTTTTCTTTCTTCTTATCGTCCGTGCCCTCTATGTATACTTTCATAAATCCAGGAAACTTCACCTTAGAGCCCGTAGCACGGAATAAAGCATCTCCAGCTCGTAGGTCTGCGGTAATCACATCCATCACAGCAGAAGCCATCTGACTTGCGACAAAACGCTCCCAGATTAATTTATAAAGACGATATTGGTCGCGGGATAGAGAGCCTTTTAAATCGTCTGGAGTACGAAAAACCGATGACGGACGAATGGCTTCGTGTGCATCTTGTGCTCCTGATTTACTCTTCGTGACGCGTGGTGAACTTGGCAAGTAAGACGAGCCAAATTGATCCGTAATGTATTGCTTTGCTTCATCTTGCGCAGTGGGTGAAATCCGTGTTGAATCCGTGCGCATATACGTAATCAAGCCCACAGTCCCCTGCTTTTTACCCAGATCAATTCCTTCATACAACTGTTGGGCAATAGACATGGTCTTTTGAGCGCGAAAGTTACATTTGCGCGCAGCTTCTTGTTGCAAAGTACTTGTGATAAAAGGAAGGGAAGGATTCCGTTTTCGATCTGTCTTCTTTACTTCTTCCACAGTAAAGCGCTTTCCTTTTATGGAATCAAGTAATTCATTTACTTCTTGATCTGACTTTAGTTCCACTTTCTTTTTTCCATATCCATAAAACTTCGCTGCAAATGGTTCATCTTTCTCCGCCAACAGGTGTGCCGTTACGGTCCAATACTCTTCGGGTACAAAGGAACGAATCTCCTTTTCACGATCCAAAACCAATTTGACTGCTACCGACTGTACACGTCCAGCAGAAAGGCCCTTTCGAACTTTCTTCCACAAGAGCGGACTAATCCCGTACCCGACTAATCGATCTAACACTCGGCGAGCTTGTTGTGCATTCACCAGATCCATATTGATTTTTCTAGGTTTCTTAAATGCTTCTTTCACTGCTTGTTTGGTAATTTCATTAAATACCACTCGACATTCCTCATCCAAAGCAACTTTCAAGTAATGAGCGAGATGCCATGCAATCGCTTCTCCTTCACGATCCGGGTCAGCTGCGAGATAGATTTTTTTTACTTTTTTACTCGCATCACGAAGATCTTTCAGCAGATCTCCTTTTCCCCGAACGGTGATATATTTGGGTTCAAAATTATTTTCCACATCTACTCCCAATTGACTTTTTGGTAAATCCCGTACATGTCCCATGGAAGCTTTCACAATATAATTTTTACCCAGATATTTACTGATCGTCTTGGCTTTGGCAGGAGACTCTACAATTACTAATGAATCTGCCACCCTGCGTCCCCCTCTTTAGGTTATAAACCCTGTTTTCAAGCTCATAATTGTTACCATACCAGATGGTAAAAACAAAAAGCAACTTTTTTGACCTAGATTCGAATATATCGATTTCCCGGCAACTGCTGGATTAACTGTTTCATTTCCAACATGATGAGAGCAGGATGAACCTGTGAGATGGACAGGACTTGCCCCACTTCATCCATTAATCTTTGCAGAGAAATTGGCTCATTCGAAAGCTCTCGATAGAGTATTTTTTCATATTCAGTTAGTGATCGTAGCTGGTCCTTCTCTTTTTTTAGCCCAACAAGATTTCGCTCCATTGTAACAGCTGTTGCAAATTGCGCATACTCTTCCAACACATCTCCAATATGCCGAATGCATTTCGCACCTTGTTGAATGAGCTGGATCGTCCCTCCACTCTGCTCAGATGTAGCTGGTCCAGGAACCGCAAAGACCTCTCGGCCTTGCTCCATACTACATTCAGCTGTAATCAACGATCCACTACGCTCTGCGGCTTCTACCACAACCGTTCCCAAACTTAATCCACTAATAATCCGATTCCGTTGTGGGAATAGTCCGGGATTTGCTCCTGTACCAGGGGGTGATTCTGATAGGACCAAGCCCTTTTGGACGATCTTTTCATATAACCTGACATGATTTTTGGGATATACCACATCAATTCCGGTTCCTAGCACTGCAATCGTCTTCCCGCCAGACTCTAAGGTAGCATGATGAGCATCCCCATCAATTCCGGTAGCCATTCCACTTACTACTGTTAAGCCAGCTTGTACAAACTGCTCGGCCAATTGCTTTGTGATTTTTCTCCCATAGGGGGTCGGCTTCCGTGTCCCCACCATCGCAAAACAAGTCTCATTTGCTAATTGACGATCTCCTCGTAGATACAAAACCCAAGGAGGTTGCGGGATTTCGCGTAAGAGTTCGGGATAGTCAGCATCGTATACAGTCATAACTTCAATTCGTTTCATTCGCAGTTCTGCGATCACTCGCTTACTCCACTCTTGATTCCACGTTTGCTTAATACGCTGATATGTACTAGCTGGAACCCTCTGATCTTTTATCATATCCAAATACGGTATGACATCTTGATCAGGAGTCCAGCCGACTCGTACGAGTTTATCAATCAAGTGCCATCCTGCTCCCAAAATCCGGTGTAAACCGATTAGTCCACTAACATCCTTCATCTTTACACGTTCCCTTCATCCATTTCTATAAAAAAAGAAGACCTAGCTTGCTTAAGCAGGTCTTCTTAGAAAAGCAGATGTTATTTCTTTACGATGAAGTTATCTAAAATGCCTTTTCCTTCGAGAACCTTAACCAACGTTTCACCGATTACTGCCGGAGTAGGAGCGACCCCCACACCACAAGCTTCTAAAGTAGCGATTTTTTCAGCAGCTGTTCCTTTTCCGCCAGAGATAATCGCGCCCGCATGACCCATACGCTTTCCTTCTGGTGCAGTTTGTCCGCCAATGAATCCGACTACTGGTTTGGTCATATTTGCCTTGATCCATTCAGCAGCCTCTTCCTCAGCTGTTCCACCGATCTCACCAATCATGATAACCGCTTCGGTTTCTGGATCTGCATTGAATTCTTTCAACACATCGATGAAATCCGTTCCATTGATGGGGTCTCCACCGATTCCAACCGCTGTAGATTGTCCAATATTACGAGTAGTCAATTGGTGAACCGCTTCATAAGTCAACGTACCGGAACGGGATACGATTCCCACATTCCCTTTCAAATGAATGTAGCCTGGCATAATACCGATTTTACACTCATCTGGTGTGATAACGCCTGGACAGTTCGGACCGATCAGACGGGTTTTCTTCCCTTCCATGTAACGGCGAACCTTTACCATGTCGAGTACTGGAATTCCTTCTGTGATACATACGACCAAGTCAAGACCTGCATCTACCGCCTCCATAATCGCATCTGCGGCAAATGGAGCTGCTACGTAAATGGCTGATGCAGTTGCTCCTGTAGCTTTAACAGCTTCCTGTACAGTATTAAATACTGGGATGCCCTCTACCTCTGTTCCACCTTTACCAGGAGTTACGCCACCTACGATGTTCGTGCCATACTCAACCGCTTGTTTGGTATGGAATAAACCAGTTGCTCCTGTAATCCCTTGGGTAATGACCTTTGTATCTTTATTTACAAAAATACTCACGGAAATCCACCTTTCCTCTGCTACTTATCTATTAGGCTTGTGCTACGAGTTGAACGATTTTTTGAGCTCCGTCTGCCATGGAGTCAGCCGCTACGATCGGTAGACCCGAATCATTCAAGATTTTCTTACCAAGATCAACGTTGGTACCTTCCAAGCGAACAACAAGTGGAACACTTAGGTTTACTTGTTTCACTGCTTCCACAACACCCTCAGCGATTACATCACACTTCATAATTCCACCAAAGATATTGATAAAGATTCCTTTTACTTTTTCATCCGAAAGAATGATTTTAAAGGCCTCGGTAACCTTTTCTGCTGTAGCACCGCCACCTACATCGAGGAAGTTAGCTGGATCGCCACTATAATGTTTGATGATATCCATCGTCGCCATCGCTAAACCTGCGCCGTTTACCATGCAACCGATGTTTCCATCCAATGCAATGTAGCTCAAGTCGAATTTAGACGCTTCGATCTCTTTTGGATCTTCTTCGTTCAAATCACGAAGTTCTAGGATGTCTTTATGACGGTATAGTGCATTTGAATCAAAGTTTAATTTTGCATCAAGCGCCATTACTCTACCATCACTAGTCGTTACGAGAGGGTTAATTTCAGCAAGAGAGCAGTCGTTTGATACAAATGCTTCGTATAGGCCAAGCATAAATTTCGCTGCTTGATTTACTTTATCTTTTGGGATATTGATGTTATATGCTAAACGACGAGCTTGGAATGGTGACATCCCAACGGCAGGATCGATTACTTCTTTAAAGATCTTTTCTGGTGTCTTCTCAGCCACCTCTTCAATCTCCGTACCGCCTTCTTCAGAACCCATCATCACAACGGCATTGCTAGAGCGATCAATGACCACACCGATATAGTATTCCTTTTCGATCGGACAACCTTCTTCAATCAAGAGGCGTTTTATTTCTTTGCCTTCTGGTCCAGTTTGGTGAGTAACCAAAATTTTACCTAGCAATTCATTCGCATAAGCACGAACTTCATCAAGGCTACGAGCTAGCTTCACGCCACCTGCTTTTCCGCGTCCGCCTGCATGGATTTGTGCTTTTACAACCCAAAGCTTGCCACCTAATTTTTCAGCAGTTTCTACTGCTTCATCTGCATTAAATGCAACATGGCCATTTGGGACAATGGCTCCATATTTTTTTAGTAATTGCTTACCTTGGTACTCATGTACATTCATACCCGATCCCCCAGTCTAATCATTACAGCCAAACTGTTTAGATAACTTATTTATGTAGTTTCTCAAACAAACTGCGAACCGTACATCACTGGCTCTTTTGCCAGTATAGCTCATGCCGAAAGCGTTGCCAAGAGAATTCAGGGCATCTGGCCGATACCCTGAACCTGTAATTATTTCCTATCTCCAAAGCAATTGCATCACTGTAGCACCTATGAAAATGACGAAAAATAAACCACCTACAACAGAGGCGCTTATCATGAAATCATCAAAATCATACTCACTATTTTCAACTTCATAGTGGCTTTGATGAACTTGGGAACCCATATTGAATTACCTCCTTTCGCTCCGTCAAGACCATTGATAAGTATACCATGGTTTGTTACCCTCGAAAATGGGGAATGGCCAATTGAAAATCCCATCACGGTAATCTTAGTATAGGAGGTTCCACTTGAATATACACTTTCAAACTCGTGAACAGTATTTATTTATCCATCGAAATGTAAAACACTTACTCCTCTTATGGGAAAAAGACCACCGGAAGCATCTTTACCTCGTTATAAAAGAAGAAGGAGAAAATCTAACTCTTCTCGATCCAGGAGAAATGTACCAAGAACATGTCTTTGATGAAATACTTCCTATCTTTTTTCAAGTATTACATACCGAAACCGGAACCTTAGCTACCCTCTTAGGAGCCACTTTCCTCTATCACGATCAGTTAGTTGGTATGTACTACAATCCCTACGATCCTTCTGAAGACCTGTATTTTTTCTATATTCATGATCAACAAATCAACGAAATTCCAGATGAAGAGTATGCCCAAGTTACACAGACATTCACGCAAGAATTCCCTGATTATTGTAAATAAAGGAAAAAGGAGTGACCATATGACTACAGTCACTCCTTTCAGACCGCAGACAAAGTCTATTTTATAGACAAGGTTTGCGGTCTTTTTTGTCGAATTCTAATTATATAGAATCGACTACATGGAGGGATAGCTTT